>JBBTSP010000049.1:0-8029 GCA_038064655.1 Patescibacteria group bacterium | reverse complement strand
GATTAATATCATCGGCAGTGGTGATGCCGGTACCAATATTAATTGTATCGGCTCCAGTACCGGTGCCAATATTAATAGCTCTCGTTAAAGCTCCGCCGGCGCCAAGATTTAAGGTTGTGGCCGCCGAGCCTAAAGACAGAGAAGTAACGGTCGTATCAAAAACAGTAGCGGTGGTAGTGGTAGAGGTAATATCAGCCGAAGTAGCCCCATTCACCCCAAGGTCATCGGCAATCATGACGGACGTGCCGTTTGAAGTTAAAGTAAGATTTCCCGAGACATCGTCTATCGTGTGGGCTACTCCATCAATATTAGCTATTATTCCTGATGAGTTTACTTGAAATAAATCTCCTGAGCCAACGGTTAACATGGAAGCAGGGGAAGTATCTCCAACGCCGACGTTGCCGGCATAGTCCACCACAAAAGGAGTAGTATCCGTGTAAGTTCCATCATCATTGACTCGCAAGGCAAATCCTGAAGCACCGGCTGAAGTGACATTAAGTGCGGTACCAATTGCTGAAGCTCCAGTAAGTCCGACTTTAAGAACACTGCCTGTCACGGCCGCATTGCTTCCGGATGCCGTGATGTTAGTCAGATCTCCGGTCAGTCCCGTGGAAGTGGATGTAAGATTTAGTCCTTTTCCACTAGTTAAGGCATTTAGTTCAATATTCAAAAAGTTACCTGTTGTTAAAGATGTAGACTGTAAATCTAAGACTCCAAGGGTATCAATCCCCACACCTATGGTTGTTGCAGTATTATTAGTAAGAGATAAAGAAGCGGCCGTATTTGAAGTATCAGTTATGTCTAGTTTACCGGCCGGCCCCGTCGTCCCGATGCCAACGTTGCCGTTAAAATATGTTTTTCCTACACTTGAGCCGGCAACAGAGCTAACAAAAAAATATTCATTTGCGTTTTCATCAAGAATAGACAATGCTTTAACAGTTGTTTCATTATCGACTCCTTCGATCGTTACTTGAGCATTAGATGCATTTGTCCAGCTAGCTACGTTATTTCCAATATAGAGTTGACTAGCTGGTCCCGTCGTCCCGATGCCGACGTTGCCGGCCGCTACAATCAGGCCGTAGTTGGCTGTGGTAGCGCCTGAAGCAGAGAAGTAGCCGGCAATGTTAGTGCCTGATGTGACGTTGGTATTGGTAACGGCAGAGTAAAGACCATAAGAGGTGTGGGCAAGTTGGTCATTAGCACCCGATCGTGAAATATTTAAAACTTTACTTACACCAGAAGCTCCTCCGCCTGTTGAAGTTGAGGAAACATTCAAGGCTGTTCCCGTGGTCAAAGAGTTAGCTATGACTGCGGCGGCATTGCCTGTTGTTGACGGAGCTGTAACAGACAGAGTTCCATTGGATACGGTCAGATTTCCATTGGTGTCTACGGTTAAACCCGCCACGGTTGAGGCGGCATTGCTGTCAAATCCCAAGGTCATGGTGGCTAAGCCAGAGATAGTGGGTGTGGCCGTCCAGGCGGTTGGAGAAACAATTAGACCTGATCCTGCAATCGTTGTTCCGTATGATGCATTGCCAAAAGTGACGGCAGCGGCGATTCCTTGAAAGATGGGCGAGGAGACTGAAGTGGCCACTGTAGCTGTGCCGGTAAAATTAGCGGCGGAAGAGATAGTTTGACCATTGTAAGTGCCGGCAGTGACCAGGCCGGCAGTGGAGACATCAAAGTTGGTAAAGTCAATGGCGGCAGTTGTGCCCAAGATGACATTTGGCCCGGCATTTAAGGCATTGACAATCTCGGCAGCTGAAGCGTCAATAGCATCGGTTATACCACTAGTAATTCCGCCGGTATTGGTAATTAAAATAGCATCATCAACCACGGTTGAACCAGCCACATTAGTATCTGCATTATCAAGTCTCAACAAAGCCTCGGTATTAACATCAACTGTTTGTGAGGTTAAAGCATTAACAATATTAACAAATCTTTGGGCTGTAGCCGCTCCGGCATTATTGGTTAAGTTCATTGTCCAGGGATCCAAAGCAGCAGTAGCTGTCCAGCCAAAAGTGGTCGTGTATGCGGCATGGGCGAGAGAAAGATCGGCAGTAGGAACGGTCAAAGCCGACCATGAAGAAGATCCACCGCCGGTTGCCCAGCTTAAAACTCCTGCTCCGCTGGTGGAGAGAACCTGGCCGGAAGTTCCGTCCGCCGCGGGTAAAGTATAGGTCGTAGAACCAGCCGCAGCTGCCGGGGCCAAGCCCACATAGCCTGAAGTAGCGCCAGACAGTCTTAAAGTGCCTTTAACATCCAGAGCAGATCCCGGCGCCGTCGTCCCGATGCCGACGTTGCCGCTTCCTAAAACAACCATTGTGGCGCCACTATAATTTCCTGTTGTCACATTGATATTTCCGCCTAGAGCCACTGATCCGGAATTAGCAGAATCAGTTTTGAAGGGATAAGTTGCTGTAAAGGTTCCAGTTCCACTAGTATTATTAAAAAACAGAGTTTGTCCATTGTAAAACTGAAATCCTTCAGCATAGCCAGTATTTCGTCTCGTCCAGCTTCCGTTGTAATAAGCATTTTCAGCAAGAAAGGAATTGTTTAATGCATAAGGTTGTAATTCAAATGTCCCAGTCCTAAAAGTTGAGTTAGTTGTTAAATAATCTGTCCCAAGGTCTAATTTCATACCCGGATTCGTCGTGCCGATCCCGACCTTACCGCTTCTTAACGACATTGCATCAAAATTACCATAAGTCCCAAATATTAGAGAATAATCCGCGCCAGCTTCTCTTTTGTTAGTTATTTGTCCTGTTAGAAGGGAGCCATCGCTATAACTAGAGAAATCTATTGCGACCGCCGTTCCATCAGTGGCACTAAGATTGGTTAGTAATAATGGAGACGTTTCTGCCCCCGCGCTGGTTTTAAGAATATTTAATGTAGTCTGTGGGGTTGTAGTTCCAATCCCGACGTTGCCGCTTTCGTCAACCACAAAAGGAGTGGAATCGGTAAAGGTGCCATCGTCATTGACACGAAGGGCAAAGTTGGAGGTTCCCGCATCTGTTGAGGCGGTCGTAATATTTAGGGCTGATGAATTGGCTCCTGTATAGTTCTGGGCCACCCTCATCGTGTCTCCAGTCCAGGTTAAGGTTCCGGCAGTTTGAGTGCCAGAGTCAGATACTGTTACTCCCGCTCCGGAAACTGTATGGGTATTACCAACATTATTAAGAGTGATGGCACGGGACAGATCTAAGACATTTCCAGTTGAATCAAGTCCAACCCCGCCATTGAAGGTCTGGGAGTAGGCAACATTGGCAATATCTGATGTAAAGGCAGTTGAGCCGGAAGCTCCAGTTTTACTCAAAGTCAAAAGCTCTCCGTTAAAAGTTGTAGCAGTTGAAGAAAGAGCCAAAGCCGTACCTGTTGTTAATGAATTGGCGTTGTAAGTTAATCCAACCGTGGTATCTCCCGTAAAGTTTTGAACCCAAGTATACGCCGCCTGATTAAGGATTAAGTTAGCATCCAGATCCAAAGTATCTTCAAAATCAATAAAATCTAAAGAGTCAGCTGTCACTCCGCCACCGCATGTCTGCCACTCAAAGTCTCCTGTAGTTGTCTCATAAGTGAGACACTCTTCATCAACCGCGGCATCAACTACTTTCAAATCAGCCTCAACCACCTTATCCGTTCCAATTGCCGTTGCCCCCGTTCCGTCAATGGTTATATCCCCAGACATTGCCACTGGATTAAAGTTTGTTCCATCGGCAACAAGAAGCATTCCGGACGTATTGGTTCCCATAAAAATATCATCTCCGCCAACCTTAAGATCGCCTGTTAATTCCAGTTGTTGTCCCGGATTCGTCGTCCCGATGCCAACTAATCCGGCATTATCAACCGTAATTCTTGTGTAAGTATCGGTTGCCCCGCCGGTGCGGAATTTTAAAGTGCCGCTTTCGGTTGCCTGTAAAATAACATCACCGGTTCCGGCCGCTTGAATGACGGCGGCTTTGGCACTGGATAAAGTAAAGTCAGTCGAGGTGTAAGTCGATCTGATTCCGGGACTGGCCGCCGCAATTAGCAGATTACCGTCAACATTGATATAAGGGATAACCGACGTTCCTGTCCCCGGTGGAAGCCCCTGTAACGTCTCGGAGTTAATCGCATATCCTACGTTGGCAATCTGTTGCCTCGGCGTCATTTCCGCATCGCTTGCGACCGTGACACCAAGATAGATATTAGTGTTTTCAGTGAAAATTGCATTACCGATTTCCGCTCCGCAGTCAGAGCCGATTAAAGAAGAAAAAATCCCGTCGCCATCTGGCGTCACCGAACAAGCACCAGTATTATACAAAGCAGTTCCGCCGGTTGAGACGCTGTAAAGTTTAAAGGTTACGTTCGTCGCCGTTGTGATTGGGTTACTCAGAGTATCGGTCAACCGGCCCTGGAAAGAAAGAATTCTTCCCGCCCTGGTTAAAGCGGTTGGATAAGCAAACTGCTCCCGGACTTTAACAAAAAATTGATTATAAATGCCGGCCCCCATGACCGAGACGAAGATTAAAATAATTATTAAACCAATATAATGTTGTAAACCAAAGTTAGAAATAGAAGGAGGGATTGGAAACGGGATCTTACTTCTATCTTCTTGACCCGCTTCCATACCTATCTTCCATCTTCCGATGAACGCCATCGCTTTCTTAAATAATCCAGGGCTTACAGAAGCCTTATTAGGTTGTAGGGGGTAGGTAGTAGGGGGTAGGGAGGAAATATTTGATATTTTTTTCGCCGGGTTTTCTTTCATCCAACCTTGAGAAATACAAAAAGAACAGAATTTGCGCAAGGTTGACAGCCGGCGATTGGTGGTTTTGTGAGGAATATTATTTGATTCCAGATATGATTTGTATTCGGAAATAACACTCGTGGTAATAAACTGGGTAATTGTGACCTCCGATTCTATTTGTATTTTGTGGGATTTAAAATATAAGATCAACCAGCCAAAGAAATGACGAACATCAGACAGGTAGTTTTTGATAGAAACGGCTTTTTGGTTTCCCGCAAGAAGGAATTGTTTGAATGGGGCTTCAAGATTATAAAGATTATACGTATTTGGCATACAATTCCATCATAGAGTAGTCTTAATATGGTTGTCAAGAGGTATTTTGTATATTATATGATGTAGTAGGGGCGAGTCAAGACTCGCCCTTTATAATGATATTTAATCATATTTAAAAGAATTACCGCAGAAAATATTATAGAACGTTAATATATCAATAAACATCATTAAGCTTATAATATATACTGCTCAAAAAGGAGGCGAAAGCATCTAATTTTTAATTAATCTAAATAATAACCAAGAAACGATCAAATATTTTTTAACAATTTTTTTTTGTCATTCCCACGAAGGTGGGAATCCATGGTGATTTTAGTCTGGATCCCCGTCCTCACGGGATGACTACGATTCTAATCCTTGATTTATCACTCAATAATTTTCTCTGCTAATTTCAAATTCTTTTAACCTGGCTTATTTTACTGCCCTTAAACATCTATGTAGTGTTGGTTGATTTTTAAAACTCTACCTATAGTCTGATAAAAATGCGAGAAATCTATAATTGACATAACTTATAAGCTGATCTAAGATTAAACTATATGAAAAAATCAATCATTTTTTTTATTATTTTGCTTCTTGTCATAGTTGGTTTTGTCACGGCTTTTGGATTTTATGAAATAAAGTACTTTACCGGTCGTGCTTCCGTCAGCCAAGCCTCATTCTCGATTGACAATTCTTATATCTTTAGCACCCCCTCACAAGCCAGAGCCAACGGACAGGAAAAAATCCGTTTAACGGTTTTTATTTTGAATAATCAGGGTTTGGGGGTGATGGGGAAAAAAATATTTATTGGCACCGATCAGTCTTTAAATATCGAGGCGATTCAAGGTCTGACAGATAGTTACGGAAAAGCCTATTTTGATATCTCCGCCACCAAGCCGGCCGAGTATTTCTTGGAGATAAAAGCCGATGATACAGCCCTAAATCAAAAAGCGCACTTAGTATTTAATTAATGCTCGTTCCTCTTTAATCACAGGAAGACGGTTTTTATACAAGATAATGGCCTTGTTTTGAATATGGCCCTTCATAACATAAATAATATATATTATCTCTGCGATTATGAGAATCTCCAATAAACGTGGTCTAATTAAAGAAAATAAAAACAGAAAAAACTTCACAATAATCATCCAGACAGGCAGAATGCTAAAGCTCAATTTAATACTGTTTGGCGAGATTGATTTTTTAAAATCAGTCTGAGCAAACAATCTGAATTTTTCGGGGCTGGAAGAAGGGAGATTGATGGAAAAATTGCCTTTATCATCACTTTTGGCTGTCAATTCAGGAAAAGTAAAGGCTTCAACCGGCCCAGCAAAAGAGAAGATAGAAAATAGGTTTGGAAGCGAGATTCCCGTTTCCATACCTAATTTCCTACTTCCATCTTGTGTAAATATGGCTAAACTAACCTCCGTATTCGGCACGGCTTGTCCGCTTAAGATTACCTGATCACCCATGAAGTAATCCTGTTTATCTAAGGAAATGGTAGGCGGCATGATAACCGGACCAATACTAACATTGTAATTCACTGGAAAAGGAGGAAGGCAGACAGGCGAGCTCAACCGGCCGAATTGGTCTTTGGAGCTCAAGCAAGCCTCACGCGATGAAAAAGGGGAGAAGCGGTTCTCAAACTGAAAATAACCTTTATCATCGGCAGTCGTTTGGTCAAAGATACCCATACCTTCAAAAGTCACTTGGGCCTTCGGCGAAGTATAACCAAAAAGACTAAACTTAAACTCGCCAATGGAGACGGAGTTTTCGATATTAGATGATTGACTTTTAATGCCGGCGACTGAACCTGACGATAGCGGAGGGGTTTTAAAATAGAGAAAGCCTAATTGGAGAGGAATGAGAACGAGTAATAAACTAATCAAAAATTGCTTCATTAAATTCAGTATATCTTATAAAAGCGAAGATACCAAATTTTTTACGGTTTATTGTTTTCCGTTAAAAAATTTCGATATCGAGCTTTTTATAGAAGCTTATTTCTGTTTACGAAGTTGTGTTTTCAATTTCTCAATCTCTTCATGTTCTTTTTCCAACTCTTTTTCAAGACCGGTTTCTTTAACAATAATATTTTTGTAAAGATTACCGATGATAAGAGCCAGGATAATAAGGGTTAAGATAACGGCTAAAGCCACTCTCCAAGGAAAGACCCAGACATAAGTGAATGCTTCCAGTACCTGGCCTTTTTCACCGTATGAGGCAGTGAAATTAAGTTTATATTTTCCCATCAGCCATTTTTTTCCCAAACTATTTTCATAGTTGCGGACGACATCGGGAAAGATATTTTCCTCCCGGAGATTAGTTTGGTCAACGGGAGTACCAAAAACATTAGACATCGTGATCACTCCGCGCGGCCTGACATGATAGTCGCCGCGATTTAAAATCTGGGTTTCCACTTTAACCGGGCCGTATTCAAAAAACCCGGGGGTAAAAAAACGGCTGACTAAAGCTTTTTCCGAGGTTGGACCGCTGACTTTAATGTAGATTAAAGAGGCAATTCTTGAAGTCACTCCGGTGCCGGCTTCTTTTTCCGCCCCAATCGCTTGAGGAATTGAGATGGTTGGTTCAAAGTAAACCGCCACATAACGGCCGCCCGGACGGGCGTCAGCCGGAACCGTAATCTTGGCCTGCAAAGAAACTTTGTCCGCCGCGGCAATCGTGATCCGGTCGTACGGGATGTTTAACCAGGTTTGGGCGGAAAAACGGGGAGAAAGTTGATTAACATCTTCAATGATTCTTGGGGCTCCCTGACTATTGTCAACAATAAAATCAGCAATTCTGACGATGCCGGAAACAGGGGCTTCGCTAAAGTTATAAAAACGGATGTTAACAGCCGAGCCTTCGCCCGGGTTGATAGTGATCTCTTGTCTGGCCGGGGCGACGGTCAGGGGAAGGACGGACTGGGCAAAAACCCGGCCAAACCTAAGCGTTATAATCGTTATAAAAATTATAACTATTATAAATATTATATTT
>JBBTSP010000048.1:0-7025 GCA_038064655.1 Patescibacteria group bacterium | reverse complement strand
CCGGTAAAAAAATTATTTTGACTTTAGCCGACCGCGAACAGATCGTGAAAATGATTGATCTTTCCTATAGCCAAGGGCTATCCCCGGAAGTCCGGGATGCTTTAAAAGAATATTCACCTGCTCACAGCAAAGAGACTCAGATCAGTAACGTTCAGTTACAACAGGCACCGATTGCCAAAATCGTCTCAACAATTTTAGATTTTTCCGTTAAAGGTCGGGCGTCCGATATCCATATTGAACCGGAAGAAACCAGAACCAAAGTCCGCTATCGGATTGATGGAATCCTTCAGGAAAAATTATCTTTACCAAAGACTATTCACGAAGCCTTAGTTTCCCGGATCAAAATTCTTTCGGAAATGAAAATTGATGAAAAAAGAGTTCCACAGGACGGTCGTTTTACTTTTAAATCAAAAAATGATGAAGTAGATCTGCGTGTTTCCACTTTACCGACCGTTTTTGGCGAAAAAGTAGTTATGAGACTTTTGAAAAAGACTGGCGGTATTCCGACGCTTACTGATTTGGGTTTTGGCGGACCACAGTTAAAAGAATTGGAAGAAGGGATAGCAAAACCTTATGGAATAATTTTGATTACCGGTCCGACCGGCAGTGGAAAAACCACTACTCTTTATTCGATTCTATCCCGTTTGAATAAGCCTACGGTCAACATTGTTACCCTTGAAGATCCGGTCGAATATCAAATAGCCGGTATTAATCAGGTCCAGATCAATCCTCAGGCCGGACTGACTTTTGCCACAGGCCTGCGGGCTTTTTTACGGCAAGACCCGAATATTATTCTGGTTGGAGAAGTCAGAGATAAGGAGACGACCCAGTTGGCGATTCAGGCCGCCTTGACCGGTCATTTGGTTTTTTCAACTTTACATACCAATAATGCGGCGACCGCCATCCCCCGTCTGATTGATTTAGGGGCAGAATCGTTTTTGATTGCTTCAGTTTTAACGGCAATTTTGGCACAGAGAATTTCCCGAAAAATTTGCCCATATTGTAAAGAGCCTTATCAGGCATCGCCGGAAATAACCGCCAATATAAAATCGGTTTTAGGCCCGCTTTTCCCCAAAAAATATGAAACAAGTCCGATTAATTTAAGTAAAGGTAAAGGCTGCCATGAATGTAACCAGACCGGATATTTAGGCCGAATTGCCATCTTTGAAATTCTCAAAGTGACATCGGCGATTAATCAACATATTTTACGTCAGGATTCGGCTGAAGCAATTGAGGAAACGGCAAAAAAAGAAGGATTTATTAAAATGGTAGAAGACGGTTATTTAAAAGTTCTTGACGGCGTAACGACGATGGAGGAGGTTTTGAGAGTAGCCGAGACATAGAAGATAGGTATAGATGCGGGTTAAGAAGTTTGAAGATAGAAGTTAGAAAGAAAAATCTATTTTCCAATTTCCATTTTCTTGACTCGTTTCCAAACCTATTTTCTATTTTCTATCATCGTTTGTTATTATCATAATATGGATTTACCACAGCTCTTACAATTAACGATTGACAAAAAGGCCTCGGATCTTCATGTGGTTCCGGGATATTACCCGACTATAAGAGTCAGTGGAGAATTATTTCAGATGTCGACTTTGTCAATCATTACTCCAGAGGATTCGGAAAAGATGCTCAACTCTTTTTTAAATCAGGAGCAAAAAGAAATCCTTTTGGCTAACCGGGAAATTGATTTGGCTTATAGCTTAAAAGGAAATCGTTTCCGTGTCAATCTTTATTATGCTCAAAATTTACTTTGCGGCAGTTTCCGTTTTATTCAGCCAAAAATCTGTACTTTAGAGCAGTTGTCTCTCCCTGCTTTTTTACATCAGTGCGTCGATTACCGTCAGGGATTAGTTTTATTGACCGGTCCGACCGGAGAAGGTAAATCGACTACTTTGGCTGCTCTTGTCAATGAAATTAATCAAAAATATGCTAAACATATCATTACCGTTGAGGACCCAATTGAATACGTTTATCCAAAATCCAAGTCGATCGTCTCCCAGCGTGAGCTTCACCAGGATACTCATTCTTGGAGCGTCGCTTTGAAATCCGCCCTTCGGGAAGATCCTGATGTGATTTTAGTTGGTGAAATGCGCGACTTTGAGACAATTTCTTTAGCGTTAACCGCGGCCGAGACCGGTCACTTGGTTTTTTCTACTCTTCATACCAATTCCGCTCCGGAATCAATTGATAGGATTATTGACATATTTCCTCCTCACCAACAGAGTCAGGTCAAAAATCAACTGGCAGTAGTGTTAAAAATGGTTATTACTCAAAGATTACTGCCAAAACAAAATTCTATTGAAAGGGTTCCTGCAGTTGAAATTTTAGTTAGTAATTCTGCTGTTGCATCAAGCATAAGGGAAGGTAAAACTTATTTGATAAGTAATATTCTTGAAACAACAGAAAGCGAGGGATCTCTTCTTTTTGAAAAAAACCTTCTTAATCTTTACCAGGCCGGTGTTATTTCCAAAGAGACGGCTTTTTCATTTGCCATCAGGCCGAAGGAGCTTGAAAGATTTATTAAGATAGATAGAGTGTAAAATTATGTTCTTCCAATACAAGGCTTTAAAAGACGGAAAAACCGTTGTAAAAAAAATTGAGGCAGCCAGTTCTCAATCGGTAATTGATTATTTACAAAAAAACGGCTATTTTCCTATTTCAGTTGAAAAAGTCCAGGGGCAGGACATAAGTTTTCTTGATAATTTAACTCAAAGGATTGATTTTAATGATATTGTTAATTTTACTCGGCAAGTGGCTATTATGCTTAATGCCGGCCTGACTTTGGTCGATTCACTGGAAATTCTGAAAAAACAAACAACAAAACTTCCATTAAAAAAAATGATCGAAGCAATAGATACTAAGATTAAAGGCGGTTCATCTTTTTCCATTGCCCTTCAGGATTATAAAAAAAATTTTTCCAAACTTTATATTTCTTTGGTAAAATCCGGTGAAGCCTCCGGAAAACTCGGAGAGATCCTTCTTCGATTGGCTGACAATCTGGAAAAAGAGCGGGAATTTAAAAGCAAACTCAAAGGCGCTCTTGTTTACCCGGTAATCATTATAGTTGGGATGTTTGTCGTTATGTTTATTATGATTACTTTTGTTTTACCAAAACTACTTGGTCTTTATAAAGATTTTAATGTCGAACTGCCATTGTCAACAAAAATTTTGATTGGTGTATCAAATTTTTCTACCAGATTTTGGCCATTGGTCTTGGTTTTGATTATAGTTAGTTTTTATTTTGCGAAAAAATATTTGAGTACAAAAGCCGGAAAAAAATCTTTTGATCAGTTTGCTTTAAAACTTCCGGTTTTTGGCCACATAATCTCTGTTTCCGCCTTAGTTGAATCGACTAGAACCTTAGCAATTCTTATTTCCGCGGGAATCTCAATTCTTGATGCTTTATCAATTGTTGTTGATTCAACTGACAACTCAGTTTTTCAACAGGCGTTTATGACGGTCAGTCAAAAAGTGGAAAAGGGTCAATCAATGGGTATCGCCTTGGAACAAGAAGGTATTTTCCCGCCGATTTTAGTTCAAATGAGCCAGGTCGGCGAGCAAACCGGCAACTTAGACGATACTCTTTTGCGTCTGTCAAAGTATTTCGAAATGGAGTCGGAGATAGCCACCAAAACAATGACGACCTTGATTGAGCCGTTGATTCTTGTTTTTTTAGGCGCGGGAGTGGGATTTTTAGTTTTGTCAGTGATTACGCCAATATACAATCTGACGAATTCGTTTAAATAAAGACAGTCTTATTTAAGACTGTCTTTAAAAAGAGTGTCCCTTAATCTCTAGATATTTGTTTACCCTTATACTCCTTTACTTTCTTATTTAAACCATCCCAATCATTAATATCATATTTGCTGACAAAATACTCAACCGCTTTTTTTGTCTTATTTATTAGTTCGTAATCTGTCAACGAGGCGATCTTCAGATTAACAAATCCGTGCTGTTCAATACCAAAAATATTTCCGGCCCCCCGGCTTTTCAAATCATATTCCGCCAGTTTATTGCCGTTATTGTTTTTTGCAAAAAAATTCAGCCGTTCCGATATCCCCAAATCCTTTTTTTCGCTGAAAAGAAAACAGTAAGACTGTTTATCTGACCGGCCGACCCGGCCCCGCAATTGATGAAGTTGGGCCAGACCAAATCGTTCCGCTCCTTCAATCAACATGATCGTCGCTCCAGGAATATCGATCCCGACTTCAACAACCGGTGTGCTGACCAAAATGTCAATTTTTTTATTTTTAAAATCAGACATTACCTGGTCTTTTTCGACCGATTTCATTCGTCCATGCAGTAGAGACAGGGCATGCCTTGTCTCTACATCCGTAAATATTTTCTTTAAGTTTTCAAATTCAATTTTTGCCGCTTTAATTGACTTTAAGGTTTCTGATTCTGACTCTTCAATCAATGGGCAAACAATAAAAACCTGAGATCTGTAACTTGTAACCTGTAACTTGATCCATTGATAACAAGCAAGTCTTTTTGTTTTTGGAACAAAATACGTTTTTACCGGCAGACGTCCTCGAGGCATTTCTTCAATGTAGCTTAGATCAAGTTCACCATATAAAGTCAGAGCGACGGTTCTCGGGATTGGGGTGGCGGTCATCGTCAGCAGATGGGGATTTAAGGCCTTTTCTTTTAACAGAGCCCGTTGATTAACACCAAAACGATGCTGTTCATCGATAATAACCAAGCCAACTTGTTTTAATTTTAATTTTTGATTAAGTAAGGCATGAGTGCCGATTATTACGCTGTAATTATTTTTTTTATTTTTATTTGACCCGGTAATTAATCCCACCTTAAGGGTGTCTAATTTTGAAAAAAGGTTCTTTATTGTTTCATAATGTTGTTGCGCCAATATTTCCGTTGGCGCCATTATTATGGATTGATATCCGTTAAGAAATGATAAATAACAAGCAATTGAGGCAACAACGGTTTTGCCGGATCCCACATCTCCCTGCAAAAAACGGTTCATTGGTATGATTTTTTTCAAATCATTGATGATTTCTTTGACAACCTTGTTTTGATCATTGGTTAATTTGAAAGGAAGGCTATTGATCAATCGATTAATTAATTGTACGCTATTACTATCCAAGGTAAATTTATTTCCCACGCGTTCCTTCTGCCATTCTTTTTTGATTAAATTATTAGCCAGCTGTAGATTAAATAATTCGTCAAACGACAGGCGCTCTTTCGCTTTATTTGCAAAATTCAAATTATCCGGAAAATGAATCTGTCGGTACGCCCAGTGCTCATCAGATAGATTATTGAACGAAATAATTTCTCCCGGGAGCATCTCCGCCACCCGACACATAACCGCCGCGGTTGAATTTAGAATGGCGTGGATTTTGTCACGGATGGTTTTTGTTGAAAGACCTTTTTTTTCTGAATAAATCGGGATAATCCTCCCAGTATGTTTTAAAATATTTCGATCGATCGATCGATCGAAATTAATAATCTCATATTCTTTTGGCTCGAGTGTCAGCTTGGAACCAAACTGCCTGACGATGCCGGCCACCGAAATTGTCGAACCGATTTTGAATAATCGGATTAAATACGGTTGATTGAACCAGTTAACTTCAATCTTTCCGGTTTGATCGGCGACGATTACCTTTTGGATTCTTAACCCGTTTCGGGTGTATTGATTTTTTGCTTCAACAATTTTTCCAATGACAGTAACCGTTTCCTCCTGTTGAAGTTTGTCAATTGTAGAAATGATTGAATAGTCTTCGTAACGATAAGGAAAGTAGTTAAGCAAGTCGGAGTAAGTATTGATACCAAGTGATTTTAATTTGCAAATAGTGACAGGACTTGTAGCAGGTAAGTTTTCAATCGGGATTTCTAATGTTACATGTTTCATGTTACATGTTTTATTTTATAAACATCGGCGCAAATGACGACAGTATCAATAATATCGAAGAAATAATCACGATCATTTTCCAAATGCTGTCTTTTTTTATCTTTCTCCCAAAGATTTTCATAGTTTTTTATTTCGGACAATCCTTAGATTTTATAAAACCTAATTTTTTTGCTTCATCTTCCGAGCAAAACCAGCGATCTGATGTTCCTAGTTTGATTGTTATTTTATCATAGTTATAGCAGTCGGGCGTATGATAAATTCTTGAATTACCTGCCGATCGGTAATTACCTTTGATATTACAGCCTTCTTTTTTTGTCTGGCAAAAACTCGACCAGACTCCCCGGCCAGCCAGTTTAGCTTTGTTTTGAGATTGTTCTATTACTAAAGAATTTTCCGTGATAGTTTTTCCTTTTTCAAAATAGGCCAGGCCTTCTTCAGTCATCGTCTCGTTAATAAAAAGTTTATCAAGATAGACATAAGCCAAAATTCTGCCAAAGTTGTCTTTCCTAATTTTTTCTAAAGAAATTTTTTTGTTCAAAACAAGATCTTCCATCCTTGCTTTGGCATCAACTCCCAAGCAGTCTTTTGGATATT
This sequence comes from Patescibacteria group bacterium, assembly GCA_038064655.1. Taxonomy (GTDB): domain Bacteria; phylum Patescibacteriota; class Microgenomatia; order UBA1406; family GWC2-37-13; genus GWC2-37-13. The sequence continues at coordinate 559 of JBBTSP010000048.1, read as the reverse complement.
CTGGAGCATTTATTTCATACAGACGAATTCGCTCCTCGTCCGAAGTATCAATCGTATCTCCGTCAACAACCCTACTAACGTTAACCTCAACCTTGTTTATTTTCTTTAAAAAGAATTTTTTGTATTCTTTAAATATAAAAAAGATGTTTAAAATAATAGAAAATATAAAAATAATTAAAAATAAATAAAATCCTATTCTTGATCCCATTCTTGAAACTTTCATATTCTAACTTAGATTATAAACCATAATTAACATAAGATGAAACACTTCAATCGTTTAATCGATTAAAGTGTTTTAAATTCCAAATCGTTTTTTTCTTTCGCTTTCTCTTTTTCTTTCCCAAGCTATCTTCCAGTTGACTCCATAAACGCCGGGAGCAAATATTGTATTGAAAAAATCGTCAATTATTTCCTGTGTTTTATCTCTAAAAATAATGTTTTGAAAGGCCCTTATAAACCCATCTTGTTTGTTCTCAATCAAAAGTTTAAATTTTGCCACCGTTGCCGAAGATACATTTAGTGCCATGCAGATATTATGAAAATCTATATTCTTCAAAAG
>JBBTSP010000047.1:0-3679 GCA_038064655.1 Patescibacteria group bacterium | reverse complement strand
TTAACCAGATTAAATGTATAGTTAGCAACTCCTGATCCGGCATAGATAAGCATGGTAATATCAATACCAATAGTCATATATTTAATTTTATCATGATTCTATGTTAATATGGTTTTATGAGATCTGTACTGTTAGATTTTTTTCGAACCATCGCGATTATGCTCGTTCTTTTTGCCCATCTTAATTTAGAAAAATTTTTGGGTCTTAAAAAATTTTTTGGTATACAAAACTTTTACTGGGTGTCCTTGGGTGGCGTGGCGGTAACAATGTTTCTAATATTATCAGGTATTGTCTTGGAGCTAAGTTATGGTAAAAAAAAGTTTCAATATGGTTACTTTTTAACCAGACGATTTTTAAAAATTTATCCTGTCTACTATTTAAGCCTTTTTGTTGGCGTATTGATATATTTGCAACATAATAACTGGCAGTGTTCTGTCTGCAATGTCCCTAATTTGTTAGCCGGTATTACCGGATTTTATGCCTTTATTGGAAAATGGGGCGGCCCTTTTGTTGGTACAAGTTGGTTTATAGGATTGATAATAACAATGTATCTTTTATATCCCTATATCTCAAAAAAGATTCAAAGTAGACCCCATACCACGCTTATTACTCTATTGATAATAAGTGTTTTATCACGTTTTTTGCTGGGACGATATAATATTCTTCCAACCCGGCCTCTCGATTGGTTCCCGTTAAGCAGATTATTTGAATTTAGTTTAGGGATCTATCTTGTTAACATCATTAAAAGAGATCTTTGGTTATGTATGAACGATTTCAAAAAAATAGGCCGCATCCTTGCATTTAGTAGTGAAATCTCTTTTCCCTTATTCTTAGTCCATTATCCACTGCTTTTTTTGGTTAAATATTTTTCCAGATTTACCGACTATTATTTGGCAATAATTCTATATTTGGGAACGTCGATAATGATAAGCTGGATAATTATTATTTTATCAAGCAGGCTTTCTCTCTTTCTTAGCAACTACAAACAACGTTAGTCCTATAGGCGGTTCAATTTTATTCTCAACCAATAAAAACCACATTTTTAGTAATTTTTGCAAAACAATTTTTACTAAAGAAGTGGAGTATCTAAAATTTTCCGAAACTCTTTTCCGAAATAGTTTGACGGCAATAAAAGTCGGCAAAATTCCAAGTAGGTTCCAGTATCTTACCTTAGTTATTTTAAAGCCGGCATCAGATATTTTTTTATATAGTTCTTGCCTCTCATATCTTCTGTAATGCCCAACATCCTTGTCCTTGGGTCCGTATAAGTAGCTAAGCGCGGGAACCGTAAGAAGGAGCTTTCCACCGGGTTTTATAAGCTTGTAGATATATTTAATTGCGGCAATATCATTTTCAATATGTTCTATTACGTCTAAACACACTACTTGATCAAAATGAAAAAAATATTTTTTCGAGAAAGATTCAAGGCCTTGCTTATATACTTTATTTGTAGGATAACCATTACGCCTTAATATTTTCTTACCGGTTGCCAACATTTCTGTAGAAGAATCTATTGATGTTACATCAACTTTTTGCTTGAATAAGAACAATGTCATGTCACATGTTCCACATCCAAGATCCAGCACATTTTTCTTAATGTCAATGTATGAAAATATTAGGGATCGAAGAGAGGTTGCTCTAAAATCATTCTGCTGTTGAGCAGCAATTTTCTTCCAATGTCTATAAAGTCCGGACTGATTTCTTTTCATATATATTTAAGCTTATCAAGTTTACCCTGTTAAATCCTGTCAATAATACCTACTAAACACACTTAAATAAGTTGCAAAAATTAAATACATAATTACTAAAAAATAAATTACATTTTTTAAATCTTTATTTATTTTTATATTCTTCAAACATTTTATTTTTTGCGTAAACTGAATAATTAACAAAATTATAAAAGGCAAGAATGGAATAAAATATCTTCCTTGGACTCCGTGCGCTGTTAGTGTTCCTGGAATTGTATTAAAAACGAAAGCCAATAAAACGATGAAAACATAAGAAATTATTAATATTCCAAATAACAATATATTTTTTCGTTTTGTTAGAGACATGGAATGCCTTGTCTCTACGATGACATAAATAAAGAATAATCCATAAAGAAAATAACTTAGTGGATCCAGTCCATACTCCAGCCAGCCAAAAATTCCGATCAAACTTTGAAGATAGAAACCCAAACGATGAATAGTGGTTTCAATAATTACTTTAATAATGTTAATTGGATTAGATAAAAGAAAACTTAACTGGTGTAAAGGGTTAATAATTTGATTAGTTAAGAAATATTGTAAATCAAAAGATCCGGTTAATTTTGATAAAAAATAAAAAGGGATAAATATTGAACTTATGATTAACATCGGTTTAATCTCAAATGGAAGTAGGAAAAGAAATAGGAAAAATGTTTCGTAACCGATTTTTTTGCTGATGAGAAATAAAAACAGGATCAAGAATAATTTGAAATATTTTCTATATTTTGTCATCCCGCTAAGCGGGGTCCAGTTAATAATTAACATAAAAAACGTCAGTGCCAACATAATATGTAATGCATCATAACTAAAAGAAGAGATCTGGTGTAATGTCATTGGTAGTGCAAAAGTAAAAAGAAGAATTAATTTATAATCATCAACAATTTTTCGATAGAGATATAAAAACCAAAAGTAACCAAGGATGCTCATCGCCAGTCGTCCAAAATAAATTGATTGGATAGGATTAACATTTATCGATGACAAGATTCGTAAAGTAATGGCCTGAGGCAGATAGGAGATAAGAGGAAAACTGCAGAGATGATCTATATTAAAATCTATTTTTTTATTTGATTGATTATTCGAAAATAAATCTTTCAAAAAAACAGCCAAAGGAAGTTTTGTATTCTTTCCATGAGTCAATAAATCAAGATAAGGACTTTTAATAAAATCGATGTATTTCTTTTCGATTTTAACCGTATTATTAGATTTTTTTTGACAAGACAAATAACCTTTGCTGATCAAAAGAGATTTTTCAAAATGAGGTTGTTCATCGGGTTTCTGAAATGGTGGTACCAAAAAAGTAAAAATTAACAATTGTATGGGAATGAGAAAAAAGAGAATAAGTTTGATGACGGCATTTTTATTCATAAAAATGATATTTTATTATATAATATTGCTATATGAAGGTAATTATTCTCTGCGGTGGGACGGGAACAAGGCTTAAAGAAGAAACAGAATACAAACCAAAGCCAATGGTTTATATTGGAAACAAGCCGGTTTTATGGCATATTATGAAGATTTATGCCTCTTATGGTTATAATGAATTTATTTTGGCTTTGGGATACAAAGCAGACTACATCAAAGATTATTTTCTAAATCAGAAAGCTTTTACTTCGGATTTTTCGCTTGAAACCCGTCATCATAAAACAAAGTTTTTTCTTGATGACCGCAGAGAGATTGATAATTTCAAAATTACATTTGTCGATACGGGAGTAGATACTTTGCCCGGAGAGAGAATTTTACGATGTCAAAAATATATTCCGGAGCGTGACAAATATTTTATGGTTACTTATGGGGATGGTGTGACTGATCTTGATATTGACGCCTTAGTAAAATTTCATAAAAAACAAAGAACAATCGGCACGATTACCTTAGTTCACCCGAGATCAAAATTCGGGCTGGTAAAAATTAACAAAAAAAATTTAGTTGATGATTTC
>JBBTSP010000046.1:3669-29895 GCA_038064655.1 Patescibacteria group bacterium | reverse complement strand
ATATTTTTTATTGAATTCCCATGGTTAACTTATAGATATCCAGGTCGGCTCTCCCTACTTCTCCGTCACCATTAAAATCAGGGTTAACATTTGGCGGTATTTTGCCACCGAAAACAACGCCTACATAAAGAAAATAGTCAGCAATATCAACTACTCCACTACCATCGGCATCCCCTTTGACTCTGAGCGATTTACACCAACCGTTTTTTTCATTGCTTGTGGGAGGAGTGGAAAAAAGACTATCTGATAAATTACATTTTGGCGGTTTAGTATAGTTGGTGACCTGATTATGGTAATCAAATGAACAGCTTGTTGAACAGACATCAGAGGCACACTGACAGTTGGGGTTAATCGTCGGGGTCGGACCAATGGGGGTCGGAGTTGGGGTACTGGTTGGAATTGGAATTGAGGTGGGCGGAGGCGGCGGTGGCGAAGTTGGGCAAGGTTGACCGGTTGGGAAACAACCGGTTGTACAACATCGTTGACTATAACTGCAAACGGCTGTTCCGCACTGTTCAGGATTATCCACCCCATAACATCCACAGACACCGCCCGAAGGCCAAGTTTCAAAACAAAATGAATTACAGATAGGATCTAAACCATTATCTTTGCATCTATCTGGTGAACCTACAAAAGCACATTTTGCCTGAACCGCCGAAAAATCACTCTTGCCGGCAACTATCAAAAGAAAAATAATCACTAATAATTTTATGAAATACTTATAAATATTCTTCATGTTGGATAGAATAATATTACTTCATGGTGTAGGTTTCTTCAAGCATAAAAAGTAGTCCTGGGTCGAACAGCCTTTGCCTAATTTTTCCTTTATTTTTGCACAGTCGGTCTCATTACAACTGGTGCCGTCGGATATCTCCAATGTTTGCACCGGCGTTGGTTGGGATACCGTTTCAGTCGGCGCTGAAGTAGGTGTCGTGGGAACTGAGGACTCGGTCCCTTTGGTGGTAAAAGTCCAGGGCACCCCGCCGTTGTCATATTTTGTGTCCCCAACTCTAATATCAAAATAATAAGTGGTGTTGGGAGAAAGAAGGGTGAGATCCAAACTGTGAGTCTTACCTTTTGTGGCTTCCGGCGCAAAAAAATTCAGAGCCGTTGGCGTCGTCCCATACTCAACTACTCCCTGAGTATCAACTCCGGTTGCCCAAGTAATCCGCGCGGAATTTTTTTCAATATTGGAGACAACCACGTCCCGTGGATCAAAGTCAGCCGCTCGGGTGCCAAAGACAGTAAAATACAAAAAAACTAATCCGACAAAAATAACTAATCCGATGACGATGGCAGAAATTTTTTTAATGGCAGGATTATTCATATTACTAACCTCAATATACTTCCCAATATTAACAAAATCGCTCCCGGTATTGCAAACTTAATTACATTTTCAAATATGCCGCTTTGAGGTAGTTGGGCCGGTGGATTATTTGTTGAAGAATTGTTATTGCTTGGAGGGGTGGTTGGGGCGGTACCTGATGAGCCGCTTCCGATTGTGATTGCCGCCGTTCCGTTTTGTGTACAGGTGATGACATTGGTCGCATTGATGTCATTTTTGATAATTTTGGAAGCATTACAATCAAAAGCTAAGGTGACGGATCCATCTTTTAATCCTTGAAAAGTAATCGTCGCCAAAGTCCCTGATTGAGAGACAAATGAAGCCGCATCATTGACCATACCGGCAATATAAACTTTACCTGAAGTGGTAATATCGTTAGATACGGTTGGAAAAAGACTGCCGGCCGTCACCGCGGTTGCTTTTAATACTGTTGCATCAAAAGTTGCATAAACATCAACCGAGCTGAGATTTGCGCCGGCCGGATCAACCGTTACCGCAATCTGAAAAGTGCCGCCATTACTGACCGTCACCGTGGTTTTGTCAAACTTTAAGCTGGCGGCTCCAACCGATCCGAAAACTACCGGAACAACAATAACCAGAATCGTCAGAAATAATATTTTTATTAACCATTTTTTCATATAGAGGCTTTTTAATTAACCGTAATTCGCAGATCATTGACCTTTGGATAAATCATTTCGGTTTTGTCATTGACAAATTTTGTTGTTTCTTTGTCAAAAGCAGGAATAATTCCAAAAATATATTCTCCGCTTTTTTTACCGGTAAAAATCAGGTTGATCAGCGGAGAATTGGAAAATACTGATTTTTCGGCCGTCTTTGTGATTCTGACCACGGTCAATGTCATCCGGTTGTCTTTTTTAAAAGAAAAGACTCTGTACAAAGGCGATATCACATTGGCTTTGACAAAATCAAAGGCCGACGTATCATAACTAAGAAGGATATCAAAAGCAGAGACATCTTCACCATCTGAATCTCCGACTATCTGAAGATTGACCGTCTCACCGGCCAAATAAGTGGTTTTAGCATCTTTGGGTAATTTAATTTTCAAAAAACCGCGGGTCACGGGAGCGACCGAAGCCGCCCCTTCTTTATTTTGAGCCGGATTTTTAACAAAAAATAAATAAAGCCCGCTTCCAATAAAAATAATTAAAAATAAAACCAATATCAGATATGGATAAAATTTATTGTTTCCCATAATTATTGCTCATCAACATTGACTCCCATTGATCCAATTAATAACGAATAGTCCTGCGTATCACATTTCCCATCAAGATTCAGGTCGCAAACGGCTAAAATATCATCCCCTGTTTTACCAATGTTGTTATAAACGGCACTGACATCAGAGGCGGTCGTCACTCCGTCCTGAGGCGGAACGTCGCCAACCATGTTGAGAGCCCCTGTTAAATCAAACTGATTGTTGGCGCCAGCTTTTAGCTCGATCTTGCCCAAGCTGCAACGGTACGTACCCGGATAGGTTTCCTGGGGAGCAGAATCACAGATTTTTTTTCTCATATGTTTGGGACCTTTTAAAAATATCTGATAATCCGCCTTTGGTGGAGCAGTAAAAGCCGCCTGTCCCTGCCAGACTCCATCAGTACCAGCCACAAAATCAATCTTTCTTTCCTGCGTAAAACTGCCGGAAACTATCGTCACCATCGTCGCCATTTTATTGTATTTATCTTCAGGTTTGCTGATAATTCCCTGAAATTTGGTTTTGATATTAATATCCATATTAACGCTCCCCGGAGGCAAAGTCGGCGCTACCGTTGGAGTACCCGGTGGCAAAGTTGGAGCAATAGTCATTGATGTAGTTGGAATTGAGCCATTAATATTTAACTGAATCGCTCCGGCACTTGGGATCGGTGATAAAGAATAGTCTGCATTGATCATAAAAAATTTCGTTTTATCCGGAGTTATATCAATTTTTGCCGCCGTAGTATTGAGGGCACTAAAAGTCAACTCAACCAGATCGTATGTAGAAGTGGATGTCATCACTTCACCGGTTGAAGATTGTATCTGGCCCTGAAGCTTGATGGCTCCACTTGCATTAATCTGAACTAAATTAGCATCGGTATTACCCATTCCTTCACTGACCACTCCCATCCTATATGTGATTTTTTTTAACTGAAGTGATTCTTTGGGAAAATTGAATTCCACCAGGTAGCCGCGAAGCCTCAGATCGACCGATGGTTTTATTTTTATCATTTCAACAAAATCCTGATTAACGGTCGCTGTTGCCGATGGCGGATTAAAAGACATTGTGATTGACTCTCCCGTTGCTTTTGATCTTTTGCCTGATTTCAAAAGATAGGAAGCCATAAAATATCCGGCGATCGTGAGCACCAAAACAACCAAAATCAATCTTATCAAGACCGGTCTGTTGAATATTTTCATATTATAATGGGATCCCTTTGGTTAACTTATAGATATCAAGGTCAGCTCTTCCCACTTCTCCGTCACCGTTAAAATCGGGATTAACATTTTGCGGTACCTTTCCGCCGGAAACAACGGTTACATAATAAAGATAGTCAAGAAAATCATCAACCACCCCGTTACCGTCGGAGTCCCCTTTGACTCTGAGCGATTTACACCAACCATTTTTTTCACTGCTTGTGGGAGGAGTCAAAAAAAGACTACTTGATAAAATACATTTTGGCGGTTTGGTATAACTGGTTACCTGACTATGATAATCAAATGAACAGCTTGTAGAGCAGACGTCACTGCTACACAGACAGTTGGGGTCGATGGTCGGAGAAGGGCCGCAAGCATTAACGGTAAAACCGTCGCTGGTTACGCTTGCTGAGCCGTTGAAAACTCTTGTGAAGTAAGTTTTCCCCGATTGAAGGACCAAGGTTTGGTCTTGCGCCGGGACAATTCCTTTAAATCCTGTTGAATTAGTGGTGTTTCCGCTCGTGACATTTTTATTATAAAAGGCCGAAAATGAGGAAGATTCACTGATATCCACCCAAAAGCCGAAAGTCGGATTCGGACTTCCGGTCCAAGATATATTAGCAGTGGGTATAGTATTCACACAGCTGACCGAAACCGTCGGTTTCCCAGGCGCAGTAGAAGAACTCGGCGTCGGAGTCGGAGTCCTTGTGGGGATTGGGATATTGGTTGGTTGAGGATTGATAAGAACGCATTCACAAGGATTGGGATACAATCCTCTACATGTGGTACTACCTGAACAAGAAACACCCATACAATCTGAGTCATAGCAATTCCATGTGCCTGGAGTTAGATTGGGTGTTGGTGTTGGAGGTAAGCAACTGGTAAAAGCTTCACATACAGAGTTTGGGCTAGCACAACAACTAGATCCTGAGGTATTATTATATACACGTCTTTCTGTGGCCAAACACCCAGAAAGTCCACATCCAGAAACATCACATTTATAACCATTGTTACCGCTTCCACCAGTCCCCGAAACATGACAATTATAAGCAGACGCTTGATTTAACGTTGACGAAAAATAAAACGCTATCATCAATAACAGAAAAACAATTATTTTTTTCATATCAATTTCAATAATTTATAAAATTATTTATTTTTAAAAAACGATTGATAAAGCAAAGGCATCGCTAAAACAAAAAATATAATTATCAGAATATAATTTAATGTTTCTGTTGTCATTTAAGTATGTTTTTTATAAAAATAAGAGCCAAAATAACCGATCAAAAGACTAATGATCGCTGCTATAAAATAATAACTGTCTGAATTAAGCTTCATTTTTTATATTTTAAGGCAATTGATAAAAAATAAACCGTGGAAATCATCGCTGTAATTAATTTTATACTAAATATCTTGAAATTACTAATGCCAATAAAAACCGGTGATACCAAACCAAAAGTTATCCACGCTAAAGCAAAGTTACTGTAAAAATCCGCCATTGTCTGCTTTTGTCCTGTATTAAGATTCATATTACCTTTAACAACCTAAACATCAGAAAACTGATAATATAAAATAATACTACCTGAAAGATCGGCAAATATAAAGAGATAAATATTGTTACCAATGCCAGGATAAAAAAAGCTTCATTATGAATCGAGGGCAACAGACCTTTGGTAATCAGCATCAAGATAACTAATGTCAAAAGGGCTCGCTTGTCAAACCACCACAAAGGCCAGCCGAATGCTGAAGCCAAACCCAGCAGAACAGCAGCTAAAACAAGAAATAGTTCTTTAGTGTCAAAATAAAAAGGACCTATGTACATAGCTATTTTTTAAACTCTTTTAATAAAAAAGTTAAAAGAACGATCATAAAGAACACAACGATTGCCGTTAAACTATAATATAAAGTTGGGCTCATTTTTTTTTGATGACTAAAAAATAGGTAAAATAACCAATTGCGACCGCAAAAGTCCACCAAACTAAAGATATTACTTGATAATTAGAAATCATCCGTTTATAGATAAACTGATAATTAAAAAAACTAATCCTACTATTAAGAATATACCAAATTGAAAAAGTGCTGACAACAGTAATAAACTTTTATCAATCAAGGCTGTAATTCCTCCGCCGGCAATCGTTGCCACCGAAAGTTCACGAAAAAATTCTGCCAAAATTGTTTCCTGAACACGAGTTAATTTTCTCATTCTAATATTTGTTATAAATTATGCTTATTAAAAAAAACCTGGAAATCAAAATACTCACTTAAAATCTGTGGCTCAGCAATTATCTTATAAGGATTAACGTTATAAATAAGTTTTCCCCTAATCGCTTGATATTTTAAAAATGATCCAACATCATCATTAAGAATGACTATGTCTACTCGATTGGTTTTAAGTAATGAAGTCAATATTCCGTTCAACTCAAGCTTAATATCAGATCTTTTTATTGACGGTGTTTTTTCGTCAAAATAGACAGCGAAATCATAATCACTTATTGGTCCTTCTTTTCCCTCTGCCCGCGAACCGAAAAGATAGACCAGTTTTATCTCCGGATATTTTTCAAAAAGTTTAGTTTTCATAAGTTAATTTTAGCAGGATATAAAATACCTGCCTGCCGGCAGGCAGGTTAAAAAATAAATAGCAAATTAGTTTCCTGTTAAATCGATTGCTTTAAAAACCTTCCCATTATTTAATTTTATTTCTTTAATTTTGTATCGTGTTCCCTTATCTATTCTTAAATAAACTTCATTTGGGCTTTTTTCATAGGCTGATACTCCTTTGGAAACGATTTTAAAAAAGTTGTCTGGAATTTCTGCAGGATTATCATAATTTACAACAGTGTTAATCCTCATATTTTTTGTTTTGAACAATTGGGCAATATTTATTATTGATAAATTTATCTGACGACTTAAATTCTCAAAATAATACGGATTAACTTTTGGAGTTTTTGCCAAAAATATATTATTTATAGCATAAAAAGAGAGTAAAAACGAAACAACCAAAACAATTATTATTACAATTAATTTCTTCATATTTTATTATAAACAACATTTATAACCATTTATGTCTTCTATTAAATTTTCTTGATCGTCGCAAGGACTCAGACTAGAAGCTATACGTAACATATATTCACTATTATTTAAGACACGGCATCGAAGCGTTTGAGTATTATCAAGAATAATAGGAATATTTATAGGAGCATTTAAATTAACAACCATAGGAATTGGATTTAATGAAAACGGAGGTGCTGGAATTGATGTTTCGTTCGATGGAGCAATAACATTAGATCCCTCAGCAACCTTCTCCTTACAACAAGCCCACTGTTCATTGGGTTTTGTATTAGAGGCACACTTGATGTTATATCCTTGTCTGCATTCTGCATAACAATTATATTTATCGTAAAATGTACATGTTAAATTTTCACCACATTTTTTAAGTCCACAAGCAAAATCTCCCCCCGTAGGAGGAGTTTTGTTGACACACGGTCCTGAAGGGCTTATCCAAGCACATTTTGATCTGGCAGCAAAACATTGATGTATGGTAGTAAAAGCGTTACATTCACTTGCTGAGGGAAGAGGACTACACCCAATTACACTATCTTCTGTTCTATCGTTACAAACCGCCGGACCAGAAGAATTATTATTATTACCGAAAAGGCAGGTTGCATTAGTATACGTGTCACTACAAATCCTTAATGAATTTGTAATGGTTTGATTATTCCCTTCGTTGCCCTCTCCACAACAAACATATTCACCTTCACTCCCTAAGCCATCACAGTAATTATTAGCATCTTCATTATTATTAACAGCATTCCCACATTGACTGCTTTTTAGACAATTTCCTCCAACCTCCTTACATAAATCTGTCACTTCTACCCTACTATCTGCTTCGTTAGGAGTTCTGGTAACGGCGGAACCGGGGCACACCTCTCCTTTCCCATTCTTCTCCATCTCTGGTTGATGTTCTCCACAACATTCAACCAGATCAATCTCCATATTGGCCGGATACGAAACTTGTGGCCTGCTACTATTACTGGGAAAATCATTATTTTGTCTGATAGACCCCGGCCCCACACAACGGAAACACCGGCCGCTGGCCCAAAAACTTGTTTTTCCGCAGGCTAACCCACCACAAAAGTTGGGGTTGGGTTCATTAAAATAAGAAGAACCGCAATCATAATCGTTTACCTGGGCTTTTGTTGAAGTAACTTTCTTTGAAGATAAAAATTCCTGCGAAGAAAGACCGATGATCGTCATCACAACGAGCGCCACCATCATCAGCACCGTCCCGACCTCTCCCTGTTTGACTTTTGACTTTTGATTTTTAATTTTTAACTTTGTCATGTATATATAATGTATATTAATAACAAAATGAAATCAAGGACAATTATTTGCTTTTTGCTTGTTGGTATTTTATAATACAAACCATGTCACTCAAGAACAAAGTCACAACCAAAGTATCACTGTCTGATTTGCCGGATTTAATGACGATCCGTGAGGTAGCCGATCTCTTAAGAATTTCTCCGTTGACAATCAAGCGCTGGGGGAAAAAAGGAAAGTTACCTGCTATAAGAATTAATTCTCGGGGTGATAGAAGATATAGGAAAGAAGTTGTCCTGCGATTATTGGGAGTTGAAGAGGAAAAGTAAATTTATTTTTTTCCAAAAAACCAACGGATAATAGGTAAGTTAGAAAACCATTCAATAATTTTTACGGCCAAAGATTTTTTTGCTTCTTTAGGAATATTTTTTTCAATTTGAGAAGTAACTGTTTGTGGTTTTTTCGGTTCAGGTTTATCCATAATCTGCGCCATTAACCGATCGGTTAATGCTTTATCTTCAGATGACATTGAGGCTGTTGGTTCCCCATATTTCGGCGGTGGTTCGGTTATTGTTGGCCTTCCAAATTCCGGCAAAGGAGTAAAATTTTGTGATGGTTTTGCTGCCTCAACACGAGGCGGTACAAATCCAGTTACAATCTCAGGTACAGAAGATCCATTAAGCATATACTTTATCTTACCAAAATACTTATGACAAAATATCTTAGTATCTATCGTCATTTTTATCCCGTCTCTACGCCCTATTTCTATATTTTTGTAGGTTATCCTTCGATAAACTCAGGACAAGTAAGAGGTGGACAAGATTTTATCAAATTAGTCTAATTAGACAAATATGATTGACCTCACTGAGTTTTTTAAACAACAGATGACGCCTTTCGCTCTAATGTTGATCGCCCTGCTTTTGCTTTTAATTTTTTATGTGAAAGTAGATAAGCAGATGGGAAAAAAGTAACTTTTTAAAAAGTTTTTGGAGTTAGATTTTTGTAGTTTTCAACAACATCCGCAAATCCATTTGGCACTAAATCTTCTGCCTCCAACATTGCCTGAATTTGACTCATTGATTCTTTTTTCGCACCCTTCCCGAACGCTAAAAGGAAGTTCATTAGATAATATAAAACAATTACTATCTTGGAGCGATCGCTCTTAGATTGTTATTTATTTTTTAAGAATCTCAATCAATTGTTTAACGGAGATATTTAAAGGGTTTAAAATCCCTTTTTTCAGTGTCCCTTTTTTTATTTCTTTTTGTAAAGGAATCGTAACTACTCGATTATCTTGATGCTTCATAATCACATGGCTACCTTTTTGACGGATAAATACGAAGCCGATCTTTTCAAAAACTTTGATTAATTCTTTACCCGAGATTACCGGCAGTTTAGGCATAGATTTGGACTGGAACAACAAATTGCTTTTTGTAAGAAAAAGTCGCTGTCTCTTTTTTAGTTTCTTCTAAATAAAGTTCGATTGCTTCTCTTATGTTTTTTAAGGCTTCATCAAAAGTTTCTCCTTGAGAAGCACAACCAGGAAGCTCCGGAGCCCAAACAGAATATCCGCCTGCTTTTTCTTCCTGAAAAATAACGTTATATTCCAAAATTTTTTTATTTTTTTGTTTTACCATATGAAGATATTATAATCTCTCCTTTTTCAAATTTCCACCTAATTTTTCTTTATTTCGCCAGCGAAGCGAGCTAATTTCAATATATTTCAAATTATTTCCATTTATTTCAATTTTATTTCTTTCCTTTGAGATTTTTGCGAAGCCTTTATGGGTAGTTTTCTCAATTTTTACGCCTGAAAAAGCGGAGTTATTTTTTTATAAATTCTTCTGTAGTAATTCCCGCTTGATTAATAATGCTTTTTAAAGTCCCCGACTTTATCTCTTTATGATGAGGAACAACACAAGTCTTTTTTGTCTTTTCATTCCACCAGATCTCATGAGTGCCGCCAGTTGATCTTCTAAAAATAAAGCCAAGTTTACGAAGTTTTTTAATTACATTACGATATTTTTGTGGAGGGATTTTCATAAAACCTTTTCTCAACTTGCCGAAACTACAAGCGGAAAGTCGATCTTAAAAAAAGACGATTTATTTTCTTTGATTCCTTTTAGTTTTAAAGGAATTTCTAGATCTTCTTCTTTATAAAGTTCAATCAATGAGGAAGCAACGTAGGAAATTTCATTGATTGCTTCATCAATTGTGTCACCTTGAGCAAAACAATCACTCCAAACAGGACATCTGGCCACATAACCATCATCTTCCCTTTGAATTTCAATAGGAAGCGAGTACTCTGCTAAAGTTAGATATTTTTTTGTTTTCATATATATAGATAATATTAAATCCCGAAACAAATTTCAACCTCAATTTCGCGAGCCTCAGCGAGCTACGGTAAGATTTTTGTAGCTCTCAACTACTTGTGCAAATCCATTCGGCACTAAATTTTCTGCCGCCAACATTGCCTGAATTTGACTTGTTGATTCTTTTTTCGCTCCTTTTCCAAAGGCCAAAAGAAAGTTCATTAAACAAATTAGTTACAATCTTGGCGCGATCGAGCTAAGATGGTAATCGCATTTTTAATAGACTTGATTGTGTGAACCTATATCAACAAAATAAGCGATGTTATTTGAGATGTAATAAACAACTCTAATATCGCCTGTTATTGAAAAAGATCTAAATCCTTTCATTTTTCCAGCTAAGGCATGATCTTTCAATAACGGGTCTTTTTGATTGCTTGCAAACAGTTCATGCCGTTCTTCGAATTGGTGATCTAGACTTTTATTGGAGTAAATTCTTTTTAAATAATGTTTTTTAAAGGTTGTAGTGAAATAAGTTTTCATGTTCTCAACATTTTTAAAAATTCACTTGAGTTCTTTGGCTTATAAATATTCTTTTTATTTTTAATGTCAGTTAATGCTTGTTTGTAACGTTTTTGTGAAGCTTGAGAAAGACTTTTAATCTCTTCTACTTCAGAAACGGTGATAGAGAGCTCGCGCCTGGCTAATTTGTTGAGCATAAAACGAACCACCTCCTGAAGTGAGGAAAAACCGTAGTCAAAAGAGACTAACTCTGCTTGTTCTTTTAAGTCAATCGTCATTGGTACTTGCAAAACAGTTCTATTCATATAAATATAATTATAATGTTTTTGTATGGGGTGTCAAGAGTAATTTTTATTTATTAGTGAGATTTTTGCGAAGACCTGAACCGTCCCGACTGAGTCGGGGCTGGTTCATGGGTAGTTTTCTCAATTTTTACAGATGAAGAGGTGGGAATATTATCCTCCTTTAGTAGCAAGGAAACCAACTCCTCCAATAATTCCTAAAATAACCAAAATCCATAACAACCATTTTAAATTCCAATTAGGATTTATTCCTTTTTCTTTTAAGCCTTTAAGAAACGTTTGAGCTTCCTTTGAAGAACTTAACCCGGCTTCAATTTCTGAACCAAAATGCTCGCCTAACCTACCCCATTCTGCTTCTGTTAAGGTTAAGTCACCGACTCCGCCATCAAATAAAAACTCTTTACTAAACGGTTTTCTTAATCTAAATGATTTATCAAGGAAAGTTCTTTCTTTAAAATAACTCGTAAATAATTTTTTCTTAATATCTTGTCCTTTTTTGTCGAAAATCTTGTCAATATTGATTTTTTGTTCATCAGTCCAAGTGCTCGGATCTGTACTATAGCCTAAATGTTTAGCAGCAATCCTTTTTACGCCATCGTTGCCATACCAGGCAACTAATCTCATATCTTCTCCTGTTGTCACTCTATGATGAATTTCTCTTCTTTTATTAGTATCGAATTCAACATATCTTTTTTCCAACCATTCGTCAAATTTTTTTAACCCTTCATCTTGTTCTTTAACAAGTCTTTTTTTATCGAGCTCAGTCATTTCATCAAAACGTTTATCAATCAAATCAACTATACTATCGTTAAATGAAACTTCCAGCTGACGTAAAATATCAGATTCCAATAAACCTCTCTGCGTTAATTGTCTTTGATAATCTTCATTTTGTGAAGCTAAATCTTTAACTTCTTTAATTAACCTCTTTAATTCCGGATACTCTGTTAATAGTTTTCCTACATCGTCACCTACCGCAGTCTTCTTCCTTTCACCTGCTTCATTTTTTACTCCTATTTTCTTCTCCAACGATTTATAAATGGCAATCTTATTTTTCATCTCTGGAAGTAAACTATCTAATACCCCTTGTAGACGATTCTTTTCTTTTTGTTTGTTTTTTAGATCATTTTCTTTTTGACTTTTTTCGACTTCTAATCCACGTATTCTCTCATCAAAATTAGACTGGGCTTCTTTTCCTCCTCTTGGTGGTTTTGCTCTTTCTGCTCTTAAATTATCTGTTAAACCTCCAATCTCATCACCTAAAGTGTCTATGGCTTTATCAAGCTTGACTATATCAGCTTCTGTTTTGATATGTTTTTCGATTACCGTTATTTCAACTTCAGCAACACCTTCTTTGAGCAAGGCTCGTCTAAATATATCGTCTAATGTTACATCTTCGGAGTGTCCCTGCAATATTAAATCTTGCAAATCTTGATCTTCTAATCCTGTGCTTTGTTTTAATAATGTAAATCTCCTTGACGTATTTTCTTTTAATTCGTCTCGTTTATCTGTTTTAGCCTTTATCTCCGTTGGCTCTGTCACTTTTTGTAACATGTCAATTCGGCTAAGTGCCCCTTTTACTGCTTCAGCAAAGGCTGCTCTAAACTTAGGATCTTTTGCTATCATTTCTTTGACAATTTTTTCTCTCTCTCCTGCATTCTTACTCATTGTTCTTACAACTGGTTGATCCCGAAGTAATTCTAACGCTGTCTTTTCTATTTGTTGCCAGGTTTCGATTCTTTTCATCTCTGTTAATATATCTCCAGGTTTTCTATTTTCTGCCTGTGCTCTTGTTGTTAATTCACAATAAATATCAACTGCTTGAAGTTGTTTTTTTAAGGTTTCTGCTCTTTGTCTGTTTTCTTTCATTGCCTGATCATCTTCATCTCCTGTTTTCCCTATTTCTTGTAGTTTGTTTACATCTGAAGCAGATATTCGAGAGGCTTCTTTATCCCCTATTCTTAAATCAGCAAAGGCTTCTTTCCCTTTATCCGCTTCACGAAGACCTTGGAGTTTACCCAAGAAAGCCTCACTAGCATCGGTAGATGCGGCATCTTGGGCTCGACCAAATTCTAAAGCTTGAATTGCAGTAAATTGGGTCGTTTTTATCTCTGCTGATGCTGGTGGTGGTGCTTCAGTCATTTTAGTTAATTAATTGTTTTAATTTAGAAGTTAATTCGCTGATTTTTTTCTCATCTTCAAGTTTTGTTTTTTCTGATTTATTTTTAAGATAATACGGATTATAAATTGCCCAATTTTTTGCTAACTTTTCTAAAAAGACTATATACTCTTTTTTCCGTATTATTCCCTCCATATTATCTAAAACAAAACCTGCTATTTTTTGTCCTTCATTTAATGAAATTTTTTTACTCTTTAATTGCTCAAAAGTAATATCAAATAAATCTTCGTAAATCTTTTTCTTTTCCTCCGCAGATAAATTCTGATCCATACTTATCACTATATCAATAATAAAAACATAAAATCAATAGCATTCGCTATAAAACAAAAAACATGGAACATGAAACTTTATTTTCGATAAACCAAAACGTAAATGATTTTGGCTAGTTCGTTAATTTTCAACATTAAATCTTCAAAGATTTTATTGTCTATAAGCTTTAAATCATGACAAAAATATATTAAATATTTTGTTTCTTTAAGAGAACCAAAAGTAATATTAAGAAATTGTTTCTTTTCTTTTGGTGATTTCCTTGCTCCACCTTCAACTATATTTAAAACGACTGAAAGACTCGATCTTCGTAACTGATCTCCAATCGAAAACTGTAATTTATGATCAAAATTTAATGTAAGCTTAAATATCTCTTTTGCAATTGGATCCGCCTTTTCAAATAATAGATTTTTGTATTGTGGTTTCTGTTCCATATTTCTTGTTAAACGTTTTATATTCTAGTTTTATGTTCCCTGTTTCATGTTTCTTAATTCTTCACTCGCTCTTTTCGCCTCCACTGAATTAACCATAATACCGGTTGATAGTTCAAATCCTGCCCGCTCCATGAAGCGGGGAATGATTCTCAAATACCATCCTTTGACGAGTTTATCCTGAGCGAAGTCGAAGGACTCAGGACAAGATTGCGGGATTGAAATATAAAAATTATATCCGAACGGTTTTTTAGAATAATGCGAATTTTCATCATGAATTTTTTTAAGTTTCAAAATCGTTGATTGAAGTATTTTTGCAAGGTCTTTTATTTGATTTTCGCTTAGGTTTTCAAAGTTACAAGTTACAAGTTTCGAGTTATAAGTTCTTATCCATACTTCATAAGCCCACTCTGAATATTCGGGACAATAACTGACAAATTCCCCTGACTGTTCAACTATATTGACTATTGGTTGAACGGGTAAAGTTTCCGTTGGAATGTCATTGAGTACGACAGAAATCTGCGAATGAGAGTGTACCAATGAAGCCCCGCTGATTAAACTTTGGTTAGAAAAAATAAAAACCTTGCCTTTATCCTTCAAAAAATTAAATCGATTAATATAAGTTTTGATAATATCCTCAATTTGCGGCAGTGAAAGTTCTTCAACATTTTTATTATGGTCTTGTGAATGAATGATCACTTCATGAATCTCGGTGATATTGAATTTGTTTGGGACTACGCGAACTTTCCATCCTGTTTTATTCGCTTCTCCGTCCCCGACTCGATAAATTTCTGGAGGTGTATCTGCCTCGTTGCCGGGACAAAACGGACAACGGAATGGCTTACCGTCCATGCCGGTACGGGCAATGCGGACGGGATTTGAGACCATCCAGTGGGTTTTTGTAAAGTCAGAAATGTAGTTTGACATAAATTAATTATCAATATATCAAAAATACATTATAATTTCTCTATGATCCTAATAGTCGGCCTTGGTAATCCTGGAAAGAAGTACATTGACAATCGGCACAACGTCGGCCACATGTTTGTTGATTATCTAATAGAAATTCAAGATTCAAAAGTCAAAAGTCAATCCGCCGACTGGCGGACAAAAGTCAAAATTATTAAGACTAACTGTTATATGAATCAATCGGGAGTTTTTGTCAAAAAACTAACTACTAACTACTCGCTACAACCTACTAACTTAGTAATTGCTCACGACGATCTTGATATTCCCTTGGACAAATTCCACATCCAATTCGGTGTCGGTCCCCTCCTCCACAACGGCCTTGAATCAATTGAACAACATCTTAAGACCAAGGACTTCTGGCGAGTCAGAATCGGCGTTGACAATCGCCAATCAAAATATCTATCCCACGATCGTAGTATAGATAGCAAACAAAAATGGATTGACGGAGAAACATATTCTTTACAAAACTTTCTACCCGAAGAAAAAAAACTTTTGGAAACGGAAATCTTTCCCAAAATTTTTGCTCAACTAAAATTAAACTTTAAAATGCTATAATTGACGAGAATATGAAAGTTTTATATCTCTACATGTTTCCTCTTTGGGGCAATGGCTCAGGCAATTGGCTCAGAAGACTCGTCGCCAGTTTAAAAGAAAAATATCCCAATGATTATCAAGCAGCTATCGTTGCTCCAGATTCAAGAGTTTTAAAACAAGCTAAAGTTTTTCGACTAAAACCTCCAATTCCCGGAGTTTTCGTTGGTAACCCGGAACTTCCAGTTGCTAAAAAATATTCAAAATTTACTCCGGAAGAAATGATTCTCACTTATAACTATTATTTACTTCGCAGTGCTAAGGCGATTCAAAGATTTCGTCCAAATGTTATCCATTGTTTTCATACTGCTTTTTTACCTCCAATCGCCAGGCAATTAGCTAATCTTTACAGAATCCCCTATCTCATTACCACTCACGGCAGTGATCTTTACTATTTTAAAGAGGATAATCGTTGGAAAACTCAAGTTCGCGATGCATCTGTTAGATCAAAATATATTACTGCCAACAGTAACTTTACAAGAGAATGGTATCTAGATATGTTTGGTCATGATCTTTCAAAAAAAACAAAAACTATCCCGGCTGGCATCAGCAATAATATTGATTTCAATCGCGACGTCTCCTGGATTGATAAAAAATATAAATTTCAACATGAAAAAATGGTTCTCTTTACCGGAAGGCTGACCGAACATAAAGGAGTAGAATACCTTATTAAAGCGGCCAGACAAATAAAAGCCGAAGTTATCATTGCTGGAGATGGACCTGAGCGAAAATATCTGGAAAGTTTAATCATAAAATATAAACTGACTAATGTTCATATGGTTGGATATTTCTCATCAAAACTTGATACGATCAATGATTTCTATTTGAGAGCTGACGTTTACGTCGCGCCTTCAGTTTGGAACGAACCGTTAGGTTTAGTTATTTTGGAGGCGATGGTCAATAGAACTCCCGTGGTCGTTTCCCGCAAAGGCGGGGTTACCACTCTTGTTAAAGACGGATATAACGGCTTTCTCGTCAGACCCCGGTCACCTAAACTGATTGTTGAAAAAGTTAATCTCCTGCTCCAGGATGAAAAACTGGCGAAAAAAATGGGTGAGCGGGCTTATAAAACCGTCACGGAAAAATTCAGCTGGGATAAAATCGCCACTAAATTTTATAATCTTTATGACAAATGCTTGCAAAAACCTCCCACAAACAACAAAAAATAATATAGAATAAATTTATGAAAGTTCTTGTTGTTTCCCTTTTGAAAAGAAAAGTAACCCCAGATATACCAGCTGCCAGGCCCAGAGTTATTTATGAAATTGCCAGCGGATTGGTAAAAAAAGGTCACCAGGTAAGTCTTCTTGGTACCGCAGACAGCAATATTCCCGGCGTCAAAATAATTCCAGTTATTGAAAAAAGTTTTGTCGATATGCCCACCTTTGAAAATCCTTTTTACGCTGAGACGGCTTATTTGGTTAAACTGGCTAAAAAAATTGAAGAGATTGGAAATCAATTTGATATAATTCATAACCACACCTATCCGGAATTTATCAATCTTTTAGTTGCTAAAAATATTAAAACTCCGATTGTTTCGACCATTCACGCCCAGGCTTTTCCGGAATATGACGAAGCTCTAAGTTTGTTTCCAGAATGTTATCACATTTCTATTTCCGAAGCCCATAAAAAACTTTTCAAAAAGGCAAATATTTATAAAGTTATTTACAATGGCATTGACACCAATATTTATTCATATCAAGAAAAAAAAGACGACTATTTATTGTGGTTAGGTCGATTATCAAAAGCAAAAAATCCTGACGGAAAGTTTATGGATCCAAAAGGAATTAAATGGGCAATCAAATTGGCTGAAGAAACTAATTCACGACTTTTGATGTCTGGAAATATTGAAGATATGGAATTTTATAATCAAGATGTTAAGCCACATCTTAGTGATAAGATAAAATGGGTCGGCCCTCAGTCTTCTGAATTAGTTTTAACAAAGCCTGAAGTTGCTAAACTTATGCAAAACGCAAAAGTTTTTTTAATGCCGATCAATTGGTATGAGCCATTTGGCCTGGTGATGGCCGAAGCGATGAGCTGTGGAACAGCGGTAATTGGATTTGACCGCGGCGCCGTATCAGAATTAATTATTGACGGAAAAACCGGTTTTGTCGTTCCGCCTGAAAGCGGGATTGAAGGACTGAAAACCGCCCTTTCAAAAATCAACCAAATTAAGCCCCAGGACTGCCGTGACCATGTCGTCGCCAACTTTTCAACAGAAACCATGGTCGATAATTACGAAAAAACCTATTTAGAGATTATTAGGGTCAGTCCTTTTAAGGACTGACCTTATAAGGAGAGTCCCCTATGAAAAAAATTGCTTTGTTGCACTTTGCTTATCCGCCCAACATAGGCGGCGTTGAAAGTATGATTCAGGAACACGCCCATATTCTCGTCAATCTCAACTATGATTTAACTATTTTGACTGGATCTGGCGAGCAAACTGATCCAAGGATAAAGTTAATTGTCATCCCCGAGCTCCAGTCGGTTTTGAGTTTTAATCCGTTTTTGCAAGAAAAAATTTTGGATAAAGGTATAATCGACGACGAATTTTATAAACTGGCTAGCACTATTGATCAAAGATTGGAAAAAGCGCTCGAGAAAATTGACGTTGTCATTGTCCATAATATGATTACCATTGTCAGAAATCTTCCTTTTGTCTATGCCTTTAAAAACTTTGTCAAAAAATATCCCAAAAAAAAGTATTTTGGCTGGATCCACGACCATTCTTATATTAATGAATTCAAAATTAAAGACCTCGATGCAATTGTTCACTCAAAAATAGAAAAAGAACTATTAACAACGCCGATAAAAAACCTCACCTACATCCTTATTTCAGAAAGCTTCAGAGAACCCTTTATAAAGCTTATGGGGCTTCATGACGGCGAAACCGTCGTTATTCCCAATGGTATTGATATCAGGCATTTTTTGGAAATCGACGATCTTATCTGGGAGATTATTGAAAAATATAATTTAATTAAAAAGTTTCCTCTGATTCTTTCTCCGGTCAATATTCTGGAGCGAAAAAATATCGATTACTGCATTGATATTATCCACGAACTTAAAAAAACCTATCCTTTGATAGGTTACATAATCACCGGTAAACCCTCAATGCACCGTTCTACCGTCGAATACTATGATCGCTTGAAAAAAAAGATTGAAGACCTTGATCTAAAAGATAATGTGATATTTTTCAATGATTTTCTCAACCGAGCGCTGATGAGATCAGAAATCCATGATCTTTATCAGATCGCTGATATGGTCTTTTTCTTATCACAAAGCGAAAACTTCGGCCTTCCTCTATTGGAGGCGGCACTAACAAAAACTGCTATTTTAGTCTCTGATCTCAAGGTCTTCCGCGAAGTTGGCGGCGAATTTGTCAAATATCTAGATTACAAAACCGCCAGTGCCGAAAAAGCCGCCGAACTGGTAAAAAATTTTATCGAAAAAAGTCTAAGAGTAAAATTAAACTACCGTAGTCGCACTCAATATGATTTGAAAACTATTCTTAAGGAAAAATTTATTCCTTTGATAGAAAAAAAGCTAGTTTAATTGATATAATGAGTCATGCGAGTACTATTTGTCGTCTGGGAATTAGTGCCCTTTTTTCAGGTCGGAGGACTTGGAGACGTTGCCCGCTCCCTTCCTAAAACTCTTTACTCTCAAGGTGTTGATATTAGGATAGTTTTACCTTATTACAAAGCTCTAAAGCTTCATCGGTTAAGAAGAAAAGAAATCAAAACTTTTTCTATAACTTACGATAAAAAAAAGGAAAAAATCACTCTTTATCAAATCCGCTTTTTAGATTCCAATCTTCCTGTTTATATTATAAAAAACAAAAAATATTTGGATATGCCCAATAAAGATATCTTTCCCTTTTTTAACCTGGCGATTATAGATATTTTGGAAAAAAATTATCTTTCTTGGCAGCCCGAAATAATCCATTGTAATGATAATCATCAAGGGCTTATTCCTTTTTTGATAAAACACAAGAACCTTCCTTATAAAACTCTTTTGACTATTCATAATCTCACCCATCAAGGAAAAATGTCACCTGGCTCTATAATAAAAATGGGTATCGATCCAAGAAAATGCCGCGTAATAAGATGGGAAATAAAAAAAAGACAGATCAACCGTTTATTAGAAGGGATTATCCACGCTGATTTGGTTAATACCGTTTCTCCTACTTATGCTAAGGAAATACTGACTGAAGAATATGGCGCCGGACTTGATGAAATCATAAGGAATGAAAAACAAAAAATATCGGGTATTTTAAACGGGATAGATTATGATTCCCGCTGTCCTTTAAAAGATAAAAATATTATTTACCATTACAATGGTACCGAGGCAAAGGAAGATTATTCTTATAAAATATACTCTCCTCTTGAAGGGAAAAAAATGAATAAAAAATTCCTTCAGGAAAAATTAGGTTTAGCCGTATCGGAAGAAATTCCTCTTATTGGATTTATAGGCCGGTTTGACTCAAAACAAAAAGGAATTGATTTAATTCACAAAATGATCTGTCGGATTAATCTGAAAAAATTTCAGTTTGTAATCCTTGGACAAGGAGAAGTCGAATGGGTGGAAAGATTTAATTGGCTCGCCAGCTTTTATAAAAAAAACGTTTCCTATATTTCTGTCTTCGATAGTAGACTGGCGTCGCAAATTTATGCCGGATGTGATTTTCTCCTGGTTCCTTCAAAATATGAACCATGCGGTCTTATACAAATGATTGCTATGCGCTACGGCACTATCCCGATCGCCCGTGCTACAGGAGGTTTAAAGGACTCTATAATTGACGGTAAAGACGGATTTTTATTTAAAAAATACAGTTCTTTTGAGTTAGAAAAAGCTTTAAAAAGAGCTGTTAATATCTGGAAAAATCATAAAAACGATTATAAGAATATGATTGTAAACGCAATGACTAAGGATTTTTCTTGGGATAAAAGTGCCAAAGAATATATTAGACTATACAATAAACTATGCAATCCGTCAAAGATATCTTAAAAAAATTCAACCCGCTCGAAGATAAATACGTCTCACGGGAATTCCAGACGTTTGCCATTCATCTGAGCAAGAAACTTGGCGACGAAAGACGGAAAAGCCTTTATATGAAGTTGGCTAAGACCATCCCCCGGGCCATTCTTGAAGAAGCTCTCCGTTTTGTCATTGACTCCAATGCGAGAAACAAAGCCGCTCTTTTTATGTGGAAGCTTAAGGAATTAAAAGCGTTTGACAAATGATTTTATTTCTTTCATAATGAAAATTGGATATGAAAATTACCGTTTATACAATTAAGGATTGCGCGTTTTCCAAACAGGAAAAAGAATATTTAAATACCAATAAACTTGCCTTTGAAGAAAAAGATTTAGAAACAAATAAGGAATTTTTAACTGAAATGCTGGCAATATCAAACAATTTTGCCGGCACACCGATCACCCGGGTTGAGAAAGATGATGGTTCAATTGCGGTGTTAAAAGGATTTACAAAAGAAGAGTTTGATACGACGTTCGGATTGGTTGCTGCATCAACAACCTCGGATACTGGTGTCCAATCGTCAGCCGCCGTTAACGATACACTAATTAAACCGAAAACTGATTTAACCGATTCAACTGTTTCAACCGACTCGGCTGATTCAACAGATCCTAAACTGAATTCTGTTTTAGATAAATTAGAAGAAAAAACCAGCCCAACTGAAGTAATTATTCCACCCGCAGAAACAACTCCTCCTCCCCCACCGACTACCGATTTAACTGATTCAACCGATTCAACCATTCCTCCAGCTGATTCTCCCACCATCCCCGACTTTCCATCGAAGTAATTTAAATCTCAAATTCTAAATCATCCATCGCCGCAATTGTATTTGGGAAAATTTTTTTCGCTTTAATTTCTGCTTCCTTACGCATTTCCAAAGTCTCATAAAGGTGGGCGCCAAAGTGAGTTAAAACAAGTTTTTTGACACCAGCGTCACGGGCAAACTGGGCAGTCTGGACAGGATCTGTATGCCCCCAGATATCTGAGTCAGGCGAAATAATATTAGTACATTCATGAATAAGCAGATCGGCGTTTTTGGCAAGCAATAAACCGTTGGGAACTATTTTTG
Source organism: Patescibacteria group bacterium (assembly GCA_038064655.1). GTDB lineage: Bacteria > Patescibacteriota > Microgenomatia > UBA1406 > GWC2-37-13 > GWC2-37-13. The sequence continues at coordinate 8,157 of JBBTSP010000046.1, read as the reverse complement.
TATCACCAGAATAAGCAATTAATTTTCCTTCAAGATTAATTCTAAACCCATGATTCTCAGATGAATGATAAAGTTTTTCCATTCTGACCGGAAAACCAATATTATTCTCTCCACTTCCAAGCTCGTGAAGTCTGATTTTGGTCTTAAGTGTAAATATATTTTTTTTGTTTTTAGTAATTCCTATTGTGTAAGGAGGATTAACAAACAAATCAAAATCTTTTCTTCTTCCCTGAGCAAAATAAATATCAATCCTCTGCTTAAATTTAAACTTCATTAACATATGAAGCCCCGAGATATGATCAATATGAAAATGGCTTAAAAACAGAAAAATTGGTTTGTCCTCTTTTATATATTTATCAATTTTATAGATGGCATTGCCGGCGTCAAAGATGACATAGTGATTCCGACTGTCAATCAGGATACAAGGAGTATCGCCCGTCGGGCTAGAATACCAACCATTGGTGCCGAGGAAATAAATTTTCATGCAGGGGTGGAAGGAATCGAACCCTCATCAAAAGTTTTGGAGACTTCTATTCTACCATTGAACTACACCCCCTTGGTGCTCCCGAGCAGAATTGAACTGCTATCAGAGGTTCCGCAAACCTCTATTCTATCCGTTAAACTACAGGAGCTTTGATATATTTTATCACATTTTCACCAGCTTCCTCCACCTCCACCTCCGCCACCACCCCCAGAAAAACCTCCGCTAAACCCTGAAGAAAAGCCTGACGAACTTCTCGTCGGCGTTGCCGCAGTTGCAAAACTTTTCATTGAAGAATTTAGGCCGTTGACTAATAGATAACTATTAAAATGAGTTGATGAATAACTATGATACCAAGAGGGCTGGGTAATATTTAGGGTTTCAAATCTTTTTGCCCAGATTTTTTCTACTCCAAAAGCAACCGCAAACGGCAACAATCTTTCAAACATTAATTGCTTATCAGCCTGAAATTCCAACTGTCTTTTTTGACTACTCAAAAAGTTTTTTAAAGAAAAAGCGATGTTTTTTGCTTCAATCCCAAAGACGGTTTTTCTCGGCATTATCCGTCCAAATAAGAATGCTACAATTGCCAGGAAAAAATTACCGGTAAAAACGGCTACTCCCGCTAAAACATAGTATCCCGTCCGTGTCTTTTCTGGATTTTTATCAAATAATTTATCCGTAACCACCTGTTCATAAAGAGAATTTTTTACTTCACTGACCGCCTCAGATAAGTCTTTGCCTTTTAATTTAACAATGTCATCATCTGTATTAAATATTCCATCCAAAAGTTTTTTTTCAAACAATAAAAGCGCTCCTTTGTTGTTAAATTTCTGTCCTTTGAGAAAGTAGAAGTCGCCTTTTTTCTTTTCGTCAATTATCAAATATCCCCGTCGGGCCAGATCAACAATCGTCGCCGAAATATCTTTCATATCAACAGTTTCGTCCCCCAATGTTCCGACCTCTCCTGATGTTAAAAATCTTTTCCCGTCTTGAGTTTTTGGTGGATCAAACCAAGCGGATACCTCTCGCGAGTGAGTCGAAGGATCTCTGCCATATTTTATCCAACGATAAACAATATAAAAAGGCAAAAAAACATACCAAATTAGTCCAATTAGTCCTATTAGTCCCATCACCAATTTGCCGGCAAAAGTGCCCCAAAAACTGACAAATTCTTTCGGCTCCAACACCGCCACAATATTTTTCGGAAAACTAACAACGATTGTCAGCCCTTCCCCGTTTCCTAAACTCCCATTACTCGTAATTACCATCTTTGCTCGATCGTTCAAAGATGGTAACACCACCTGGCAAAAACTTTCCTTTGAACCAAATACCCCGGTATAACAAATGCTTTTAATATCTTCTTTTTTTATCTCCTGAGGCCATACAACCGACGCGGTTGTGTTAGCGATTGGCACGGTCCATTCGTTTCCTGTCACATTCCAGTAAAGCTCGTCATGGTCGGAAAAATAAGTTAAAGCACCAGAAACTTTATAACTAATTAAATAACTATGTTCTCCGGTAATCGTTCGATTTGGGTCGCCGATTTTTAGTCTGATATTGTTGTTTTCCTTCAATATTTGATATTGATAATTACTACCATTTTCGTCAACAACAGAAATATTATTTATTTCCAGTCGATACTTTTTTCCATCCTGATTAGTTTTTATGAAAGGAATTTCCCTATAGATCCCGTGTTTTTGCAGATTATCAAAGTCATAAACGATTGTTTCTTTAACATCAATTGTCCCGTCTTTGTTAATGATAATATTCGAATCGAATGATTCTATATGTTCCCCTGTTATCTCGGTATAATTCGTGGTTTCGTTATCAACAAACTGATCTACCCTCACTTGGTCCGGTTGAATGTCGTCAAATTGAGAAAAAACCGGAAAAACAAAGAATAAAAAGGCAGTAATAAAAAGCAAAATCTTTTTCATTATAGAAATGTTATCATATAATCTCCATGAAATACAAACTTGCTCCGGAAATTAAAAGACAAATAAGAGTTTTGATTAAAGAATTAAATTTCATCCACATTAAACCCAATCAAATCCACTGCATCCGCAGTTTTGACGCCAAAACACGTGCCTATGCGCGGATCTGGGGGATGTCCCGTCTTTTTCATGAGGTAGCCGGACTCAAACCAAACTATATCATTGAAGTAATTTCTCAAAGATTTGATAAACTGCCCGAACGGGAAAAAATTAAAACTTTAATTCATGAGCTGATGCATATCCCGAAGACTTTTTCAGGAGCCTTACTTTCACATCGCGGACCCCATCACGAAATCAATGACCGGGAAGTGGAAAAGATCATAAAACAACTTTTTTGATTTTCTTAATTATTTGATCAACATCACCATAAACGGTTGCGCCGGCCGCACATCTATGACCGCCGCCGCCAAACTGCTCGGCAATCTTTGAGACATCAAAATTTTCTTTTGACCGGAAACTCATACTGATCTTTCTTTTCTTTTCCTCAAGCAAAGCCACTCCAAAATCAACGCCTTTTATACTTCTGAAAAAACTGTCCGCCGCCGTTTCCCTGGCTCCCCTCGGCCGGCCGTATTTTTCAAACACTGCAAACGGTACCGCCGACCAGACAAATTTACCGTTTGGCAAATTTTCTATTATCACATTATTCAAAAATTCTCCCAGTAGTTTTACAAATTCAAAACTTAAAGAGTCGTTGAAATTTTTTATCAACAGATTATAGTTCGCACCTTTTTTCATCAATTCTGAAACGAGTGAAAACATCACGACCGGATTCTTTGGGTACTTAAAAAAGACAGTGTCCCCGGCAATTCCCGAAAGAAGAGCTGTGGAAATATTTTTATCAAAATTACTACCCCAATCTGTCAATAAATGATAAACAATTTCGGCCGTCGCCGATGCTTTTGTATCTAACAGGCGCAACTGATAATCTTTCCAATTATTTGTCAAGTGATGATCAATAATAATTTTTTTTATCTCCGGTAATTTAATTTCTTTGCTTCCCGTTACAATGTCATAAGAACCCGAATCTAAAATCAAAAACAAATCCCCACTTAAATCTTTAAAATCAATTGTTTTAACCTTATCAGCCCCTTTTAGGAATTTAAAATTTTCAGGAATTTTATGAGGACAAACTAGGGTCACTTTTTTTCCCATCTTAATTAAAGCCTGATACATCGCCGTCGCCGACCCAACCGAATCCAGATCGGGATTACGATGGATGTTGATTAAGATATTACGAGCTTTCTTGATTTCTGTAAGAATAGATTGACTTGAAGAATAATTTTGTTTCATAAAGATTATTTTATCATTATTTGATTTACGATTGCTGATTGTGAGTTAATTAGATAAATTTTAAATATTGTGTTTGCTCCATTACTGATATATAATTAGATTGTCAGGTTACATAAAATGAAAATAAATAACGTCTTCAAAAAAATGATCTTTCTTAACTATCGAGGACCTGAGCTTTGGACACAATATTGGCACCGAATTGACCGTCTTACCACAAACAAAATCTTAATCTCAAAGGATAGTTCTAACTTACAAACCGAGCTCAAAAACGCTGATGTCCTTCTTTTAAAACCAGTTGGTGATAAGATTAATAAAGCATTTATTGATCTGGCGCCCAAACTAAAATACATCGGAATGCTTGGAACCGGAACAGGAGGAATTGATCTTGCATATTGTAATTCTAAAAAAATCGTTGTCACCAACGTTAGAGATTACGCAACCGAGGGTGTCGTCGAAATTACCTTTGGCTGGATTTTCGATCAGATTCGAGAGATCGAGCGCGAAAAAAATGAGGCAAGACGTGGAGATTATTCTGGATCAACATTTGGCGGAGTGGAAATAAAAGGTAAAAATTTTGGTGTAATTGGCCTCGGTAATATCGGACGTCGCACCGCTGAGATTGCTAAAGCTTTTGGCGCAAACGTCAGATATTGGTCAAGGAACAGAAGAGAGTCAGAAGAAAAAATTCTTGGCATTGAATACATGGACGTGAACAAT
>JBBTSP010000046.1:0-3659 GCA_038064655.1 Patescibacteria group bacterium | reverse complement strand
CTCTTAATATTTCCTTCGCGCCGGAGACGAGAGATTTTTTAGATAGCGAGAGAATAAACCTTATAAAAAAAGGTGCTATTCTCATCAACCCGAGTCCGATGGAACTCATAAACTTTGACGCACTCGTCAAGAGACTCGACAAAAACGACATGACATTTATCTTTGACCATTCTGATGAAGTTGAACCAAAGCAATTGAACATTCTCAAAAAATTTAGCAATTGTATCATCCACCTTCCCATCGGATTTACCACCAAAGAAGCCACGGCAACTAAACAAGAAAGTTTTGCCAAAAATATAGAAAGTTTTCTAAGAGGTTCTCCAAAAAATGTTGTGAAAATTGATTTTCGTATTGTCCGAACACCTTTAACCGGTCCCGGATACGAGCCGATGATCGTCCCCGAAAAAAAACAGTGGGCACGAGTAAATCTTCGTCCAATTAATAAAAGTGATTATAAACGAATACTCAGCTTTGATAACCGTGTTTATCCTACGGCAGATTCTGTTACTCCAGACGCTATGAAAACTTGGTATCAAAACAATCCTGAGTTCGGCATGGTCTATGAGTTGGGTGGAAGGACTGTTGGAGTTTGCGCTTTCATTCCTTTAAAACGCTCAAGTTGGGAAAAAATTATAAGCGGAAAACTGTCTGAATCCGATTTGGGTTCAAAGAACATTTTTGATATTCAAAAAGACAATGAGATAGCATTGCACAACTACCATGTAGAAAAACTCCTACTTACCGAAGATTATTACATCAGAATTCTTAGTGACTTAAACAAGCTTATTGGAAATTTAAAAAAAATCAATCCAAAACTTAAAATTGCAGGATTATCAGCTTTGGGAACAACTAGCCTTGGCCTGGGTTTATTTCAAAATCGATTCAACTTTCAAGAAAAAAAATTCATTTCTACCGAACATATTTTACTAAAAGATAAAAAACTTTCTCTTTTAATGAAAAAGACGGCGGTCAAAAAGGATTCTCCAAAAAATTACAAAACGGATATAGTTATTATCAGCGCTGTAAAATGATCGTCTTGCAACCAAACGATTTTAGTCTTGTTTGGTCGTACGTTAAAAAATAACAAATGCAAAAACAGATCTTCTGGTATTTCTGGAATATGCTTGAGAAAAAGAAAAAATACTAATTCCTTACAAAGAATTTTAAATATTACTTTTATCAAAAACTTATTCTTGATTTACGAATTTTAATAGGCGTTGGTAAAGTCATTTTTGTCGGTCTGGAAGATGGTAATGTCAGACGAATAAATTTTGTTGGTATAGGTTTTTTCACTTCGATTGATATAGGTGTCGGCGTAGTTGTAGGTGTTGGTGATGATAAATACATGTTAATTTTCATCAAGGCTTCAGCTACAAAATCACGTTTAACCGATAATTCCGGTCGAAAAGTTCCATCTTCAAAACCTGAAATAAATTTTAATTTTACAGCCTTTTCGATCCATTTATAAAACCACTGAAGTGGTGAAACGTCAGTAAAACTTTGTTGGGTTCCTGTATAAGGTGTTTCTCCAACTGCTTTTACCAAAAAAGTAGCCAGTTGGTCGCGAGACACCCAATCCAAAGGACAGTATAATTTAGGATCGATATTACATCCTGCAGTTAAACCTCCTTTATTTAGAGTTTCAACCCATTTATAATACCAGGTATTTTGGGAAACATCTGTAAAAGTTGGTATCTGTGGTTCATATATTGGTAAATTTTTAAATTTACTTAAAACCACAGATATTTGTGCCCTATCAAGGTTATCTTCCGGACCAAAATTATACGAATTGCCATAACCACTCATATATCCTTTAATTGTTACCTTTTGAATTGCCCTAAAATAAGGACTATCTACAGTCACATCAGTAAAACCATAAAGATATGAGCCAGCCTCAAGAAGTGAATCTTGAATTATATCAAGAGAAAGATTTTTTGGTAGAAGATTATTGCGACTGCTTAAAGCAGCTATTGTTCCTGCTGCTTGACCGATCAACATCGTGATTGGCTGTAATCTGGTTGCCCCGTTAGCTAAACGACTATCAGAAATATTTTTTTCTGCTAAAATGAGATTGTCAACATCCTTATGTAATAAGGCTTCAAAAGGAATTTGAAACGGTCCGCCGCGAAAACCGGCCGGTACATCGGCGACCGATTCATATTCTGCTTCTAATGTTTCATTACTTTTACAATTATGCAGGTCGACCGCGTAATCTCCCACTGCCACTGACGATGGTATCTTCTCTTTAGCGCGCGGCGGCGTCCCTTCACGATAAATTTGTTTTGCCGTCAAAGTAGCCAGCCCTACTCCTCTTCTGGCTTCTCGTACATAAGGAATTTGGGGGAAGTGCTTTTCTATTGCTTTAAATTCTTCTGGAATATTGGGGCAGGAATTTTCTTCCCGGTTATATGGCGTATCGTATCCTTCGTCGTTAGCAATTGACCAATTCGTCTGACCCAAATCGTGTTGTACATAATAGAGAAATTGCAAGGTACGCAGTTTTGCCTCACAAAATATCTGTTTTTTCCTGTTTTGATCTAAATCAGCCACGGTAAAAGGAAAGTCATTAGCCCAGTTGACGCCGGTTTTGGAAATCAAGTAATATTTTTGTGGATCGCCAGCATTGTAGTTTTGCGAATCTTGAGAATTAGGTAAACCCCGATAGGCATTGTGGACATTCCAGTTCACGGGATATACTCCATGATAGTCAACAGATCCATCAAGAGTTATTTTTTTGGCAAACAACTGTTTGACTTCTTCATTGTATCCCGGCGGCGGATTATTCATAATTAAGTCTGGTGGAATTCCAGTTGGATACCTCTTAATAATGGCATTATAGGTAATATCCTGCATACAGGCTGACAGATTTAGAGAAGCGCTTGTGCTATTTCCCGCTCGGTATGCCGCCTGACTAAGTTCTAAAATATCTCCATACTCGGTTGCTTCAATTATAATTTTGCCAAAATAATTAGAGTCCGTTTGTGTGGCCACACCTTTAATTTTTTGTCCTTCAAAAATTACTCTCTTAATTTTGGTATGTAAAAATAAGTTCAGTATCGGCTGTTTGCCATCAGATAATATTTTTTTTCTGGTTTCATCTATCATTTCATACAAAATTTTTTGACCGACGGAAGGTTCAAAACATATCTTATTATTACTAAAGTAACACGTCCCGACAGATTTACCTTTGGAATTATAATAATTAATTATTTTATCAGTAAATTCTTTGTATATTCCTGAGCGAAATTGATCGTTCCCATCCATTGTGCTCACTCCTGCTGCGGTCATTTGCCCACCAATCCAATCTGTTTCTTCAAATACTGCCACAGATGCTCCGAGACGCGCTGCCTGAATAGCAGCAGAAATTCCTGAAGATCCGCCACCAACAATTATCACGTCATAATTATTTAAGCTATTAGTCGGTGTTTGCGCTTGACTTCTGTTATTCTGAACGTGTAAATTATTGACCGCAACAATTGATGCGCTTATCAAAAGAAAAACAGTAAAAAACAAATAGATGATTTTACGTTTATTGTTAACGATAAAGTGTATAGTCTGAGAAATTTTTTTAAACATATAATTAATTTAGTTGTACTATTTTTTTGCGGAGAGGGCGAGATTTGAACTCGCGCGAGCATTGCTGCTCATGGGGTTAGCAA
>JBBTSP010000045.1:13281-26296 GCA_038064655.1 Patescibacteria group bacterium | reverse complement strand
ATCTCATCATAAGTTTCTGACAAAATAAGTTCGAGCGGTTTGGTATAATCGCTCCAATGCTCATCAAACCACTTGAAATAAAAACTAATCAATCGGCGTTATTAAAAGTATTTTTTTTGATTACCCTGATCACTGCCGGTATCCTGTTGGACAAAGTATTTTTTAAAAAATCCAAAGACATTCCGAGTATTTTGGGAAAAACCCGGGAAATAAAACTACCAACTCAAGAAAAATTAATTAAGGAAGTTCAAGATAGCGACTTGGTCAAAGACTCAATAAAAAAAGCCGAAGAAATCGGAGGAGTAGTCTTGGGGGAAGCGAGATCTTTTGTCTCCGACGTGATCTATGATAATTCAATTGGCAAAATAGTTGAGCAAATGGATAAACTACCAAAAGATCAACAGGAGAAGATAAGGGAGCAGATTTGTCATTGAATTTTGTTTTTTATTTTGCTATCCTTTTTCCACTATGGAAATTAAATACCTCGGTCATTCGTCTTTTTTGATCAAAACCAAGACGGCTAAAATCGTTACCGACCCTTACGATCAGGAGATGGTTGGAATAAAATTTCCGAAAACCGAAGCGGATATTGTGACCGTTTCTCATCACCATCTTGATCACGATCGAGCAAACTTGGTCATGGGCGCCCCTTTGATAATTGACATGCCGGGTGAGTTTGAAAAAATGAGCGTCAGGATCTTTGGTTTTCAGTCATTTCATGACAAAACTGGAGGGAGCGAACGAGGCGAAAACATTCTTTATAAATTTGAATCCGAAGGCATTTCGGTTTTACACTGCGGTGATCTGGGAGTGATCCCTGAGGAAAGCTTTTTGGAATTAATCGGTGAAGTTGATATTCTCATGGTTCCCGTCGGCGGGTTTTACACTATTGATTCTGAAGAAGCGGTCCAGCTGGTAAAAAAAGTCGAACCTTCGGTAGTCATTCCCATGCATTATAACCATCCAAAGTTAAACCAGAAGAACTTCAGTCAGTTGGCCGCCGTCAATGAATTTACAAAAAAATTCGGCATTGAAAATCTTACTCCCATTCCAAAATTAGTTTATAAAAAAGAAGAAATAGAGCAGGAAATGAAGGTCGTCGTTCTCGAAATTTAAACTATGGCTACAAATGAAAATTTCAAAATCCCTCCTCACGATACGGACGCGGAAAAATCAGTCCTTGGGGCCGTCCTGATTGACTCCAGCGCCATTGGTCTGGTGGCCGAATTTTTGAAGTCGGAACATTTTTACAGCCGCGAACATCAACTAATCTATTCGGCAATGATCACTCTTTTTGAAAAGCAACAGCCGATCGATGTTGTCACCATCCAGGATGAACTGAAAAAAACCGATTCGTTAAAACAGATCGGTGGTAAAAACTATCTATCTGATCTGATAAACACGGTTCCAACCTCAGCTTACATTGAGCAATACGGAAGAATCGTCAAAAATCATTTTGTCAAAAGACGGTTGATCGAGCTTTCTTCCCGGTTGGTGGAAAAATCTTTTGATACCAAAGGCGACGTCAAAAAATTATTGGATGACGCTGAAGTGGAAATATTTTCTCTTTCCCAAGAACATCTTCATCGGGATTTCATTCAACTTAAGGAAGTATTGGCCGAAAGTTTTGAACGGTTGGAAGAATTTGTGAAAAAGGGTTCTCATCTACGGGGTATAACAACAGGATTTGTTGACCTCGATAATAAATTAGCCGGAATGCAGAATTCTAATTTATTAATTTTGGCGGCCCGTCCGGGAATAGGAAAAACTACCTTAGCATTAAACATCGCTCTTCAGGCTTCGACAAAACATAAAATTCCGGTGGGATTTTTTTCGCTTGAGATGAGTAAGGAGGAACTGGTCGACCGTCTATTGGTCGGACAAGCCGATATTGATGCCTGGCGGTTAAAAACCGGCCGGTTGTCCGACGATGATTATAAAAGATTAACCGAAGCGATGGGTGAACTTTCCGAGGCGCCGATATTTATTGATGATACTCCGGGGTCCTCAATTTTGGAAATGAGGACTAAAGCGCGGAAGTTGAAAATGGAAAAAGATATTAAACTACTCGTCGTTGACTATCTTCAACTAGTTGATGCCGGCCGTCGTTTTGACTCCCGAGTCAACGAAGTTTCTTTTGTTTCCCAAAACTTAAAAAACTTGGCTCGTGAATTGAAAATTCCCGTCCTGGCAATTTCCCAATTATCACGGGCGGTTGAACAACGGGGTACCCGCAAGCCTCAACTGGCCGATCTAAGAGAATCAGGTGCCATTGAACAGGATGCGGACGTGGTCATGTTTCTTTACCTTGAACAGGAATCGGAAGATATTTTGGATCAGAACAAAAAATTAGTCAAACTCTACATTGCCAAACACCGCAACGGCCCAACCGGAGAAATGGATCTGATGTTCCGCGGTGATAGAGTCAAATTCTACGGGGTGGAGAAGTAGGTTGATTTTTTCTTCTTTTAAACCTATAATATCCTCGTATGATAAGTGAAGATGCATTATCACGAAGAGATTTTTTGAAATTATCAGGTGCAGGATTATTGGGTTTATTTTTACCCTCGATTTCTTTACCTAGAACAGCAAGAGCTTTGGAAAACTCATTTCAACGAATGAAAGAAGGACAAAGAAAAGGAAATAACGATATAAAAACTATTATTTACGAAGGACAAACACGGTCAATTGATAAATTAAGTTCAATTAATAGCAAACTTCCTGAACATATTGAAAAAACTTTAAAGGCTTTAAAAAAGATAACTGATTCAAATTCAACCCCTTCCAATGCAGTAAACTATCGGGGAGGATCAATCCCGAATTTTAATATATTATCACCAACAATAAAAACAACAAAAACAAAAGATAATAAATTAATGACTCAGGTTTTGATTGGCAGATCGGGAGGAATAATGAATTTACAAACGAGCCTTTTATTAGTTATGGAAGAAAAAGAAGATAACCCGTGCTGGGTAGACCGGATCGATTCCGGAGAGTCAAAAATTGTTGTTAACGGCGAGACAGGATCAGTCTATCAGGCAACCAGAGGAAACGTAACATTAAATGGTATTTTACAAGGTGCGTTTAAGGGAAGCATTGTAGTTGAAAAATTAAATATCAACACCAAGACATTTGAACCGATTATGCTGCCCGGCTCTCCTGATTTTATAAACAATTTAGCTGGAGTAATGAGTCCATATTTAAGTCAGAATTTAGACGAAACCTTTTATACCAAATTTTATTCGGAATTTTTATCAACTGATGCAACTTCTGAGTCGAGATCAAAATTTTTGCGGGAATATAATAAAACTTTTGATCTACCGGTTAATGCCAATGGATATACGGGCGATCAAAATAAATGGATTGATTTTTTTACTAAGTTTTATGATTCCAATATTCCAATGAATATGGATATGGCAATAGATATAATAGGCGCGTTTAGAATATTATTAGAAAGTGATCAGACGGATCTTGCACAATTAGTCGGCATTGCAAGACAAAACGGTAATTTTTCAATATTAGCCCCAAAAGATACCATCAGTAATCAATCAAATGATCCTAATCGTCAAGATCTAATGACGCGGATCGCCGAAAGAAATATTCATCTGCCTTTTGAAGTGCCACGTCTGATTAAATTTAAGATTATAAAAGGATCAGAAATAAAGTGGGTATTGGCGGCAGGTTATTCGGCCGACGATATGTATCTTGATACTCCGCAAAAAATTGTCATTCCCGGAGAAACAACCAGATATATAGATGAATCTATTGATGAAAACGGGTTATTAAATAACGGAGCAAATAATGATTTTTTTCACCAATTCAAAACGACCAATAATTTAGATATTGATTTGAAATATTGGGAAAAATCAAGATTCGGTGACGGATGGAATATTGATCAAAGATCAATATCTGAACTTGCGGATGATAATGTCAGATTATTCTATGATTCTGAACAAAACAGAATTTTCTCCGGTGCCGTTATTCAAAACGGACCAAATCAAAGCCTGATAGAAATTAAGCCCGGAGCCTGGTTTGAAAAAACCCCTATTAAACAACAAGCAAAAAATCGATGGTATCTTTTCAGCGGTAATAATCCATACGGGGTATTGGACGTTACCGATACGGTCAGGGATCATATTAAACAAGGTTATACCGATATTTCCCAGTTTGCTTTATTAAAACCAATTGATGCAGCGGCGATGATATTAGGATTAATGGATACCGATATTAACTATTATAATTTAAATAATTATCTGGGATTAGAAAAAATCAAGCTACCGATAAATATTCAAATGGAAGGAGCAGAAAAAAATCAAGCCAATAGTTATGTTGTTGTTATGGATGATAATGTACCGTGCTATCATTATTCAAGAGCAAATGGTTTTTCCCGATGGAAAAGAGATGAAAACTTTGTTACCTTACAGAAAAAGATGCTTCTTGGAGCCTACAAAATAGAACAAATAGAAGATAAGGACATGGTTGTTATTGCCGATGATAATAAAAATAAGTATTATGTTCCAGCAGAATCAGTGATGTTTGTCGGTGTGAAATCAAGCTTAGGATTACTTATCAAAGATATTGTTTTGGTTGGTGCTTTGGCATTTGGTGCATATAAACTTTCTACAATTCCAATAGGCAAAGGAACAATAGGAGATCTCATTACTAAATTATTAAAATCTATCATTGGTCGTTAATTTCTTTTTTTCTTCTTCTTGACAAATTTTTTCATTTTCTGTATCCTGGGGGGGAGGACTTATGAACGATCACAAGAAAAAACTATTACATCGAATGAAAATTGCCAAAGGGCATTTAGAGAAAGTGATAGATATGGTTGAGAAAGAGGAATATTGTTTAGACGTTATTCAGCAATCCCAGGCAGTTCAAAGCGCTCTGAGTCGCGTTGACGAATTAATTTTGGAAAACCACCTGAAAACCTGTGTCAGGGAATCGATGGCGTCAAATAAAAATATTGATGAAAAAGTTAAAGAAGTGATAGAGGTATTTAAGAGGAAATAATATGAATTCAAAAATTTTAATCATTGGGATAGTTATTTTTTCCATCGTTGTTATTGGTGGTTCGTATTTTATGTTAGTGGGTGGACAAAAACCCCAACCACAGATTATTTCCTATTCGGTCTCGGACAAAGAAAGGCCAAAGGTAGAAGCGAAAATCATTTCTGCCGATTTGGGGAAGATGAAGGTTTCTGAGGATAAATCAGCCAACTTCAAGATAAAAAATATTGGTCAAAAACCTTTACAGCTAAGCAACGTTTCCTCAAGTTGTAACTGCGCTTTTGCTCAGGTTGTAATTAATGGCAAGGAGTCCGATATTTTTGGGATGCATAATGTATCAGATTTTGCCGGAGAAGTACTACCGGGAAAAGAAGCCGTCATAAAAGTAACTTACAGGCCTTCGATTATGCCGGTTTATGGGGCAGTTGAGCGGGAAGTTTATGTCAATACCAATGATCCTGATAATCCAAAGTTAGTATTTAAAGTTAAAGCAACTGTAAACTAAAAAGCTCGACACCGTGTTTTTTCGACCGCCACACCCCAAAGGGGCCCCTGGCGATTGTCTCAAAAACAGGTGTCTTCGCTTTTTTAAAACAACATGAACAACAACTTTTTTTTTGGAATTTCCTTGACCGCTTCGTTTTTGGCCGGAGTCTTGGCTTTGTTTGCGCCATGCTGTATCACATTTCTATTTCCTTCTTATTTAGGAACGGTTTTCAAAAGCGGAACAAAAGTAATGTTTTATACCTTGGTATTTGCTCTGGGTTTATCGATGATCTTAATTCCGGTCGCTTTGGGATTTAGGTTTTTTATCTTCTTTTTTGATAGTTGGCATAAACAAATTTATTATTTTGGAGGGTTGTTTTTGATTTTTATGGGATTTATGACGATTAAACCAATCTTTCATTTCCCCCAACTTTTTAAGCAAAAAAGTAATTTAGGAAAAGACGTCAATGTTATTTCCGTTTTTAGTCTAGGGGTAATGTCAGGGCTTTCTTCTTCCTGTTGCGCGCCGGTTTTGTTTGCCGCCGTCACTCTGACCAGTTTATCACCGACTTTATTTCAGGCCTTAATTGTCTCTTTAGCTTATGTACTGGGGATAGTTTTTCCACTTTTTGTTCTGTCTCTTTTTTATAAAAAACTAACCAATAAAATTTCCGGTTCTAATCGGCAAAAAATCTACAAAGTTTTTCAGGCTTTAGGAGCAGGAATTTTTATCATCTCCGGAGTTTTTATTATTATTTTTAACTATTATAATAAGATCCAGATGTATCAGATGGAAGCTTATACTAAGCCTTTACGGCTGATGGTTTTTAATATCTCAAAGTATTTCCAAAATCCAATGATTGATATTATTATTTTTTCTCTTATATTATTAGTTTTTTATAAATTAATCAAAAAAAAATGAAAAGAACAAAAAAAACAGCCAAAAATCTTTGGCTTATTGTTTTGAGTGTGAGCTTGGGGTTAAATGTTTTGGCTTTAGCTTATGTATTAAAGCCTGAGCTTAATAAATTAGCCTTAAAAAGCAAAGAAGCGGTCGCAAAGAAAGAAACGGCAAATCTCTTTGATGAAATTAATCCGCAAAAAGGCTTTGAGATTAATGTAAGATACGGGGATTTAGGTCCAAAAATGATTGAGTCGGGAGTGATTGATCTGGATAAGTTTAAACAGACATATGAAAAGAGCGCTCAACCGTTAACTAAGGAGCAATTGGAAATTTTGACCAAAGGATCAAATAAAAAAATAAAAATTGATCGGGATAACTCTTATTTCCTCCTTAATTTCTTTTGGGCCGCCGGCCTTGGAAATAAAACAAAAATTTTGACGGAAGGAGAGATGACTAAATACGGGGACGCTGGTAATTTTGCTTCAACCGGCGGTTGGTCACTTTCCAAGACTCAACCGATGGACTATTATGCCAAATCTGATTTAATTCCAATGACTTCAGAACAGGAAAATTTAGTGGAAAAAATAGCCTCAAATATTTATCGTCCTTGCTGTAATAACTCAACTGCTTTTCCGGACTGCAATCACGGTATGGCATTATTGGCCGTGTTACAGTTGATGGCGGGAAATAATGCTACGGAAAATCAGATGTTTGAAGCAGCTAAATATTATAATGCTTTTTGGTTTCCCAGTAATTATTATGACTTAGCATTATACTTTAAAAATAAGGAAGGAAAAAAGTTTAGCGACGTCCCGGCGCAAATAATTTTGGGAAAAGATTATTCATCAGCTTCCGGCTGGTCGACAGTGAAAAAGTGGCTGGCTGACAAAGGAATTATTGAACAACCGCCAAAGCAAGGCGGAGGTTGTGGAGTTTAATATGGACAAAATTTTAGTTTCAATTTTTGGATTGTTGTCAATTATATTTACTTATTGGTTCTTTTTTATGAAAAAAATAAATACAGTTCAAGCAGAGGGAACAGTTGAGATTTTGGTTGATGGTGGTTATAAACCAGATAGAATTTCCATTCCATACGGAAAAACCACAAAATTAGTTTTTGAAAGAAGAGACAGCAACAGTTGTCTGGAAGAAGTAATTTTAGCAGATTTTAAAATTAAAAAATCACTGCCTTTAAACGAAAAAGTGGCCATAGAAATTACCCCCGATAAAAAAGGAACTTTTGATTTTTCCTGTGCGATGGGGATGTTTCACGGGAAAATAATTGTAATATGAATAAACAAACTTTTGCCATAAAAGGAATGCATTGTGCCTCGTGTGTTTATTCCAATGAGAAAGCGCTGAAAGCAATTCTCGGGGTTACCAATGCGGTGGTTAATTTAACAACGGGGAAAGCCACTCTGACTTCGGATACTCCGGTCGAGAAAAATAAAATAATTGATGCGGTGGCATCGGTTGGTTATCAGGCGATGTTTGATGAGGAGTTAGGAGTTAGGGGTTATGAGTTAAGAGGAAAGAAAAGCTTAGATGATAAAATAAAAACGGAAAAAATAAGAGAACTGAAAGATCTGAAAATCAAAGTTATTGTCAGTTTATTTCTGTCAGGCTTTATTGTTTGGGGAAGCTTTCCGGGACTGATGAATACGGCTCCAGATATCGTAAAAAACATGCTATATCATTTTTTCTTGGCGTCAATTGTCCAGTTTTGGGGAGCATATGATTTTTACAAAGCGGCGATTTCGTCTTTAAGACACCGTCTCGCCAATATGGACACTTTGGTTGTGATTGGAACAACGGTAGCTTATCTTTATTCTACCGCAGTAGTATTTTTTCCTGGTTTTTTTGAAAGACTAAATTTAAAAACCGAACCGTATTTTGACGTCTCAACCGTTATTATTGGTTTGATTTTGTTGGGCCGGTTCTTGGAAGCTCAAGCCAAGGCCGGAACCGGAGAAGCGATTAAAAAATTAATCGGCCTTCAAGCAAAAACGGCCAGAGTAATTCGAAATAAAAAAGAAATTGATATTGCAATTGATGAGGTTGTTGCTGGCGATTTAATCCGCGTTCGTCCTGGTGAAAAAATACCTGTTGACGGATTAATTGTTGAAGGAGAATCGGCAATTGATGAATCAATGGTGACGGGAGAAAGTATGCCGTCTTCAAAATATAAAGGGGATACTGTAATTGGGGCAACGATGAATAAATCAGGATCTTTTCTTTATAAAGCTACAAAAGTCGGTAAAGACACAATGTTGGCACAAATCATAAAGTTGGTCGAGGAAGCGCAGGGAAGCAAAGCCCCAATCCAAAGACTGGCCGATATTATTTCTTCTTACTTTGTTCCCATCGTCATTATGTTGGCAATCGCAACATTTGTTGGTTGGTATGTTTTTGGTCCTTCACCGGCTTTTATTTTTGCGATGTTAAACTCGATTGCCGTATTGATCATTGCCTGTCCTTGCGCTATGGGACTGGCAACCCCAACGGCCATTATGGTCGGGACCGGGATCGGGGCCCAGCATGGAATATTAATTAAAGACGCTGAGAGCTTGGAGACAGCACATAAAGTCAAGACAATTATTTTTGATAAAACAGGAACATTGACAAAAGGGCAACCCGAAGTTACCGATATTATTCTAATAAATAAAAGCTCGATATCGAAATTTTTTATCGGAAAACAGCAAACCGAAAAAAATTTAATATCTTCACTTTTAATAATTGCCGCCTCTGTTGAGAAACATTCCGAGCATCCGTTAGGTGAGGCGATTGTTAAAAAAGCGGAAAAAGAAGGAATAAAATTATCAAAAGTTACTCAATTTAAATCGCTAACAGGCAAAGGGGTTGAAGGAAACATTAATGGAAAAAAAATTTATGTAGGCAAATTGTTAGGCCCTGATTCATATTCTGCTGGTGAAAGCCTAAAAGATCAAGGCAAAACCGTTGTCTATATTTATATTGAAAATAAATTAACCGGTTTAATCGCGATTGCCGATACGATTAAAGAAACGGCTGTTGAAGCGGTTAGGTCTTTACAAAAAATGAACATTGAGGTTTATATGATTACCGGTGACAACAAACAAACGGCTGCTGCCATTGCCAAGCAGCTGGGAATTAAAAAAGAAAATGTTTTAGCTGAAGTTTTGCCGGCAGAGAAAGAAAAGAAAGTAAAAGAATTAAGCGGCGTAGTCGCATTTGTAGGCGATGGTATTAATGACGCACCGGCTTTGGCCGCAGCTGATGTTGGTATTGCTATGGGGTCGGGGACGGATGTTGCTATTGAAGCGGCCGGAATTACATT
Organism: Patescibacteria group bacterium; assembly: GCA_038064655.1. Lineage (GTDB taxonomy): Bacteria > Patescibacteriota > Microgenomatia > UBA1406 > GWC2-37-13 > GWC2-37-13. The sequence goes on along the minus strand of JBBTSP010000045.1, from coordinate 16,577 downwards.
GGTTAATAAAAACTTGATGTCGGTAGTCTCGGCAATAAAACTTTCCAAACAAACGATGAAAACAATCAAGCTTAATTTATTTTGGGCTTTCGCGTATAATGTGATTTTGATACCGGTGGCCATGATTGGTCTCATCAGTCCGATTTTAGCGTCAGGAGCGATGGCAGTTTCTAGCATTTCAGTAGTTACAAATTCTCTTTTATTGAAGAGGAAAAAAATATAAACCTATGAAACGCGAAGGTTGTTGCGGTGGCGGAAAAAAGAAGTAAAATGAAAAAGTTTATCGGGTCAATAATACCGTTTCTTTTGTTCCATATTGTTTGTTGCGGTGGCTTGATTATTTTTCTGGCCACTTCCGGTTATCTACTGTTAATTCGCCAAGAAGGAGATAAAAAAATCTATCTTATTCCACTTCTCATATTAGGTGTTTTATCTTTTCTCATATATAACCGTTACAGTAAGCACTGTGATCAAAAAGGATGTAAGACAATTAGTGATTGGATGATTCTCATTATTTTCTACATAACTTTTTCTTTTCTCTTTGGTCTGGCGTTTACGATCTACGTCTTTATTCCCTGGTGGATTCCCGGTTATAAAGGAGGGCTTCTTCTTCCTTAAAAATCAGCATTTGGCCCCATCATCTTTGATGCAGGAAGAGGCTTATTAATTATCTTTAAACCAATTGAGGTATGAAGAAGAGAATTGATTAAAATATAAAGGGCTGCAATTACCCCAAATATAAAAATATACAAAGAAAACTTTGAAAATTTGTCCTCCATACAAGAATATTAACAATTAACTTATTAAATTTTGATTAAGATATATAATTAACCAAAACTTAATAATATCTTAATGTCAACTTTATTATTATTCATCCTATGAGAGTTCTTATCATTGAAGATGAGCGAAAACTATCTAATATTGTTAGAAAAGGATTGATTGAAGAAGGGTTTGCCGTTGATCAGGCATTTGACGGAGAAGAAGGGCAGTATTTAGCCGAATCAGAAAGTTATGACCTGATCATTCTTGATGTTATGCTGCCTAAAATCAACGGATTAGATGTTTGCCGGAGCTTGAGAAGTAAAAAAATTATCACACCTATTCTTATATTAACCGCCAAAACCACTGTAAAAGATAAAGTGGAGGGTTTAAATGTTGGCGCCGACGACTACCTTACTAAACCATTTGCTTTTACAGAATTAAAAGCCCGTCTTCAAGCCCTTCTTCGCCGCAGCCACAACCAAACGCAAACCACTCTTCAGGTCGATGATCTTGAAGTTGATCCGGTTAAACATACCGCTAAAAGAGGCAATAAAACAATTTTTTTAACTCCAAAAGAATTTTCTATTCTTGAATTTTTACTAAGACATCAAAATGAGGTAGTTACTCGGACCCAAATTACCGAGCATGTCTGGGACTATAACTTCGACGCTTTATCCAATGTCGTCGATGTTTTTGTGGCCACTTTAAGGAAGAAAGTCGATTTCGGACTTAAAAATAAATTAATCCATACGATTCACGGAGTTGGTTATAGAATTGGTAAAGATAAAGATGAAAAAACCAGTTGACAGTTTAATAAAAAAACTTTTTTTTTGGTATATAGGCAGCCTGGCAATATTAGCAATATTTATAGTTTTGGTTGTCCATGTGTTTGCTTTTAAAAACGGTTTTTATTTTATCTCACTTCTTTTTTTAACTTTGGCTCTATTAGGTTTTATTATTATCTATAAAATCACCGAGTCGCTTACCTATCTGTCCTCGCGGATGCGAATGATTTCCAGTAAAAATCTTGATGAGAGAATTGACGGAGTTGACAGTCGCGATGAAATTGGTGAACTGGCACAGGCTTTTAATCAACTGCTTGATCGCCTGCATTTAGCTTTTAAGCGTGAACAACAGTTTATTGCCGATGTCGCTCATGAACTAAAAACACCTTTGTCAACGTTACGAAGCACTCTTGAAATTGCCTTGAATCATAAAAGAACCGAAGATGAATATCGCCGGACGCTTAAAGAAGCAGTTTCCGAAACTCATCGTGTCTCAACGACCTTAAAAAATGTTCTTGATCTAGCTTGGTCAGAGACACCAATGGAACAAAAAAATTCCGTATCATTTGATCTCAGTAAGTTAATGGAAGAATTATTTGAGCTGACCGAGAAAATGGCATTAAAGAAAAATATTAAAGTCTCAGGAGCCTTTGACAAAAACATCATCATTGTTGGTTTTAAAGAAAAGTTGGGACGGGCAATCTTAAATATTATTGATAATGCAATAAAGTATTCTCCCCACAAAGGTAAAGTTAGTATTATTCTTAAAAAGAATAAATATCAGGTGATTTTAGAAATAAAAGACAATGGAATCGGAATATCCAAAAAAGACATTATTCATATTTTTGACCGTTTTTATCGGGGATCAGCCAGGGAAAAAATTCTCGGGTCAGGACTAGGATTAGCGATTGCCAAAGCCATAGTTAATTCCCATAGAGGAGATATAGAAGTAAAAAGCGAAATAGGCGAGGGAACTGTTTTTATAATCACTTTACCTCTTGTTCCTTCATAATTTCTTAATAAGCGATATAGTATTCTTGGCTTAATATGGATTTGATAAAGAATATTTTTCCCTATCTAATCTTTTTACTATGTCCTCTCATCCATGTATTTATGATGAGAAATCACGGTAACGATAATAATAAGAATTCAAAAAAAAGCTGTCATTAAATGAATATTTTATTTGAAACTTCAATTATTGCTTCTTTCTTAGGCGGAATGCTGGCTCTGTTTGCCCCTTGTTGTATAACTTTTATGCTCCCGGCCTATTTTGCCTACACTTTTAAACAAAAGAAGGCAATCCTTTTGATGACCTTTGTTTTTTTCTTAGGCGTTGCCGCCATACTTGTGCCAATCGGCCTGGGAATTTCTTTTTTGAGTTCTTTTTTTAAAAGTTATCACACCCAGGTTTTTTATTTAGGCGGAATCTTTATGATTTTGTTGGCGCTTCTTTCTTTTTCCGGAAAAAAATTTAACCCTCCTTTCAAAACCGCCCCGCTTTTGAAGAAACACGACGTCTTTTCCGTCTTCGGACTGGGATTATTTTCCGGTTTGGCCTCTTCATGTTGTGCTCCAGTTTTGGCTGGAGTGCTGACGTTAACAGCTTTATCCGGCGGCCTGTTTCAAGCTTTAATATTGTCTTTGATCTATGTCTTTGGCATGGTTTTTCCTCTTTTCGTTCTGGCTTTTTTTTGGGAAAGCTTTAACTTTTCGGAAAGTAGATTAGTCAGAGGGATTACTTTCCGGTTC
>JBBTSP010000045.1:0-13271 GCA_038064655.1 Patescibacteria group bacterium | reverse complement strand
GATTCATTCGACTAATCTTATTACCGGTGTTGTTTTTTTAAGTCTAGGTATCTATATTCTTTATTTGGCGACCACCAATCAAATAACATCGGTCACTCCTTCACAAACACGGTTGGTAGCGACGATGACTTTAATACAAAGAAAAATTTTAAGTTTCACCAGCGGTGTGCCGGATTGGATATTTCTTTTAATCATTATATTGATTGGTCTGGGCTTGTTTATTAAAGGAAAATCCCGGTAGTCTTAATAAAATCTTAATTATCAAAGGTATATAAATAGAAGTATGAAAAATATCGTTGAACCAGACCAAGTTATCTTTACGGTATCGAAAGATAAAGTATTAACTTATATCCTCATTATTCTTATTATTGCGACGGTTGTGGTCGGGTATTCGATAGCCAGCAATAAAAATCAAGTGAAAACAGATAATAAACAAACAGCCGCTGATCCAATGGCTGATCATCATGGTGGAGGTGGAGGAGGAAATAAAAAATTTGAACCGCTCGCTCCTGGAACAGTAGCTCCTAATTTTAGCCTACCTTCAACCACTGGAAGAACAATTTCACTATCCGATTATAAAGGAAAAAATATTTTTCTTTTTTTTAACGAAGGAGTAATGTGTGCGCCTTGCTGGCAGGAAGTCTCTAAATTAGAGCGGTTCAAGCAAGAGTTTGACAATCTTGATACGGTGATTATTCCCATAAGTGTTGATGATCAAAAGACCTGGGACCCGATTTTACAGGAAGAAAAAATTATTACGCCAATTCTTATTGATGCCGACCGAAAGGTGACCAAAGCGTATAAGGCTTTAGGAACGCCTTCATCCATGCACGATGATCGGGCCGGCCATACTTATGTTCATATTGACCCTCAAGGCAAAATTCACGCTTCATCTGATTTCCCCAATATGAATGTTCCGACCAATGTCCTGTTACAACACATTCAAGAATTTAATAATGGTAAATCACAAGGTTAATAAAACTATTTATCTTCAATTTCTTACCGCCGAGGGATGTGGTGATTGCGAAAATGCCAAACAAATAATCAACGAGGTTAAAAATAAATTTCCTTATCTTAAACTACAATTTGAGGAGATTAACATTACTAGTTTAAAAGGACTGGAATTGGCAGTTGAACATTCGGTTATGTCCAATCCGGGAATAATCATTAACGGTAAATTATTTTCGACCGGACATCTTGACCGGGAAAAATTTATCGATAAAATTCTTGTCTTATGACCCTTCGACCCGTTCGATTAACACTCAGGGTCGTACTGAGTGGAATCGAAGTACGACTAGGCTCAGGGTCATATTGAGTGAAATCGAAATATGAAATATGAATACGGTAATTGGTTCCTTGTTGTCATAAGTGTTGTTCTTTTTTTGTTTTTCTTGAAATCTGTCTTTCGTCCACGTACAAAAACCGACTGGCGAACTTATAAAATGTTTTCTGCCTTTATTGTTGCTCTTTTTGCCGAAATGTATGGATTTCCCTTGACAATCTATCTTCTGACTTCTTTTTTCGGCAATAAATTTCTTAATATTGATTTTTCCCATGATTCCGGCCACATCTTAAATAAAATTCTTAATTTAGGCGGTGATCCGCATTTTAACTGGTTGCATCTTGTCAGCAATGGCTTGATTGTTAGCGGGTTTATTGTCATATCTAGCGCTTGGGAAATTTTATATAAAGCCCAGAAAAAAGAGGTTTTAGCTACAACTGGTGTCTACAAATATATTCGCCACCCTCAATATGCCGGATTTATAGCAATCATCATCGGCTTTCTGCTCCAATGGCCAACATTGATTACTTTGATCATGGCGCCAATTTTGATTATCCGTTATTTTATTTTGGCGAGACAGGAAGAGAGGGAGATGGAAAAAAAATTCGGCAAAATCTATTTAGATTATAAAAAGAAAACTTTTTAAAACAATTCAACTGATGTAATATTTTTTGTCAAGTAGGAAAAAGGATTGAAAGATCAATCAATAGTACAATTATTAATATAAGTTGGTGTATAATAAAATTACAAAAACCTGTATTCTGAACTGTCACCGGACGGTGACGTGGCTAGGACAACTAGTCTAGGAACGTGGTTGGATAAGACCCTGAAAACGGGTCTTTTTTTGTTAGCGGAATTTCCACTCATCCTGGATGTGTTTTTTAATTATTTGTTTATAAACAAATCTGTCAGTTTTTTCTTCATCGTAAAATCTTCTAATTGAGCCAGCCACCATATCAACCATTTGAATTAAAACGTTGGATTTTGAATCGATTAATTGACAATTTTTCATGATTTTTTTGTGATTAGTATTCAATTGTTTTCTTAAATAAGTAAGAAAGTTTCTTCTGAACCTTCTATCACCGCTTCCATCAATTCTGACTTTTGCTTCAATTATTGAATTATTGCTGTATTTTAAAAGCGATTTAATCACATAACTATAAAAAGAATTCTTGTTGTTTTTTAATTCTTCACTTCGGATAAGAGATTTCTTAATAACAAGACTACGGATTTTGAACTGAAAAGGATTTATCTTTTTTAAAAATTTTTCCCTAATTATTTTTCTTGATTTACTAAACTTAAACTCAACCTCATCGGGAAACTTAAGATCGCGTCGAAGTTCTTTAATGGCAACCGCAGTTTTTTCTGCTTCTAATTCATCGTCAAATATCACACAAGAGATAACAAAGATAGCCGATGAACCTTTTTCTAATTTAAACCCCGGATCGCCGGAGTCGTCAATAAAAACAAGCATAATATTTTTATCTTAACAGAAAAACAAAACAGTTTTTGCCGTACAACCTCGCAGATTGTATGAAATTGATTCTTTTAAGTACATCACTCAGGTTTAGCCATAATTTCTACGTGGCTTTTGTTGATTTTAAATAAGAAAGAACCAACGATAATAAGAATTGCCATAAATAAAAAAGTATATGATAATGAAACATCAGCAATACTCCCAATAACAAGCCCCATTAATGCAATATAAATGCTTGAAAACATGTTGATAGCTGATAACGTCGTCGCCCTATTTTCACTTTTGATATGAATATTGTAATAATCTGCAAAGAATGGCTCCTGCAAACTCATTGATCCATAATTAATGATGAAAAGGATACCAGAGATAAAAGGAGAAAAAATAAAAGACATAAAAATATAAAAAATACCTGGAAATAATGTCCCAATAAATAGCGCGTTTACTCCTAACACTTTTTCGAGTTTATACCCATACTTACTCATAAGCATCGCTAGTATTCCAGCAATACCTAATGAAATACCTAACCACATAGTTGGGATATGAGATAGTTGGAAATAAGGTGGTTGAAAATTACGTAAATAACCAACAAACGGTGTTGTGACAAGACCTAAAAGAATGATTCTTCTTAAAGAAAGGTTATTTTTCATAATTGAAAATGATTGTTTTAGTAATTCTATTGGATTTTTTTCAGAATGACGATAGGTGCTTTGTGGTTCTTTCAGAAGAAACGTTATCAAAAAAGCAATGCCAACACTTACTATCGTCATAATAATTGCAAGCGTAATTCTTGGTTTCGTTAGCTGGAAAATAATGAAGCTACTTGCGAATGCTCCAACTAAGTGACCAGCTTGATAAAAAGCTCCAATAAGTCCAGCAGTTTTTTTCATCTCCTTTTCTTTACCTTCTTCTTTTAATGAATCATATACTAATGCTTGTGAACATCCTGATTGGAAGGCAAATCCAATTCCTGCAATGATAGATATCAAGATAAAATGCAAATAATTGGTAGCAAATAAGAAAAAAATTTCACCGAATAGTTGAAATAATAAGGCAAGAACCATAGATATTTTTCTTCCAAATTTGTCAGCAAGGAGCCCTGTTGGGATTTCTGCGAAAAAAATCGAAGCAGTGATAATCCCCAATAATGAGTTAATCTGAACAAAGTTGAGGTTTCTTTGCTGGTAATAAATAGTCAAGATAGGAAGATAAAAATAGAGAGTAGAAAAGAAGTTGATGAGAGCAATTTTACTTATGTTATCAAATTTTTTAAACACAAGAAAATTATACAAATTCTCTCTTAAATATACGAATTAATCTTTTTTTAATTCCACCTCCGAAGTAAAATTTGTTGTCAAATAAAACTAAAGACTATTTTTTGCGCATTAATAATTTACAAAGTAGGTTATTTTTGCCTTCGTTTTCAAATCAGATAGAAAACTCTGTATCTTCTGTTGCGATTTTTGTTGTTTTAGTTGAGAAACCGCTTGTTCCCTTGGAATTTCCCGATCAAAGCCCTGTTGATTTTTGTTGGCGCTGATAAAATCATCAATTTCTTTATCTGATATCTTAATATCATTTCCCGCCATTTTCTGGAGCATCAGCTGGATCTTTATTTCTTTTGTTAGATCGTTTTTTGTCATTCCTTGGTTTTGCAGGGCCTGGTCAAGCGTTGATCCTTGAGAAGTTACATTTGCCTCTATTTTTTTCATTTCGGCATCAACGTCTTTTTGGCTAATGACAATCTTTCTTTTTTCCGCTTCTTGTTGAATAATGGCTTCGGTAATCATTGTTTCAAGAATTTTTTTACCGCCTTGTTTTTCCAATTTTTTCAAAACGGCTAATCGGCTAACAGATTTACCGTTAACAGTAGCAGCGATTAAGTATCTTCTTAAAAAATAGACTAAACCCAGAACCAAAACTAAAACAAAAACGACTATAAGTAGTTTTTTTGAAAACTTAATTTCGTAATTGAAAGAGTCTTGTTTTTTTACCATTTCCTGATTATACAGTAATTATTTTTGAAATTGTCAAGGGAATTTTTTGTTTTAGATTGACTTATCAATCTTAATAAAATCTTAATGAAATCTAAATATAATTGAATTATGAGAAAAGAAATAAGAAATAGTTTAATAGCTGGTTTCTCTTTGCTGATTTTTTATTTTTTGGTGATGACTATTTCCTCGGCCAGCTTGTCTGCAACCGTATCACAGTTTAAACAGTTATGATATTGGATGATTACTTTATCATTAGGCTTTGGTACCCAGGTTGGCCTGTTTACTTACCTAAAAAGACTTATCAAAGATAATCGAACAATTAACAACGCCGGCGCCGTCACCTCTGTTTCAACCGGTACTTCAAGCGCTTCAATGATTGTCTGCTGTGCTCATCATCTAAGCAAAATTTTGCCTATCATCGGATTTTCCGCTTTTGCTGTTTTCCTGACTCGGTATCAAATTCCCATCATTGTCTTTGGGATAGTGATGAACCTACTGGGGATTTTATACATGTTACGACAAATTAAAAAAATCAAAAGCCACTATGACCAGATTAAATAAAATATTGCTAAAGATTTCTTTAATTGTTTTAATAATGGTTGGTTTTGGCGTCCTTAAGCCACAAGATAAAAAAGAACTTTCTACGATAAAAACTCAAGCGCAGGATAAGTTTATTTCCCAGGAAAACGATGGTGAAAACGTAAAAATCATTGTCACGCCAAAAACATTAGCGGTTGGGGAAAAACCAAGTTTTAACATTGTGTTTGAGACTCACTCAGTGGATTTAGCATTTGATGTAACTCAGATAAATTCGCTTGTTGATCAAAAGGGGAGAGTCTTTGATCAGTCTATTTGGGAAGGAACCGCTCCGGGCGGACATCATTATAATGGAATCTTGACTTTTAATGAAGTCTTATCGAAAACAGAGTTTGTTAAACTTATAATTAGAAATGTTTCCGATATTCCTGAACGAATATTTCGTTGGGAATTATAGCGAAAGGAGGTGAAAAATATGAAACACGATCCAAAAGCGACAGCCAATGCGGCGGCCGTAACCGTTGCCATAGTCTATGTTGTCTGCCGATTTGGTGTGGCCCTTTTTCCAGATCTATCAATGACGATTGCCCAGTCGTGGTTCCATGGTATTCAATTAACCCAAATTTCTGAATTGAATCTATCACTGGGCTCATTTGTTCTGGGACTGGCAACCTCAACAATCGGCACCTGGATAGTCGGCTATCTTTTTGCCAATTTGTATAATTATTTTGCAAAAAAGTAATTATTGATTTTTTGTAGGGGCGATTTTCAAATCGCCCCTTTTTTGGTAAACATTTCTCTTCATAAAATCTTCATAAACATTTGAGTAAGATCATATCTTATGATGTTCAAATCAAAATTAATCAAAGGTCTTTTAATTATTACAATTTTAGCAACAGCGGTTAAACAAATTCTTTTAACCCAGGTAATCTATGCTATATCAACAGGTTCAATCACCCTATCAAGTTCGGCTGGTGGCAATACATCAACTGATATTTTACCGACCGATAAAGACGAAATCAGGTCATATAAATGGAAAGGCGAACCTGTTACTTTAAGTAAATATGTCCAAACGAATGGCCAGCAAATGGTTGAGATGGAAAAAGAAATTGCCGACTCCAGCTTGACGGCCGATCAGAAAAAGAGACTGGACGTCTTTGGACTACTCCCACATCCTTGTTGCAACGCGCCGATTAATACTAAAGATTGCCTTCATGCTGTTGCCGCCATGGGACTGACAAAATATCTTATTACCCAAGGATGGGATGATAAAAAAATCAAAGAAGAACTGTTTTTATGGTACCGTTACTGGTGGCCAAAACACTATGTGATTGTGGCCACATATCTACAATCAAAAGGAACTGACCCAAAATCAGTTTCCGTCGATGACTGGATGAGTGATCGACTATCAACCATTAGCGCAGAACAGTCGATGATGAATGAGTTGGGAGGTGAGAAATAATGGCAGATGAATTAAAAAATCAAAATAAACAGATAACATTTCGCTTTAATATTAATATGCTTGTTTTAGGACTTTTGTCAATTTTAGTTTTCGTTTCCGTAATACAGACAGTGACTTTAGCCAGTCTTTTTACAAAAAAACAGGCAGTTACCGATGGTGGAACGGCTACTTCAACCGGTAAATCAAATTTACCGGCCGCTTTAAAAGATATTCCCCAACAGGTAGGGGGTTGTTAATATGAGTTTCCCAAAAATTGTTATTGAAAAAGATGAAAAACAGTATTCTTTATTGATAATCGGTTTAGTAATTGTTCCTTTGTTTATTTTTGCCAATATTGTTTTGAGAAATTCTATAAATTTTAATAAAAAAAAATTAATCATTTCTCAAAAACAATTACTTTTGTTAAAAAAGCAACAATTAAAACCGGAGTTTACGAAAAAAATTAAACTTGAATCCAAGTGTCCGGATGAGCAAGCGGGCAATCCTCAAGCCGAGTTAACCATAAAATATTTTTATTCTCCTGTCTGTTTCTGGTGTATCTTGGAAGATCAACATTTGGATGAGCTTTTGCAAAAAGAAGGCCAGGCTTTCAAACTGGAAAAGTATAACCGGGAAAACTGTGATGACGTTATGCAAAAATATAAATTAAGTTTGGCACCTGGTTTTGTATTTTCCACAAAAAAAGACTCCAAAGAATATACGGTTGATGGATATATCTCCAAAGAAAATTTGGCCAAAGTAATTTGCGATGTTGCTGGTTATTGTCTAAAAAATGAAGATCTTAAACCCGCCAATGAAGACAATCTTAAAGGGAAAAAAGTGAAGATTAGGTTTGAATAAACTTAATCTTCATCCCGAGCGAATAAAACGAGTCGAAGGATAATAATTAATTTTCAATAGAGATATAAGATGAATTATCTATATGCATTTATTTTAGGTATTCTGTCGATCGTTGGTCCGTGTACCTTTATCATGGTACCGGTCATTCTCAATAAAATAAAAAATTCCCTGGTTGATGTAATTTATTTTTTTTCCGGAATTCTTATTATTTTTATTTCCTTAGGAATAATTGCTTCACTGACGGGTTTTGTTTTTACCAATTCCGTCAACCGTTATCTTTATTTTATCGCCGGCATAGTGACTTTAATATCAGGTTTTTCAATGTTGGGAGCGGTAAAAATGGAATATCCCCATCTGCAGGAACAGAATACCGGTGGGCACACTTTTATTGACGGTTTACTGCATGGCGGCGTCATCTTGGGTTGTATCGGCCCTCAACTGGCATCAATACTGACATTTATCATCGCTCAAAGAAATATCGTTAACGGGATTTTTATGATTGTTTTTTACGGAATCGGCTTCATCACTCCGTTTTTTATATTTGGTTTGATTATCACTGATAAAATTCTTCAGTTAAAACTAATGAAGTATACGATGTTAATTCAAAAAATTGGTGGAGTGTTAATGTTGGCAACGTCAGTCTATCTTATCTATTTTTCTTTGCAGGGATATATATGAAGATCAAATTAATTATTGGAGGAATACTATTGTTGGCTATTTTTATTATGTTATTTTTTGGTAATGATATTAAAAATTTAATTACAGAAAAACTTTTTCAGCAGTTGCCTAATTATAACTGTAGTAATGGGGGGTTGTGTATGAAGTGTTTAAAAAATGGAAAAAACTGCTAATTTATAATAAAAAATATCTTCTCTTGCAAAACTTTCCTTAAAATGGTTTAATTTTTTCTATGCCTAAAATTAGTAAAAAGACAGTTCACATCAAAGGCATGCACTGTCCTTCGTGTGAGATTTTGATAACTGACAAATTTAAGGAAATGCCAAATGTTACTGAAGTTAAATCAAACTTTCAAAAACAGGAGGCGGAAGTCTATTTTTCCGGTCATTTGGATCAGGAAATAGTTAATAAGAAAATTCGGCAGTTTGGATATGAGATAAGGAATAAGGAGGATAAAAATGAAGAAGACGAACCATTGAGCAAAAAGATTTTTGAGGCGATTTTAATCACGGCCGGTTTAATCCTAATCTATTTAATCGCCAAGGAAATTAATATTATTCCGGCTATTAATATTACCGGCAATTTGAATTTATTAACTGTTTTATTTTTAGGTCTAGTGGCGTCTATCTCAACCTGCATGGCAACGTCAGGAGCGCTATTTTTATCAACGATTGACAGAAAAACCAACAATCTAAAACAAGCAGTTTATTTTAATTCAGGAAGAGTTATTTCTTACGCAATATTTGGTTTTATTGCTGGACTAGTTGGTAGCGTTATTATTACCAATCTTAAATTTGGAACAGGCTTAACATTATTAGCGGCAGCTTTTATGATTCTTTTAGGGCTTGATATGCTGAAGATTGTTTCTTTTGCCACAATCATTCCGTTTGGAGGAACCTCAATTATCTTCAGAAAACTGGAAAACCGCCTGATAAAAGATCCTCATAAATCAGCCTTCTTTCTTGGGCTAATTACTTATTTTTTGCCCTGTGGATTTACCCAAGCGACTCAAGTTTATGCTTTGGGTTTGGCTTCGCCTTGGCAAAGTGCAATAACAATGGCCGTTTTTGCACTGGGAACAGCGCCGGCAATAATATTTATTGGAAGCCTGAGAAACTTATTAAATAATATATTCTATAAATATTTTATGAAAATCGTGGCCGTCGGGGTCTTGATTTTAGGTCTCTATTATGTCACTAACTTTTTAGCAATATATGGAATTGGTTTTTCAAATAGGCCCAATAAGACTAATTTAACCTATGTGTCCAATTTAGTTAACGGCAAGCAAATAATTAACATGGATGTTATCAGTGGAGGATATTTTCCAAATCAATTTACTATTAAAAAAGGTATTCCGGTCAAATGGATAATTAATGGCAAAAATGTTTTCGGCTGTCAGGGATACTTTGTTGTTTCGAGTCTTGGCATTTCCAAAGCTTTAAACGAAGGTGAAAATCTTATTGAGTTTACTCCAACGGAAACAGGATTTATCAATTTCTCCTGTGGGATGGGAATGTATCGGGGACGAATAGAAGTAGTCGACTAATTATATAACCAAGAGCAGCTCCTGCAACTACGTCCAAAAAATAATGACAACCGAGGTAGATTCTTGAATAGGCGATTAGTAAAGCGATTGAATAATAAAACCAGCGGCGTTTTTTGTCAAAGAATGTCAAAACAGTTGCAGCGGCAAAAGCGGTGGCAGCATGAGCAGAGGGGAAGGAGAAATTTTTTTCGCAGACTGTTGTTGGCCGAGCCCTTTGGACAGTATTTTTTAATCCAAAAACGACAGTTGACGTTATCCCCAGAGCAACGAGAAAATAAAGAATAAATTTTTTATTAATTTTTTCCTCGAAAATAATCAACAAAACAATAATAACCATCCAGACGAAAATAGAAGCCCCTTTTAAGGAAAAAAAGGAGAAAAAATAATCAAAAAGAAAATTATGCGGAATTAATTTATCAAAAAAATTAGTCAATAAATAATCAAGAGAGATGATTTTGTCCATAAATAGAATTATAATTGATATCTTATGAAAAAAATTAAGTTTGTTATTTTTGATTTTGATGGGACGATCGCCGACACCCTTCCTTTTAGTTTCCAGAAATTTTTGGAGATTGCCAAAATCTTACAATTAAATGATCTCAGTGAAAGGCAGATAATCAACGAAATCAGGTCTAAAAGCTATCAGGAATTATTGAAAGGAAGATTTAAAAAAGCCTGGCTCAAACTTCCATATGTTGTTGATATGATAAAAAATATGCAGATGGAACTGGAAAAAGAAATAGAAAATATAAAGTTATTTTCCGGTATTAAAAAATTTCTTTTTAATCTTAAAAAAGAAGGATATAAACTGGCAATTATTTCTTCAAACAGAAAAGAGAATATCGACAAATTCATAAAATTTAACAAACTTAATGTTTTTAACTTTGTTCATGGAAAGACAGATCTTTTCGGAAAAGCGGGCTATCTGGAAAAATTTCTTAAAGATTTTGATTTACAAAGGTCGGAAGTGATTTATATCGGTGACGAAATCCGTGATGTTGAAGCTTGTAAAAAAATCGGTATTAAAATGATCGGCGTTTCCTGGGGACTTCATAAACAGGAGATTCTAAAAAAACACGGAGTCGACTTCATTGTTAAAAGGCCTCAAGAAATTTTTCGAATTATTAAAGATTAGATTGCTCCAGCCATCCGATACACAACCGCCGCGGTTATGTTGAGGTTGGAAGGAAAAAAGTTATTGGTAAGCAAAAATCTTATTTTTTCCTTGAATGATTTTTTGGGTCTTCATTAACGACTTGATTGGATACATGTAAGAAATAACGGAAAAATTTGATATTTGACCCATTCGACTTCGCTCAGGGTCATCCTGAGTGAAATCGAAGGATTGATCTTTGATATTTGAGATTGTTTTTTCGAGAAACCAGGGGGAGATGTAAACATAAAAAGTTAAAAGTGAAAAGTTAAAAGTTAAAAGTTTGTCAAAATCCATTGTAAAAATATCTCCATAAATTACTTTTATATTTTTTTTATTTTTATGGAATAGCCTCCGGACATGAAGAATTAAAATCAAAACCGGATTAATTTCGACGGCGATAAATTTTGTATTCAGCTTCTGTTGAAACGCCTTTTTTGCCGCTTTAAAGATGACAATGCCGTCGCCGGCGCCGAGGTCAATGACAGTTTGATTATTTTTTAGATTTAGAGCCTTAATAATTAACGGCAAATCAACAGGTTGGGAAGGAAAATAGGGAATAGGGGAGAGTGAGGGGGAGGAGAATAAAAAAATTATAACGATTATAAAAAATATAAATGTTATAAAAATTGCCATTGACTAATTTTATCAAATTTGGTTAAATGATGACTGGTGAAAAAACCTATTCAACTCGTAATTGGAACTCAATGGGGCGATGAAGGAAAAGGAAAGATAGTTGATTTGATGGCTCGGAATGCTGATCTGGTCGTCCGTTTTCATGGCGGCAATAATGCCGGTCATACGGTCGTAGTTAACGGAAAAAAATATGCCTTACATCTGATTCCCTCGGGTATTCTTCAAAAAAAACCAACAGTTGTCATCGCCGATGGAGTCGTCATTGACCCGGAGGTTTTGATGGAAGAGATGGCTGTTTTTGAAAAAATGGGCATTAATTTAAAAAAGAAATTAGTGATTTCACCCCGTTGCCACCTGATCATGCCTTATCACAAAGAACTAGATGTAGCCTATGAAAATGCCCGGGGGAAAAATAAACTGGGAACCACAAAACGGGGAATTGGTCCGGTTTTTGCGGACAAAGTCAGTTATAACGGTGTGAGAATTTATGAACTTTTAAACTGGCCTTTATTTATAGAAAAATTTAAGTTTCAGACAGAAATTAAAAACAAAATTTTAGTTGCTTTTGGTATCGCCCCAATCAAGATAGAAACTTATTTACCAACTTTCAAAAAGTTGGCCGAAAAAATTAGACCGATGATTAAAGATACTTTTACCATATTTCAAAAAGCCATTAAACAGAAAAAATATATCCTTCTTGAAGGGGCTCATGGAGTGATGCTTGATAATAGTTTTGGTCTTTATCCCTATGTGACAGCTTCAAACGTCATTGAAGGCGGTGTCAATATCGGATCAGGAATCCCTTCAAAAAAGATTGATGAAATTTGGGGAGTGGTCAAAGCCTACACCTCAAGAGTCGGCGGCGGCCCGCTAACAACAGAATTATTTGATAAAACTGCTGATGATATTCGCGAAAGAGGTTATGAGTACGGGACGACGACCGGCCGGCCGCGAAGAGTTGGCTGGCTTGATTTGCCGGCGGTCAAATTTTCATGTCAACTGTCATCGGTGAACAGAATTATAATTACCAAGATTGATATTTTGTCCGGACTATCTTCGATAAAAGTTTGTGTTGGTTATAAATTAAATGGTCGAAAAATTGAATTTAGTCAGTGTGGATATTTAGAACTTGCAAAACTAATTCCAGTCTATAAGAGTTTTCCCGGCTGGAAAGAAGATATTACTAAAATAAAAACCTTTAATAAATTGCCAAAAAACTGTCAAAAATACGTCAAATTTATTGAAAAATATTTAGAAGTTAAAGTAAAAATTGTTTCTGTCAGTCCAGAACGAGAAGCAAGTATTTTTGTTTAAAAAGCTATAGAGTTAAAACTCGACACTAAATTTTATTGCTCCGTTGGAGCCGCTTCGCAGTCGCGAAGTCCAAAGTCGCAAAAAATTAAGTGTTTCGTTTTTGCTGAAGTTTTGAAAATTTAAACATTGAAAATTCAATGAAAATTGAAAATTATAAATTGAAAATTAACTGAAATCTTATGAATATACGCAAGTCCATCGGTTTGACCTTCGATGACGTTTTATTAGTTCCCCAGAAAACCAGTTTGGTTTCCCGTAGTGAGGTTGATTTATCAACCCAACTGACCAAAAATATTAAATTGAAAATTCCTTTAATCTCAGCCAACATGGATACGGTGACGGAAGGCGAAAT
>JBBTSP010000044.1:0-8226 GCA_038064655.1 Patescibacteria group bacterium | reverse complement strand
TCCCGCCTCCGCTCCGCTTCGGCGGTTTTTGATTCACCCCCTTTTCCAGTCTGGGGGACGGCATTTTCTATTAATAATTTTTAAATCATTTAACAAAGGTTTTTTGTTTGTTTATTCTTTCTGGCCTTAGTTCTCGAACTTTTGCTCCGGTCTTCCACATTTCGGAATTTTTCATTTGTGAGAGTTCTTTTTCCAAATCCTGCCGGTAATTCTTTTTGCTATTTTTGTTAATGACTCTTTTAGCTTCTTTTCCGGAAGCAACACTTTTATAAAGTTTATCAAATACCGGTTGGACTGCTTTTTTAAATTTATCTTTCCAGTCAAGGGCTCCTCTTTGGGCGGTTGTTGAACAATTGGAGAACATCCAATCCATCCCATTTTCAGCAATAAGAGGAATCAAGCTTTGGGTTGCTTCCTCGACCGTCTCGTTGAAAGCTTCACTTGGGCTATGACCTTTTTTTCTAAAAAGTTCATATTGTGCTTCCATAATCCCGGCGATAGCTCCCATTAAAACCCCTCTTTCTCCGGTCAGATCAGAATAAACTTCCTTTTTAAAGGTAGTCTCAAATAAATAACCGGCCCCAACACCAATTCCCATAGCGATTACTCTATTTTTAGCTTTTTTTGTTGCGTCCTGATAAATGGCGTACGATGCATTAATGCCTTCTCCTTCAAGAAATAATTTTCTTACCGTTCTTCCGGCCCCTTTGGGAGCAACCAAAATCACGTCAATATTTTTTGGCGGAATAATTCCAGTTTCTTTGGAAAAGGTAATTCCAAATCCATGGGAAAAATATAAAGCTTTTCCGGCAGTCAAGTATCTTTTAACAACGGGCCAACTGGCAATCTGTCCGGCATCGGATAGGAGATATGAAATAATAGTTCCTTTTTTGACAGCCTCTTCAACTTCAAATAAAGTTTTTCCCTGTTTCCATCCGTCTTTTACTGCCTTATCCCATGACTTAGACGGTTTTCTTTGGCCAACGATGACTTTAAAACCATTGTCTCTCAAGTTTTGGGCTTGAGCCGGGCCTTGGACACCATATCCAATCACGGCAATCGTCTCATTCTTTAACACTTCTCGAGCTTTCTCCAGAGGAAATTCCTCTCTCATTACAACATTCTCCATCACTCCTCCAAAATTTATTTTTGTCATAAATATTTATTTAATTTTTAACTGCAATTGCGTCAATTTCTATCAAACAATCTTTTGGTAAATTGGAAACTTCTGCGGTCGCTCGGGCCGGTTTATGATCATTGAAAAAATCTCCATAAAGTTGATTAAGTAGAGGATAATTTGACATATTTTTTAAATAAACAGTCGTTTTGACAACGTGTTTTATATCTGACCCTGCTACTTCCAAAACCGCTTGTAAATTGAAAAGAACTTGTTTAATTTGGTTTTCAATTCCATCAACCAAGTTACCTGTTTTTGGGTTAATACCAATTTGCCCGGAACAAAAAACAAAATTATTAACCACAATCGCTTGAGAATATGGTCCAACGGCGGCTGGTGCATTATTTGTTATTACTACTTTCATTTTGTTCATAATAATTATTATGTTAATTTATAATATTGTATTATCCATGACTCCTCCATAATTTGCACTCAAAACATGTTGAGCATAACGACCTAACCAACCTCGAACCACTTTTTGTGTAAACGGTTTTATTTTTTTCATTCGCTCTTCAAATTTTTTTTTGGAAATCAAAAGATTAATCGTTTTCTTTTGAATATCGATCATTATTTTATCACCATTTTTAATAATGGCGATCGGTCCGCCAGCAGCGGCTTCTGGTGAGATGTGACCAATACAAAGTCCTCGTGTGCCTCCAGAAAACCTGCCGTCGGTAATTAAGGCTGCTTTCGTTCCCAGTCCTTTCAGAGCCGAAGTTGGAGAAAGCATTTCTTGCATTCCCGGGCCGCCTCTCGGACCTTCGTAGCGGATGATGACAACATCGCCGTTTTTTATTTTTCTTTTTAAAATTGCCGCCAATGCTTCTTCTTGGGAATTGAAACAAATGGCGTTTCCTAAAAATTTTATCATTGATGAATCGATTCCGGCCGTCTTTATAACAGAGCCGTCTGGTGCTAAATTTCCATAAAGAATGACCAGGCCGCCTTTTTGAGAAAAAACGTTTTTTTCAACTCGGATAATATTTCCGTCTGGATCAGGAGAACTTTTAATGTAATTTTCAATAGTCTGATTATTGACGGTTTGGGCATCAAGATGAATCGGGGATTTTGAAAATTTAGCGACCGCTTTTAAAATGGCCGGAATTCCGCCGACGCGATTAACATCTTCAACGTGAATTTCCGGTCGCGAAGGAGAAACTTTACAGACATTGGGAGTTTTGTCAGATAAATAATTAATTCTATTTAAAGAATATTTTATTCCCGCTTCGTAAGCTAAAGCTAAAGTGTGGAGAACGGTGTTGGTTGAACCACCCATCGCTAAATCCAAAATAAAAGCATTATCAATAGAATCTTTTGTGACAATATCTAAAGGACGAACTTTGTCTTTTATTAAGTAGTCAATTATTTCTGCAGTTTTTTCAACTAATTTTATTCTGTCAGGATTGATTACCCATTCACCTTTTTCCTTATTTGTCCAACGGGCGGCGGGAATGGTGCCATTACCAGGTAAAGCCAAACCGATTACTTCGGCTAAACAATTCATTGAATTGGCTGTAAACATACCAGCACAACTGCCACAGGTTTGGCAGGCGGTTTCTGTTAATTTAACTAATTTCTCCTCGGAAATTTTTCCGGCCGTATGTTGTCCGACCCCTTCAAAAACCGTTATCAAATCAGCATTATTTTGACCGGCCAACATCGGACCACCAGACACATAGACCGACGGTATGTTTAACCTCACCATGGCATTGAGCATCCCGGGGACAATTTTGTCACAGTTACCAATCCCAATCCAACCGTCACAGGGATGAGCGCCAATAACCGTTTCAATTTGATCAGTAATTAATTCCCGGGATGGAAGAGAATATTTCATCCCAAAATGACCCATGGCAATGCCATCATCAACAGCTCCGCCGATATTACAATACCAAACATTAAAACCTTTTTTCTTTAAAGCTTTAACTAATTTTTCTCCTAAAAATTGCAAGTGAATGTGGCCAGGAATGTGAGTTGTATAAGAGTTGACAACGGTAATAAATGGTTTATTTTTATCAACAACATGTTTGATAACTCCGGCGGCAATCATTAAAGAAATGGCAGGTAACATGTGATAACCTTCCGTTAAAATTTTACTTCCTTTATTTTTTACCGCTTCAATCCCAGGATTTAATATTCTTGATATTTTCATAAACTTAAATTAAATAACTATATAACAATTCCTTATCTTCAATCATTTTAAAATTAAAATTATATTCTTTCAATTTTGTCAGAATCGGAGGCAAATTTTTCCTGTTTTTAAACTCGACCCCGACCAAGGCCGGACCCTTTTCTTTATTATTTTTTTTGACATATTCAAAAAGAACAATATCGTCAGTTGGACCAAGCACATGGTTAACAAACTTTTTTAACTGACCGGGTTTCTGGGCAAAGTCAATCAAAAAATAATATTTTTTCCCTTGGTAAACTAAACTCCGTTCCAAGATTTCCGGATAACGCAAAAGGTCATTATTACCTCCAGAAATAATACAAACAACAGTTTTTCCCATAATTTGATCTTTAATATTTTCCAAGGCCGAAACAGATAAAGCTCCAGCTGGTTCGGTAATGATCCCTTCGTTTTGATAAATATCAACCATCGCTTTGGCCACATAACCGGTGTCAATCAATTCAATGGAATCGACATATTTTTTACAAATATCAAAATTAAGTTTTCCCGGGGTTTTAACGGCGCAACCATCACAAAAAGTGTCGATAGTATCCAGAGAAATAATTTTTCCCGCTTTTAATGATTTATCCATGCAATCAGATCCTTTTGCTTCAACGCCAATTACTTTGATATTTTTATTCTTTTCTTTCAAATAAGTACCAACCCCGGAAATCAGACCGCCGCCACCAATCGGCGCCAAAACATAATTAATTTTTCCTTTTAACTCATCATAAATTTCTTTGCCGACCGTTCCTTGTCCGGCTATGATAAATTTATCATCAAAAGCAGGAATATAAACAGCTCTGGTTTCTTTGGAAAAATCTTTAGCGGCCTTAGTGCTCTCATCATATGTTTGACCAACTAATTTTATCTGTATATAGCCGTCACCAAAATATTTAACTCTTTCAATTTTCTGAGTAGGGGTAACAACTGGCATAAAAACAGTTCCTTTAATTTTTAATTTTGTACATGATAAGGCAACACCTTGGGCATGATTACCAGCTGAGGCAGTGACTACTCCAAGCGCTTTTTCTTTATCAGTTAAATGAACCATTTTATTAAAAGCCCCTCGGATTTTATAAGAACGAATATCTTGTAAATCTTCTCTTTTAAAATAGACTTTGGCTCCATAGAGTTTTGAAAGTCGTTCGTTCAATTGAAGAGGAGTTTTTTTGACAACCCCCTCAAGGTTTTTTGTAGCCTCTTCTATTTCTTTGATGGTGATTTTCATAATTAATGATTGGCTTTATGATAGTTAATTTCTATCACTTCAATAATCTTATTTATTTGTTTTACAACGGTATCAACAATCCTATCTTCAATATCAGCGGTAAAAAACATTTTGGAAATGCCGTTCCCTTTCACAGCAAAAACATTAATTCTTTCTATGTTTATTTTTCTTTTGGCTAATAGGCCGGTGATTCTATAAAGAACTCCGGGTTTATTTTCCACAACTATATCAATTGTATATCTCATATTATTCAAGTCGGACTTCGTCAACTGAAGTTCCAGTAGCCACCATGGGAAAAATATTATCTTCTTTTTCCACTTTAACTTCTAATAAATATGGTCCTTGGAAATTAATAAATTTATCTAAAGCTTGGTTTAGTTTTTTTCTTTCCTCGATCTTCTCGCCTTTGATTCCATATGACTTGGCAATATTAATGAAATCTGGATTTTTCATGTGGGTGAAAGAGTATCTTTTTTCAAAAAAAAGTTGCTGCCACTGTCGAACCATACCAAGATATTCATTATTTAAAAGCAATATCTTGATCGGCAGTTTTTCCTGCATAATTGTTCCCAGCTCTTGGATCGTCATTTGAAAACCTCCGTCTCCAACGGTCGCAAAAACCTGTCTTTTAGGCGCTCCAATTTTTGCCCCCATAGCCGCCGGGAGGGCAAAACCCATCGTCCCCAGTCCACCTGAAGTAATATAACTATCGGGATTTTTATATTTATAGTAACGGGCGGCAAACATCTGGTTTTGGCCAACATCGGCCACAATCACGGCTTCATTTTTAGTTTTTTTTGAAAGTAGGGTTAGAACTGTATCCATTGTTAATTTATTTTTATTTTTCAGTTGCCGTTTTTTTTCTACAGCCAATTCCTTTTTATCCAATTTTTTAAATTCTTCTAACCAATTGTTGTGATTATTTTTTTTTAGATAAGGAAGAATACTTTTTAGAACATCTTTGACATTACCAATCAAAGGAACGTGAGCCCAAACATTTTTGTGGTGTTCACTTTCATCAACGTCGATATGAATGACTTTTGCTTTTGGCACATATTTTGATAATTTTCCGGTGACCCGGTCGTCAAAACGCATACCAACAGCAAGAATAACATCAGCGCTATTAGTGAGCTTATTGGGTGAATAGTTACCATGCATCCCCAACATCCCTACATAAAGTGGATGATTAAAAGGGATTGAAGATAGACCATGCAAGGTTGAGGCAACTACCATACCGGTTTTTTCAATCACTTGTAAAACTTCTTTTTCTGCTTTAGAAATCAATACCCCGTGACCAACAAGCATATAAGGTTTTTTTGAGTTATTTATAATTTCGGCTGCTTTTTGTAAATCTTCTTTCTTATATTTGTTGACAGTTTTTAATTTTTCGACAAAAAAATTTTTGGGGTAATTAAATTCTGTTTTTTCAAATTGGGCATTTTTAGTGATATCAATGACGACGGGTCCAGGCCGTCCGTGACTGGCGATATAAAAAGCTTTGGCAACTGCTTCAGGAATTTCTGAAGCATGAGTTATTTGACAATTCCATTTGGTAATCGGAGTTGTTATGCCAACTACGTCTGTCTCTTGAAAAGCGTCGCTACCTAAAAACTCAGCGGCCACCTGACCAGTAATTGCCACCATCGGAACGGAATCCATCATCGCATCAGCAATTCCAGTCACTAAATTTGTAGCACCAGGGCCTGACGTTACGAGACAGACTCCGTGTCTACCAGTAACACGAGCATAGCCTTCAGCCGCGTGAGCAGCTCCTTGCTCATGGCGAACTAATATATGACGAAGTTTTTTCTCATAGAAATATAAGGCATCGTAGATAGGCATATTTGCTCCACCTGGATAACCAAAGATCACTTCGACTCCTTCTTTCAAAAGAGACTTCATTAATATTTCCGCCCCTGTCATTTTCATGTTTTTTTTATAATTTCTGATAATTTTTTAATTGCAATTTTTATTTGTTTTTCACCAACATTGGTGAAATTTAACCTAAAGGTATTTTTTCCTTCACCAAGTTTTGCAAAAAAATATGTTCCGGGAACGAAAGCAACGTTATTTTTTATTGCTTTCCAATACAAATCAATGGCATCGAAATGTTTTGGGCCAGTCGCCCAGATGAACATTCCACCTTCGGGTCGAGTCCACTGAAATGATTTTGGAAAATATTTTTCCAAAGCTTTCAACATTGCTTCTTGTTTGGATTTATAAATTTTAAGTATTTTAGGTAAGTGTTTTTTTAAGTAACCGGTTTTTAAGTATTCAGCAGCCAAATACTGTCCGTAACTATTGGTATGTAAATCAACTGACTGTTTGGCAGAAACCATCAAAGCGGCAATGTTTTTTGGAGCCGAATAAAATCCAATCCTCAGTCCGGGTGCCAAAACTTTGGAAAAAGTACAAAGATAAACGGTATTTTCCTGGATCATTGTCTGAATCGGATCAACGGCTTTTCCGCAGTAGCGGAGACTGTTATAAGGATCATCCTCAATAAGTAAAGTATCATATTTTTTGATTATTTCGGCAATCTGTTTTCGTCTTTCCCATGTAATAGTCCTTCCGGTTGGATTTTGAAATGTCGGCACTAAATATACAAACTTTACTTTTTTTGTTTTCAGTATCTTTTCTAAAGATTCAGGAATAGCTCCATCATCATCGGTTTTTATTTCTTCATAGGATGGACCATAAGGGGTAAAAGCGTCAACTGCGCCGATGTAAGTTGGCGATTCGACCGCAATACTATCTCCTTCATCTATAAAAATTCTACCGATAGTATCAAGTGCACCTTGTGAACCTGAAGTAACACCAATATTATCAGCAGTTGTTTTTATATTTCTTTCTCCGAGCCAAATAGCTATTTCTTCTTTCAAAATTTTTGCCCCATCAGTTGGTCCATATTGTAAAGAAGCGCCTTCATATTTTTTTAAAACAAGATCATTTAGCTCTTTAATTATTTTCAGAGGAAAACTTTCCGGAGCCGGCAAACCTCCGGCTAAAGAAATTATTTCCGAATTGGCCGTTACTCGGAGAAGTTCGCTTAAAGCACTATATTCCATAGCTTTAACTCGTTTTGATTTTAGTTTGTTTAGATTCATAAATTTTTTGGTCTAAAAAAAACCGCACTTTTCTGGGCGGGTATTTCTTTTTGTCAACAAGAATTAGCCGCCCGTTTGGGTGGTAACGATGCCGACAATAATTTGCTGATTTATTTTCATAAGATTCTTTCTAATGATAACAAAGTATTATTAAATTTTCAATAGATAAACCGGTCGGGACAATTACTTAAAAGCAAAATGAAGTTTAACCGACCGGAACACACAAGCCGTTAACAAACAAGTCCTCCCTCTCGTCTTGCCGGAAGAAGAGAGGGAGACAGAAGGAGTGAAGATTAAAATTGGTCGATCTGAAAATGCCGCTCGATTGCGAGACTCCTGCCCGCAATGGAGCGAGTCCCGATAACCTTTGATCTACCCAACTACAGAAACAAACTAAACTTTGTCTCTCTGAGTTGATTTGGATTAAGATTTACCTTTTTTGGTTTGGCCATCCCAAATCAACTGAGAGAGAAAGATAGAACCATAGCTTTTCAAGTATTCCCCCAAGGGTTACTATAGATTTAGGGACGGGCATTTTCTTTCG
>JBBTSP010000043.1:0-10825 GCA_038064655.1 Patescibacteria group bacterium | reverse complement strand
GGTCCATTCCCAATTGGGTAATTTTGGCTCCAAGCAAAAAAATGTCAGACACTTGCATGCACGAATAAATAATATGGGCGCCTGTCAGTTTATCCAAAGACTCTTCCCGCCCCATCATCTCGGCAGTCCTGATAAATCTTTTTAAGACATTTGATTTTCCCACTTGAAGAACCAGTTTCCAATAGTCGGGATTTTTATTCATTTCCGAAGCCCATACAAATTCTACGTTGGATAAATTCATTCCGCTCGCCCGCCAAACTTCGATAAAATATTTTCCGACTGTTTTTATTTTCTCCAAGTCACCGCCCATTTTGTTATTGGCTAAAGCGTGCCAGTCGGCAACCAACATCTTAAACTTCACTCCGGCCTTGATCATTTTATTGATGTTGATGGCCCGAACAATTCCTTGGGCAATATGAATCTGTCCTGACGGCTCAAAACCGTCGTAGGCAATCAGCTCTTCCCCGCTTTCAAGAAGTTTTTTTAACTCATCTTCTTGGACAATTTCCTCCCCGACTTCCTTAATTAGTTTCAAACGTTCTTCAATATTTGAATCTGTCATATGTGTTAATGATACTATATGAAAATTTTTAATAAAAGAAAATGCAATATTTTTTTTTATATTTATTCCTTTTTTTGGGTCACCCGCTCCCATACTCCAAATTTCCATCTCATCGGCTTTTTTATCAATCAAAAACGGTAATTCAAGATCTAAAGGACAAACACAGCCAGGTAAAAATCCAAATTTTTCCCTAAGAATATTCGAATTAACAACACTCCATTTTCCAATAATCTTATTTAATTTTTCTTCATCAACCCGATCGTTTCCCCGTAATATTAACGCCTTATATCCTTCTTTAGTGGGAATAATCAAAGTTTTGATGGCATTATCAGGGCTATAATTTTTGTCCACTGAACTATCTATCTTCCTTGCTGAAACCGCTTCATCCAAAAAAGTAATTTCCTCAAAAGGAATCTTTTGATTCATTAGTTTTCGTTTGATTGATTCAAAAGTTTTCATAAGATTATTTTAATAAATTTTTAACTAATATTCTTCAAAGCTTCTAGTAATATCAGATTTTCCTCACGATTACGTAAAGTTATTCTGATAAAGTTTTTGTTTTTTATTCCGAGAGTTTGATTTAAATCTGTCACTAAAATACCTTTTTCCAATAATTTTTTGAATATATTTATTCGGCCGACCGGTTGTAATAAAACAAAATTAGTTTTAGAATCACTGTTTAATTTAATATTCTTTAACTTTTTAATCTTGTCTTCAAAAAATATCCGTTCCTGAAAAAATTTAAAAGCTCCTTCCATCTTTACTTTTCCCGTCAACAGCGACTGAAGTAACTTTTCTACAATAAATAAACTCGGGCCGGTAACATTAAATGGTAACCTCCTTTCTTCTATTAAATCAATTTTCTCTTCTGAGGAAATTACAAATCCAAATCTAAGTCCGGGTAAACCGAACGTTTTGGAAAAGCTTGATAAAATTATTAAGTTTGGATTCTCCCAGATGAGCTGGGATATTTCTCTAAGTTCTTTGGTAAAACCGTTTAATACTTTATCTATCACTACAATTTTTCCCAATTTAATTATTTCTAATAAGATATGCCTAGGAATATCAATTCCTGTTGGATTATTGGGACTTGCCAACCAAATTAATTTTACTTGTTTATCACTGGCTACTTTTAAAAATCTTTTTGTGATCAAATTATCCCATTCAAAACCATTTATTTCGTTTAATCGAATATTTTTCACTCTCACACCGGCTCTTAATGAAGATTCTGTAAAACGAAAAAATGATGGTGTTAATGTCAAGACCTCATTCTTTGGTTTAAGAAATAATTTTGGGATTATTTCTATAAGCTCATCGCTTCCATTACCGATGGCGATATTATTTTCCTTGACATGAAGCCAACGAGATAATAATTTCTTAACGCTAATTATTTTTTCGTCAGGGTAATGAATTGCATTATCAATATTAATTTTTTTAAACCAGTCAATTATTTCTTCTTTAAACCAGCAATTACCCTCCGTCAGATCAAAACGGATAAAATTACTTGGATTCTTTACTTGATGAGTGTAATTACCTAAATTGTTTTTCATAGTCCGTGGGGCAGGAGTTGAACCTGCTTGATACGGTTTTACAGACCGTTGCATCGCCGTTCTGCCACCCACGGAAACAAAAAAACCCTTGTCAAACCACCAAAATTAATTGATGATTTAACAAGGGTCTAATTATTAGACGGTACCACCTTGATTTGTAAAATCCCCTATAAAAAATCCCGCACTGCTGCGGGCTCAAAGTTCAAAGGATTTTACCTTATTCTTTAAGCACTTGACTTTGCAGTGATGCTTTAGTTCGTTTACGGGAACTTCCGGAAAAATCTACTTAAGTCTTTACTTCTCTTTCGATTTTTCAGCTTGAACGGGGTATTTCCGCTCTATAACGCTTTTACCAAGTTGTAGGCGAATTATAACAAATAAAATATCTTTTGACAAGTGTTGTTATTATTGTTACAATGTTTTCATCACGATGACTGGACTAGCCTAAGGTTTCGACCGAACGCGAATGCCAGTCTTTTTTTGTTCTAGGGAACTTCTTAATAGATCAATACGGATTATATAATTTCCCCGATTAAACTTGCGTAGTAAACTTGAATAATGATTTGTTGGAGCAAGAATTTTAAAAAGTTTTTTCTTTTCTTCTAAATATTCTATCAAACAATGAAAATCGCCATCCCCAGAAACAATCAACGCCTTATCATAATTTTTATATTGGATCATTAAATGTAAAACTAATTCTGCATCCACATTGCCTTTTATTATTACTTTATCTTTTTCTCGATGTTCTAAGGTCGGTTTAAAAATTAAGATATAATTACACTCCTGTAAAAACGCATATAAAGCTTCATTTCCTGCTACCTGACCAATAAATAAATACGCTTTTTCTACGCTATATTTATTTCGCAAATACTGTCTAAATTTTCTCCAATCAAGCATCCAACCTTGCGAACGTACCCCAAGATTGAGATTTTGACTATCAATAAAAGCATAAATTTTTTGTTTTGATTTTTGTTTAATCATGTTTTGATTATACTCCCACCACAGTTATCCAAAAAATCATTAAGCAACTTCATCAATTCTTTTAATGTGTCAGGATAATTTAATATGACGCCGTTAATTGATCTTACCGGAATAATTTTTGAAGAAGTACTTGTCACAAAAGCCCCGTCAAAATACTTAATATCATCTAATTTTATATTTTTTTCAACAATCTGATAATTATTTGCTAAGGCGACTTTCAAAAGTGCTTTTCTCATCACTCCGAGTAATATATTTTTTTCAGGTGGTGAATAAATCGTCTTATCTTTGATGCAAAAAAAGTTCGTTCTTGTCCCTTCAGTAATAAAACCGTTTCTATTGATCAAAAGCGCATCATATGCTCCAGATTCTTTGGCTTTTTTATAGGCAATATAACTTTGCAACATATTGAGTGTTTTTGCATGAGGAAAGGGCCTTTCATAGTTATAAGTAATAAACTCTGCTCCGTCTCGATATAATTTTTTGTCAGGAAAAAGCGGGTTGAGACAGAAAATATACAGCGAACCACCGACTAAAAGTATTTTAATATTGTAAGTTTTGATTCCGATATTTTTGACAAGATCCAAAACGCTGTTTTCAATAAAAGAGATGTCAAACTTATGGGAAATTCTAATGATTTTTGCCGACTTGATTAATCGTTCAATGTGATCTTTCAAAAAACATGCCAAGCCGTTTGTGACACGGATGTTTTCATAGACTCCAAAACCATAAGCATATTCGATATTAGTTAAAGGAATGGTTGCCTGTTCAATTGGTAAAATTTTTCCGTTTTTTGAAAAATATTTAAATTCCATATGAATATTTATTTATTTTATTCTTTTAATTTCATCCCTCAAAAACATCAGTGTTTCTCTTTTTAAAACCTTTCTTATAGATTTGAATTTTTTATGAATCAATAAAAAACTTAAGTCCTCGCTGATTATTTTATCAGTAACTTTATTATCAATAAACTTAATCAAATCTTTAAAATAATTGATCGGTTGTTTGCCTGTTCTTTCTTTAATAACCTTTTTATTGTAATCAAAACCTGATAAGAAAAAATGATGAATATCATAAATATCACGTCCGGCTATCATTTTATGTTTTTTATAACGGTCTGTCACGGCGACCAATTTGTTGGCAAACATCGTATCTGGAGTCTGGCAAAAGGCAAATCGGTCAATCTCATCCAGATAAAAAGACGAGTAAGTATTTGATTTTAAGGCTGAGTCAATCAAACCTAATTTAATCGTATTTCGTAAACCCGGTTTAGCAGAATATTTAAGTAAATAAAATAACGTCCTATTACTTTTTTGACTAATTATTAAATCAAGATCTTGAAAAATTTTTCTTAAATTTTTATCAATTATTTTTTTATCAACGTTCGATTTTAAATCAAAGTCCAGATCAACTGAAAACCGGTCTAAAAATCCCAGCATGGCGGCGGCACTGCCACCTTTAAAATAAATGTCTTTTGATATAGAGCTATCTAAAATTTCGGTTAATAATCGAAAAAGTTGTGCCTTGTGATAGACGTCTTCTCGACTCGGTAAAATCATATATAACCTACCTCCTTTTGGATTATTTTTACTCTTTTCCAGTCAATTCTCTTTTTATTGTCAAAGTAATAGTTAGGATTAAAATATAGCAGATCGGCTACCGCTCGCTCAATACTCGCCGTCATAACACCACCAACATTATCTACCCCACGATCGTAGTATAGATAATTATCTTTAAGTTGGCGAACTAAATATGAATGATCTGCTATTGTAAATTTTTTTGAAACACTGGAAACAAGGGTTAGATAATTTTCTTTTTGAAAAATGATTCCCTCACGGACAAGAATAGTTTCGCAACTGACGTAGGCAAATTGATGAAGAAAGCCTATTGCCAATTTAAAAGGATTTACTTGATTGATTGGAACTGTTGAATAAAATCCTTTGTGAATTGGGATTAAAACTCCTTTTTGGATATATCTTTTTATAGTTGTATAAAGAGTGTTTTTATTAGTTATCCCCCACAATAAAGCCAGATCATTGGTATGAAATAACTTCTCTTTTAGCTTTAATAGTGTGTCTATCCTGTACATATATGTACAGGATAAAATAAGATATTGCGTTTGTCAAGAGCAATGTTTACCTATCTGCAACGGCCGTCAGAGATAGGTAAAGGGGATTTAAAACAAATCCAAACCTGTTATTCTTTTAAAATGCTTGGTATTTCTTGTCACTAAAGATAAATTATTGACTATAGCGGTTGCGGTAATCAAAAGATCAAAATCTGCTAAAGGTTGTCTTTGCTTTTCCAAACCAATTTTGACATCAAGAAATTTTTCTGCGACTTTTTCGTCGACAGAAATAACTTGAATACGATAATCTTTAAGTAAATCTTGAAATATTTTTATCTTATTTGAGGCTTTATTTTTTTTAAATCCATAGACGACCTCTATCCAAGAAATAATACTTATAAAAAATTCTTTGTTATTAAATGAATCTTTTAAAAGATTAACTGCGGAACTTTGATTATTCAAAAAATCTATTATTATGTCAGAGTCTACTAAAATTTCCATGTATATTTCTTAACTCAAGAGTTTAAAATTTTTACGGAACTTTTTCATATATTTTCTCATATTTTTTGCTTCAACATCGCTAAGAATACCTGTATATTTTTTTATTTTATCTTCAGTTAAATATTCCTTCTGCTCTTTATAAAAGACAACTCTTGCCACAATTGATTTACCTTTCTTTAATAAAAAAGAGTCTTTGTTATATCTAACCCTATTAATATAATCGGAAATATTATTTCTGAAATCAGAAACGTTGACAATATTGTTCATATAACACTAATATAACACAAATTGTCATTTTATCAATATGTACGTTTTTACCTATTCGCAACGGCCGTCACGGATAGGTAAATAAAAATTGACGTGAAGTATTATCCCGCCAGAGTAACTAAAAACCCCTTGACAAGAAGAAGAAGAAGAAGAAGAAGTAAAATATCCGCATATGGAAAAAAAAGTAAAACCTACTGATCGTCCAGGATTAA
This sequence comes from Patescibacteria group bacterium, assembly GCA_038064655.1. GTDB lineage: Bacteria > Patescibacteriota > Microgenomatia > UBA1406 > GWC2-37-13 > GWC2-37-13. Next base: position 4,687 of record JBBTSP010000043.1, on the reverse strand, counting down.
TAGATTTTTATAGAGATTCAGGTGTAAATAAAAGACATCGACAAGAAAGATTAATCCGAGATTTATGGATTGGTGGGGCAAGTCTAATAACTGCAATATCAAGTGGATATTTAGGTTACCTAATAGGACAAGCACAAAACTGCACTAAGTAAATAAATTTATTCACTCCCACTCCATCGTCGCTGGGGGTTTGGTCGTAATATCATAGACGACGCGGACGACTTCAAAGACTTCGGTAACAATACGTTCGGAAATTTTTGCTAAAACTTCATAAGGCAGTCTCACCCAGTCGGAAGTCATTGTATCTTTTGACTCAATCGCTCGGACAGCAATCAGTTCTCCATATTTACGTTCATCACCGGTCACGCCCGTAGTTTTAATTCCGGTAAACACGGCAAAAGCCATCCAAATGCTATCATATAAGCCGGCTTTTTTAATTTCTTCAATGACAATGGCATCAGCTCTTTTCAAAATATCTAATTTTTTTTCAGTTACCTCACCAATTAATCGGACCGCCAATCCCGGACCGGGAAAGACGTGACGAGTAATCATCTCTGAAGGAAATTTCAGTTCAGCGGCAATCTTTCTCACTTCGTCTTTGTAAAACATCCGCAAAGGTTCAACTATTTTGAAATCGTGTTTTTTTGGCAGTCCGGCAACATTGTGATGACTTTTTATTTTATGGGAATGTTGTGTCCCCTGACTTTCAATCACGTCCGGATAAATTGTTCCCTGAACCAAAATTTTCGCTCCAATTTTTTTCGCTTCGTGTTCAAAAATTCGGATAAAAGTTTCGCCAATAACGGCCCGTTTTTCTTCAGGATCGATGACTCCTTTTAAAGCGGTTAAAAAATCTTTTTTTCCATCGATGACGACTAACGGAAGTTTGAGTTTATTTTTAAAAGTATTTATTACCTCATCGGTTTCTCCTATTCTCATCATCCCTGTATCAACATAAAAACAGGTGAGATTTTTCCCGATCACTTGATAAGTTAAAAAGGCGGCGACTGAAGAATCAATTCCACCGGATAAAGCACAGACAGCTTTGTCACTGCCAATTTCTTTTTTTAAATACTCTTTAATTTCCTCTATTTTTTTACTTCCCAATAAAGGATTTTCTCCGCAGATTTTTACAACAAAATTATTCAAAATTTCTTGTCCGTACTCAGTATGATGAACTTCCGGGTGAAACATGATTCCGTAGATCTTCTTTTTTTCATCAGCAAAAGCCGCCACTTTGACAGCCGGAGTTGATCCAACAATCGTCGAACCTTTCGGCGGTTCAACTACTTGGTCAAAATGGCTCATCCAAACGGAAAAAATTTTTTCATTCTTCTTCCAATCAGAAAAAAGCAAACAGTCTTTTTTCAAATTAAAATCCGTACGACCGTATTCTTTCTTTTTCCCCGGTGCTACTTTTCCACCAAGCATCTGCCCTAATACTTCCAGACCATAACAAATCCCAAGAACTGGAATTCCCAGTTCAAAAATCGCTTTATCAACTAAAAGAGCCTCTTTTCCAAAAACAGAGGCGGGACCGCCGGACAAAATAATTCCTTTCGGAGCCAATTTTTTTATTGATTTAAACGCATCTTGAGGAAGAACTATTTCAGATTTTACTCCCAAATCTCTAATCCTTCTCCCGATCAGATGGGTTGTCTGAGAGCCGAAATCAACAATGACGATCATCTATTATTTCAAAAATATATTAACTTCTTTTTCCGGTAAACCGATTTTTATCAACCGCGCCCGGATCTCTTTTATTTTGAGGCCGTTTTTTTTCCATTTTAAAGCCAGTCCGTCAATCACCTCACGTCTTTCATGGGGAAAGACGATCCAGGCATCAGTCTCGCTCCCAACAAAATCCGGTTTGATTTTTGCAAATTGCGGTTTGTGAAAAAGTGTCGCCGTCGTAATTGATGCGGGGCCAAAATGTTTCAAATAGTTAATTGCATATTTCAAACTATCGCCGGAATCATTGACGTCATCAAATAAAATTACTCTTTTTTTGGCCAAAGGAATGGTTAAAGGGATTTCCAGCAAGGGTTCTTTTAATTTTTTTCCCGGCAACATCGAATCATAGAAAGATAGTTTAAAACTGGAAAGTTCGAAGACCTGGAGAATATCGGCCATCGTGCGGGCCCAAGTCCAACCGCCTTTGGCCAAAGTAATTAAAGTATCAAACTGTTTGGTATTTTTTAAAATATCGACTCCCAAATCTAAGCATATCTGCCCCATTTCCTCCCAAGTGGGTGCGATGTATGACCAAGTTTCTTTTAAAAATTGGGTTTTTTTAAATAAAATTTTATTATTGCTCATTGATGATTAATATCATATCTTAAACGAAGAAATATTCAAGGGATAAAAAATTTCTATTGCTTTTTTTGATTATTTCAGTCAAAATAAATCTATGTTCATTAATCCTAAACCTGAAATAATTGAAAGCTCTCACGTCAAAGACTACGAAAAACTTTATAAGGAATCGATTGAGCATCCGGAAGCTTTTTGGGAAAATATTGCCAAAGAACTATTTTGGTTTAAACCTTGGGATAAGGTATTGGAGTGGAAATGGCCTTATGCCAGATGGTTTGTGGGCGGACAGACTAATATTGTTTATAACTGTCTTGACCGCTGGCAGACAACTGACATAAAAGATAAAATTGCTTTGATTTGGATTTCCCAAGAACAAACAGAAAGATGTTTTACTTATGGCCAGTTAAACGATGAAGTTTCCAAGTTTGCTAACGGTCTCAAATCTTTAGGAGTAAAAAAAGGTGATAAAATCACTATCTATCTTCCTCGAATTCCTGAACAGTTTATTGCCATGCTCGCCTGTCTAAAAATCGGCGCCGTTCACTCAGTTGTTTATTCAGGATTTTCCGCTGATGCTTTAAAAAATCGGATTGAGGATGCTGGGGCAAAAATAGTTATTTGCGCAAACTCTTATCCTTACGGAAAAAAAATTATTGAATCGAAAAAAAACGTTGACGAAGCCATTAAAGATTTAAAAATTATTGAGAAAGTCGTTGTAGTTAAACGACTTAAGGACTCTCAGATTAATATGTTTAAACGGGATATTGATTGGGATAATTTAATCGCCAAACAGAATAATGTATGTCCAACCGAAGTTATGGAATCGTCTGACCCAGCTTTCATTCTTTACACGTCCGGAACGACTGGTAAACCGAAGGGAATTATTCACGGTCACGGTGGTTATATGGTCGGAATTTATGCCACTTTGAAATTTGTTTTTGATATTCAACCCAGTGATATTTTCTGGTCAACGGCTGACGCCGGTTGGATTACCGGACACTCATATATTCTCTATTCCCCGCTTATAAACGGAATTACTACGTTCGTATATGAAGGAACTCCTGATTTTCCTGACATTGAAGTCTGGTGGAGACTGATTGATAGATATAAAATTACAAAGTTTTATACCGCCCCAACAGCTGTTCGTGCTTTGATGAAATTTGGTGAAGATCATTTGAAAAAATATGACTTTTCTTCGCTAAAAATCTTGGGATCAGTTGGGGAACCGATTAATCCCGAAGCTTGGCTTTGGTTTTACAAACATGTTGGACGTGAAAAATTACCGATTATGGATACTTGGTGGCAGACAGAAACCGGCATGTTCATGATTGCCCCCGTTCCTTCAGTTGGACTAAAACCAGGGAGCGCTTTTAAGCCGTTCTTTGGAATTGACGCTGACGTTGTTGATGATAAAGGAGATAAAGTTCCTGTTAATACCCAGGGATATCTAATTATTAAAAAACCATGGCCGGCAATGTTTCTTGACGTTTATAATAACCCTACGCGTTATAAAGAAACGTACTTTGAAAAGATCAAACCGACGTTAGATGTTAGAAGTTTGAAATTTGATAAGGAAGATAGAAATTTGATGTTAGAAAATCAAACTTCCAACGTCCAACTTCCAAATCCAACCTCTAACTTCAAATCTCCAACGTCGAATTTTTCCGATTTCATCTACTTCACCGGAGATTCTGCCAAGATTGATGAAGACGGATATTATTGGATCGTCGGACGAAACGATGACGTCATCAAAGTTTCCGGACACCGACTTGGTTCGGCTGAACTTGAAAGCGCCTTTGTCAGTAATTTGAAAGTGGCCGAAGCGGCTGTCATCGGTAAACCTCATGAAATTAAAGGCGAATCAATCAAAGCTTTTGTCATCCTAAAGGTTGGAGTCACACCATCTGACGAGTTAAAAAAAGAATTAGTTTTAACCGTCCGAAAATCAATTGGGCCCATTGCCACTCCTGATGAAATTGAGTTTGTTGATAAACTGCCTAAAACAAGAAGTGGAAAAATCATGCGAAGAGTTTTAAAGGCTCAAGAATTGGGGCTACCTGTTGGAGACACTTCGACTTTGGAGAGTTAAAGTCGTATTTATTATTAATCTCCCCATGAACCATCTTGTATTAATTAATCAATTAATTGATACAATCATTAATTTAGTAAGTTTTTATTAGCCATGTTTTTAATGAGGGTATATCGTGATTTTAAAGTTGTTTTGACAATCTAAAATATGAGTTTTGTAGGTTATAAGCGATTGACTTGCTTTTTTTTATTTGTATTAATTAATCAATAAATTAAAAGTTAATTTTTTTCAAAAATATGACCAGGATTTCAAAACAATTTATTAAGGAAGAAATTATTACAAAAC
>JBBTSP010000042.1:0-2465 GCA_038064655.1 Patescibacteria group bacterium | reverse complement strand
TGCCGACTTCCCCCGACCGGAAAAGGAATGAAGAGGAAAACCGCCGGAGCGAAGCGGAGGCGGAATGTTTGGGGGGGTGTTTTTAAGAAGCCCGAGCGGATCTCGACTTAGTCGAGCAGGAGCGAGGGCTGATATCTTTAGGACGTGTAGGAGTCGAGTTGGGCGAGCAACTATAATAGTACCTTAGTATCCGCCGACCAGTTGTCATCAGGGAGGCGGAGATGCCCGAGCGACTGAGTGAGGGCGTGTGGTGTTTGAAAGTTTGGCCGGCTGACAGAATGGCCAGTTGGTTGGTTTACCCTGAGCGGAGTCGAAGGGTTTGGGGTTTGGTTGTCTGACTGGTTGGCTGGTTGATTGAAAGCTTGAAGTTCCCCAGTGTCCAGACAGCCAAAGCCTTGTCCCGAGATGGGAAACTCCTTAATGATCGACTCTGATCGCCAGCGCTCCCACAGTCCCCAGCCCCCATATTTGAAGCTCGTCATGTCGCAAAATTGATAGCGAAGTGTCGCAATCTGAAAAGAATTTGTCTATAATATTCTCATCATAAGTTCTTAATGAAGTGCGTTCGAGTTAAATTATATATACGCTCAAAAAAAGGAAGGTGGGCAGGACGGTAATGCGCGAGTCTTGAAAACTCGTGAGCGCAAGCTCTAACAGGTTCGACACCTGTACCTTCCGCATTTTTTTCGCCAATTTTGCCGGCAAATTGATTACAATGATGATTGTCCATTATGGAAATAGAAGAAAAAATAAAAAATTTGATGATTAAGATTAAAAAACTGGAAAACGGTGAGAGTCTGGATTTATCATCAAACGAAGATTTAGTTATTGCCATCATGAACCTGATATCCATTGAGGAGCACCTGTTTTTTACAGGAAGCAAAACTGATAAACCAAAATACTTTGATCTTTTAAATGAGGTGAGGGAAATAAGAAAAAATTTATTAAAACAGATTATCAAGGATTATGAAGGAGAAGTCTGGTGCATAAGCAAACATTTACTTGCCGCCTCAATGAGATTGATGGAAGTGGGAACAAAATATCAGACTAAAGGGGAGATAGAAAAAGCTCGTGATTTTTTCAAGAAATCATTTGACCTTTATAACTATTTTTGGGTTTTAAACGTTGAGATGAGCGATAAAATAGATGAAATCAAAAAAGCGGTAGAGGTAGATAAAGAGGAAAAAATAGAGGAAAAGATAGTGCCCAATAATATTGGTGAGGGTTTTTTTGCAAAAATCGGCAAGACTGTAAGTAGCTGGTTTAATTGTTGTAATGAATAAGTAATTATGGATTATCAAAGCCCAACTCATGGTAAGGTTAATCTGGAAAAATTAAAACACATAGTCTCCTCTTATATGGCCGCCGATAAAAAAGCCAAGTATGAAATCATCGTCGGTACTGACTCACAGAAAATGGAAAAAAGCGGTTATGATTTCGTTTCTGCTCTTGTTATTCACCGGATCGGTTTTGGCGGGATTTATTTTTGGAAAAGAGAAATAAACAATAAAAAAATGGGATTAAAGGAAAGAATTTACCGGGAAGCGACCATGTCCTTGGAGACTTCGGAAAACTTTGTCAGTTTTTTTAAGACCAATGGAATCTCTAGATATGATATCCAAATTCACGTTGACATCGGACCAAATGGGGAAACAAGGGATATGATTAATGAAGTCAGTGGTATGATTCGGGGAAGCGGATATGATGTGAAAATAAAACCTTATTCTTACGGAGCCAGCAAAGTGGCAGATAGACATACTTAAAGATATTCTCTTACATTACTATTATTAATCACAAAACTCGTTCCTTCGCCTTTGACGATTTTGTAAGCAACCTTTCTTGCGATGCCTTCAATCGTCCGCTCTAAGCTTCTAATTCCCGAATCAAATCCTAATGGTCTGGTAATTTTTATCCAGACAGAATCTTCAATCTTGATATTTTCCGGAGTTAATCCTACTTCTTTAATATAACGGGGAAAAACATAATTTTTGGCAATGGCAATTTTTTCTTCATCTGTGTAGGACGGCATCTGGATTACTTCGAGACGGTCCATGACCGCAGTTGAGATGTTATTAGTATTATTGGCGGTGGCAATAAAGAGAACTTGTGAAAGGTCAAAAGGATAATCGATAAAATAATCGGTAAAATTATTATTTTGCTCAGGATCCAAAAGTTCAATTAAAACACCCATAATGGCCGCCCGTGATTCCGGAGTAATTCTATCCAGTTCATCAAGTAAGATTACCGGATTTCGAGTCTCAGCTCTTTTTAAAGCCCGGATAATCATTCCCGGTTCGGCCTCCGGAGAAGTCTTTGACTGTCCGCGTAAATCCAAAGCAGAGGATAATCCGCCAAATGGAATCCGGATAAATTTTCGCCCCAATGCTTCGGCCACCGACTGGGCAAAGGTACTTTTTCCGGTTCCGGCTAAACCGACAAAAAACAAATTAGGAGCATGAGGGGTT
>JBBTSP010000041.1:0-6617 GCA_038064655.1 Patescibacteria group bacterium | reverse complement strand
TATATGATTTTTTGTCTATGCTTGAATTATTATATTTAAACTCGACGTTCATTAAACAGTTTCCGGAAAATAAAATATACAGATTAACTGTTTCTGATTTTGTCTATAAATTTTACTGCATCCGATACGGTTTTGAAGCTCAGCGCTTCGTCTTCATCCATGACAATATCAAATTCCTCTTCAAATGCCGCGACAAGCTCAATAGACTGAACTGATTACGAGCCCAAATCGTCGACAAACCTTGAACTGTCTTTAATTTTTCCCTCATCGATTTTTAAAATTTCCGAAGTGACTTTTTTTACTCTTTCATAAGTGTCTGACATTTTTTTGCTTGGAGCCAAAATTACCCAATTGGGAATGGACCAGCGTAAGCTAAATATGTTGGCTCGTGAAGTGGGACCGATGTTGGGATTTTGGAAACCAGTCGTCGTTTCTCACCATATGTTAATGGGTTTAGGTAAACCGCCAGTAACATCATCAGATAGAGCAACACGAACAATCGCTCTTAAAATGTCAAAATCAAATCCTGACAGCGCGATTTTTATGACGGATACAACTGAAGATATCAAAAGAAAAATCAATAAAGCTTACTGTCTTGAGGGAGATATAAAAGAAAATCCGATTTTGGAATATTATAAATATATTATTTTTGAATCCTTTGAAAGATTAAAAATAAATGAGGTAAAAATTGAAAGACCGGAAAAATTTGGCGGCAATTTATCATTCAAAACTTTTGCTGAGATGGAAAAAACCTTTGCTGAAAAACAAGTCCATCCAATGGACATAAAGACGACTTTGTCCAAATTACTTGACCAGCTAATTGAGCCGGTCCGACGCCATTTTGAAGAAGACTCAAACGCGAAAACGTTGTTGGAAAAAGTAAAGTCTTTTCAAGTGACGAGATAAGGAAATCTTCTTTTCAAATAAAAAAGCGTTTGACATTCAGTTTATTTTCTATTATCATAGAAAAAGACCGTAATAATTATTAGTAATTATAGAAAATGGATTCTCGCCTTCGCGGGAATGACAACCTTTTATGTTAAAAATCGAATATATCTGGAGAGAACTTCTTGATCGGGTAATCGAGAATAGAAATCCAGATTTCACTATTACAGAACTAGCCAAAAAATATTCTCTTTCAACGAGTGTCGTTAATCATGCTCTGATTCCTCTTCGCAATCTTAACATTGTCAAAATCAATAAAACCTCATCAAAAGTAGTTGATTGGGAAAGACTGTTATTTTTCTGGGCCACCAGACGCAATTTAAAAAAAGACATAATTTATTCGACCTTTAGTTCGTTATCTGTTTTTGATAGAGAAGGTTTAATGCCGCCAGAAGTCATCCCAACGGCTTTTACTGCCTTTCGTTATCTATTAAACAAAACGCCTGCCGATTATGATCATATATATTTTTATTCCAATAAAATTGAAAAAATCAGCAAAAGGTTTTCAAAAAGCAAACGTCCGCCAAACATTTTTATCTTAAAACCAGACCCATATTTATTAAAATCTAAAAAACTATGTTTGGCCCAACTTTTTGTAGATCTTTGGAATCTGCCGGAGTGGTATTCTAAAGATTTTACTGATGCGGTTTTGTTAGAAATTAGAAAACGATTAAATTCATGAACGCTTTTTATCAACAGTTTTTAACTGATAAAAGTTTTTCTCTTTTAGCCGAGCTAAAAAAACAGTTTAAATTTATTTTGATTGGCGGCTGGGCTGTTTATTTTTATTCTAAATCCTTAAAATCAAAAGACATTGATATGATTGTTGATTTTTCCCAGCTTGAACAGTTCAAAAAAGAATTTACAATTGAAAAAAATGAAAGACTCAAAAAATACCAAGTAAAGATAGAGGAAATTGACATTGATATTTATCTGCCGTTTTATTCGGATTTAGGATTACCGGTTGAAGAAATCATCAAAAAAACAACATTGATCAACGGTTTTGTCTTACTGGAAAAAGAAGTTTTACTTATCACAAAATTAAAGGCCTATCAGGATCGGAAAGAAAGTATCAAAGGGCAAAAAGATTTAATAGACATCGTTAGTTTAATTCTGTTAGAAAATTTTAATTTTAAATACTTATCAGATTTGACAATAAAACATAAACTAATAAAATATTGGCAAGTCCTGGAAAAACTTATTTACGAAACGAAAGAAATCCCAGAATTAAGCTTGAATCAGCATGCTTTTGCGAAAAAGAAGAAAAAACTGTTAGAACAAATAAGATTATTTTGATAAAATGTGAAGATGAACAAAAAACTTTTTGTTGGGAATTTGGATTTTGATGTTAAAGATATTGAGCTTGAAGAACTTTTCAAGACGGTCGGTAAGGTAGTTTATGCCGAAATTGTCAGATTTTTTGACAAAAAATCAAAAGGCTTCGGGTTTGTGGAGATGAATACGGTTGAGGAAGCTAAAAAAGCCATAGAAATATTAAACAACAGCGATTTTCGAGGAAGAAAGATTATTGTTAACGAATTTAAAACAAGCGCGTAATAACTAAGCAGTACTGAGGCGAGGAATTCCTCGGCTTTTATCCAATAGAGATCTGATTCTTTGCTTTGCTTCTCCAAGGTCTTTGACAGTAAAAGATCTTATTTCCGGTGACGGCAAACCCACGGGTTTTCTTTTTTCTGCATATCTTCCCCGATCAATAAAAACAAAATGAGTTAAAAGACCGGTTTCTTTTGAAAGTGTATCGTTTTTAGCTGCTCCTTCGAGGACCTCGGCTTTATCATCAAAAAACCAAGGAGAATAGCCATGAAGCATTAATTGACGAGTAAGTAAACCAACATGCTCAGTTTTTTTTGGATCGATAATGACCATTGTCTCTGAAGTTGAAATATCGTTTACAATATTCCCAAAAACTTTTCCCTCCATATCAGGAACCCTTAATGGTATTTTTTCGGTTCTAGAGGAAAGATAAGGTAGAATTTTTTCCATTTTTGTTTTTTGCAAATCAATGTCTCCTTCAGTATAGATTACAACAAAGCCTATTTCTCTTAATTGTTTTAAAAAATTAAAAGCCTCTCTGTCAATATACGGGGATATATCAATTTTAAGAACAGCATCTCTGATATTTTTTTCATTAATAGTTTTACGAAAATGTAATGTATTATGTAAGCTGAATAGATGTTCACAAAATTCAGAGAAATTAAAATAACCATTTTTTTCTGTCTGTTCATAATATTCCTTTCTAATATTGTCGACATTTAAATTAGTGACTTTGCTTAAAGTTACAAAAAAAGCCTCTTCTTTATATCTTTCATTATCAAACAAAGTTATATCAAAATCGACGACGAAAACCGGTCTAGGGCCAAAAAAATTAGCAATCATATTTTAAATTTAACTTTTTTCCCATTATGTAAAAAATTAACCTGTTGATGCTTTATTGCAATCCCAACATTAGTTACTCGTGTGACCTGACTAATAAAGATATTTCTGCCGTTCAGACTTCTGGGAGACCAAACAACTAGATTCCCCGCGCCTATCTGTCCGTCTCCAACCACGGCATCTTTATATCCTTTGAAATGAAGTTCATCAATTATTCTCAGATTGAAATCATTGCTTTTTATATTAAAGGAATTTTCACATTTTATTACCTTATTTTCAAGTGGAATGGGAATTTTTTTTGAAGATAAGCAAAAATGTCAAAACGAAAGATTTATTATTTGACATTACCTTGCTTTCTTGATATATGGCCAGTGAGAAGACCAACTGCTATTGATGCTAAAACGGCTGCGGGTAGTATGAGACATTTTCCGCCAGTAGCCTCAATTATTCTATTAACAGCAATTGCTCCGAAATAAAGTGCGCCTAAAGCCGGAGCAGCTCCTATTATCAACGCTTTTTTTAATTCTTGGTTCATTCTTAATATTTTACACTAATTCTTCTTCTTGTCAATCAGACAGGCTAAAACCTATTCATTTGACTCTTTCTTAAACCCTTTATAAAATAAGTAAATTTTATGACGAATGAAAAGTTGATGTACAATAAAAAAGTAAAAATATTAGAATTTATTCCTCATGACATTCGATCAGAGCTTTCTTATCAAAAAACATCCTTGGGTAATGGAAGACATATTTATTATGACCCGAAAAATGATAAAGGAGCGATAGACTACTATCAAATTGACCCGCCCGGCACGCTTCGACCTCAGATAGCCATTGATCATTTAAGACCAATCCAACCGGGGACAGAATGGCCAAGGTATCCGAGAACCGGTGTGGAAATTTATCAACGTCACTTAGAAGAATTTTTTAGTCCTAAAAAACTTGATTCGATAAGAGGCAAAAACGTTCTTATTCCATATTTGGACAGCACCGGTTACGGTCATATGATGCAGGCCTGGGATATGGCAATTTTTCTTCAAAGTCTTTTTCAGGTCAGGACCATTTTTTTTGATCCCGTCTATGCCCTTACATCGGATCAAAAATTTATCTATGATGGCGTTCAAAGAATCCTTAAAGGTCTACATTTAGGAAAAATAGATATAGCTAAGTTGAAAGATTTATTTAAAAACAGAGACTATCCTCCTGGCTTGGGAGGATTAAAACATAAAATTACGGATCAAATCGGATTAAAATTAGCCGAAATGGCTTTAGCAACATTACCAATAAAAGGGGAAACATCGGTCGCTTCAAGACTAATAGATAATATTGGAAAATTGAAATTATTAGAAAAATTTATGTTAAATTTGTTTCCATTTATTGAAAAAGAAATTTCAGAAAGATCTTTGGCTTCAAGGACTCTTCAAGTTGCTCAAGCCACTGACGCGATTGGTCTTATAACCAGTCATTCTTTTACAATCAGAGGAGCTGACCCCTTTATGTACAAAAGATATATAGGAGAAAGACCTTTTTCCATCGTCTCGGCAATTCCTGACAATGGTTATATTGATAGATATCTACCTGATGAAAGTGCCAATCCAACAATGATTGAAAAAGGCCAATTACTTGTTCCTTTTGTTGGCGGGGTTTTATCACCAAAGATTAATTATGGAGTAGCAGACGAAAAAGTTAAAAAATACCTTGAAAATTTATTCGGGATAAAAAGTGAAAGGGTTTTTGATGTTGGCACGATCGCCGATAGTATTACTCCGAAAGAATTTATTGAAAAATGGCAGCAAAAAGAAAAAAAAGTTCTTCTTCCGGTTAATGGCAACGCTTCAAATCTACCTTTTATTACCCAAGCTCTCAAAGACTTAGGGGATAATAGAGCTAAAGAATGGTTAAAAGAAAATCAGGTCGCAATTACCGTGTATTTAGGAGATAAAGTTGATAGGGTAGAAGAAGTAAGAAGAACAGTTGAAGAAAATGGATTACAAGACCATGTGGAAATTTTTTATTCAAGAACTAAATCAGGCGCCGCCGAATTAAAACAAGTGCTTCAACGCAATCACCATATTGAATGGCGGTCACCGGGAGAGAACATTTTGACCGGTGGAGATGTAGGAACTTGTGAAGTAGGATTAGCTACTCCAGGATTAAAAGGATCGATAAACGAAGTTTATAATATGAAGTATATGGCTGAAAAAGGGGCGGCCATTCCTTCTTCTTATCCTCTTTCCAGTTATGGGATGTGGGCTGATATGGGTTTTTCTCCGGGTCAATTTGGTTTACTGTCTTTACCGTTAAACACTTTTCAAGAAATGTTAGCTGCTCTATTGGAGAAAGAACAAAACGGCCGAACCAAAGCAGAAAATATTGCTTTTAAAGCTTATTCTCAAGCGAACCATGATACTAATTTCAGAGTGGCGGCCATATTTTTGTTTGATTATTTTAAACCGGAAGGAAGGACTCTTGATGATCTTTTGAAAATGTTTGATCAAGTAAACAAGGAACACCAAAGGATAAAAATGGAAAAATTTGGAAAATATTAATTAATTAATTTGACAGAAGGTTTTTGTTTGCTATACTTAAAACCAGTTATATTTCCGCTAAATAATTTCTTGTGAGTCAATTTTCTCAATTCATTTTTTCTGCGTTTAAACATTTAATATTTTTTATGGAAGGTGGTGATTTTATATGAGCAAAAAACTATACGTCGGTAATTTAGTATACGAAGTCACTGATGAGGATTTGAAAGTCCATTTTGGAACAGTTGGAATCGTTGTTTCAGCCGTAGTCATCAAATTTAGAGACACCGGAAAGTCGAAAGGATTCGGATTTGTCGAAATGACGACTGAGGAAGAAGCGAAATCAGCCATTGATACTTTAAATGGCAAGGATTTTGAAAAAACATTTAATCCTAGTTCTGTTCCCTATAGATTTTCAATCTCCAATGAAGGAGGAGACAGGACAAAGTTATTAGTTATAAACATGGAAGAAAACTAGAGAAGATGTCTCGAGAAGATTTAAATAAATTGATAAATATATAATTATAGAGATTAAGATGAAGTTAAAAAAGATGCATTGGGTGGGGGTGATTTCTGCTGTGATAATAATAGCCTTGGATATGGTTTTCTTTCTAAATAACTTGAGAATGTTATATTTTTTGATTGGTATAGGCATTGGAACAGTTGCTCTGCCTTTTGTTATTGGTTTTACACTTGAAAACAACAAAGAGCAGAAAATCAATGAAATGTTTCTGGAGTTTTCGAGAAACTTGGC
>JBBTSP010000040.1:0-5811 GCA_038064655.1 Patescibacteria group bacterium | reverse complement strand
TAGATTATTTTTACTCGATTCCGATCGCTTGTGTAATCAAAGCGCTTCGGAAAGCCAGTTATAAGTTGTGGGCTCGATAACTAACTAGAAAAGTTATCTTGCCTTATTCCGATTGGTTTGCCCCTCTATAGATTGAATCGGACGAAATCTAAAGAAAGGGTCTTAAGCTGACAAAAAAGCAAATTCCCTTCCGGCAATCGCCTGTTCGTACTCAAGACGCTCTGACAGTTGATTATCAGTTAAGTTTTTCCATTTAACGCATAGGTGCGTCTAAGCGATTTTTAAAAGTGCAAATTTCCCGTCGATGCCTTGCATCCCCATTATATTTTAACATACTCTTTCATTTCTCTCTCTTCCCTGATCTTTATATCTCTTTTCTTTTCTATTTTTCTTTTTTCAATATCTTTTCGGCCCTTTACCAATGCTATTTCTAACTTGATATGAGGCCCTTTATTATAACAGGAAACCGGGGCTAAAGTCAATCCGCCGGAAGCCATTTTTACCTTTAGTTTCAGAAGCTCCTTTTTGTGTAAAAGCAATTTTCTGGTTCTTTTTGCTTCATAGATATTATTCCGGGCAAATTGATAGATAGAAATTTCCGCATTGATTAAATAGACCTCTGAGCCCATTATCCGGACAAAAGCATCATCAATCCGCAATCCTCCGGCCCGGATGGACTTGACTTCAGCTCCGGTCAAAACAATTCCCGCCTCATATTTTTCAATCTCACGATATTCTCGATGGAATTTCCGGTTAATGATTTTCATGAACTAATTATAGCTCAATTATTCGATTAACCGTCTCTTTTAAAATCATTTCTTCTTGACTCCGGGTTAAATGGTAAGTAATATGAAAATAGAGGATCGAAAGAAGGTGAGAGTATGGAAAAAAATATCAATAATTATTTAAGACATCACACTTTGGTTATTACTTTTATTATTTTTTCAGCTATTGTAATTTTATCCGCAGGAGAATATTTTCTTTATAAAAAAGTCATGCTTGTTAATAAAATGGTGTCCGAGGGATTTATGCAGATCAAAGAAGCCGCTAAAATCAATCCGAGCCCAACAATCGTCCTGAAGAAATAAAAATCTCAAATTATTCAGTCTACAACGAATTTCTAATTTCTTTATTTTTTCACCAGTTCTAGTTCCACTATAGTATTAGCCGGCATAATAATAGCTTTTTCTGCATTCAAACTTATTTCACCGCTTATTGCCTGCAAATTTGGCACCGTCTCCAATCGCCCGTCTGGATATTTTTTTGTCAGATTATAACTAATTCCGTCTAAGTTTTTGAAAGTAACCGGGACTGCTTCATAGTTACGGCCTAATTCATCATAATTAGTTAAAATTAATATAATTTTTTCATCCGTTTTACTCGCAATGGCGCTGACATTACTTCCTTCACCCTCAACTATCAATTGATTTCCTTCCAAAGAATTTAAAAGCTTTAAGGCTTGATAACGGGGCTTTGAACTTCCATCATAGTTTAAAATTCCCCAAGAAAGAGATGGACCATCTTTAATTTCAAAAAGAAAAGCCAATTCCAAACGAGCATTTAATAGATTTCTTAAAGAAGCGACTGTGTGAGCCGCTCCAACTTCAGTATCGGCAATTGGGTTTTTTTCGCTATCATAACCCCACTCGGAAATTATTTTTGGCAAATTTTCATATGGATCGTATTTTGGATCTTCGCTCAACCATTTATTTAAATTAATAATATCCTGCATATAATCGTCGGTTTTTTTTGAATAATGATGCCAGCTTAGAAAATCAATCCTTAAATTATTGGCGATGACAAAATCCAAAAATTTTTGTATCCAATTTTTATATAAAGCGGTTGTCACCGGGCCGCCGATTTTAAAAGGCAGAACATTTTGCGCTTGCTGAGCCCCTTTGACTGAATAAAAATAAAGATCGCTATAGCTTTTTGCTCCAGTATATTTCCATTTGCCAAAACTTTCCAAGTCCGGCTCATTCCAGACTTCATAATAAATGTCGGTCTTCCAAAAATTATCCATCGCTCCGCAGGATAAAACCGTTTCTTTATTACTATAATGTTCGACGGTTTTTTGAACTAAAAAAGTCCACTCATTCCAATTTTTCGGCTTGTCTACTAGTGAACCATCGTCAGACAAGGTTGGAGGCATATACCCTAAGGAAAAGAAAGGTTTTGCACCGGTGTTATATATATCACAAACCGTTTTATCTAATTTGGAAAAATCAAAGCTTAAATTATTAGAGGAGTTTCTGGAAACTACATCATAGAAATCGTATATATGGTCAAGCCTGATATATCTTGGATATAGTCCGGAGACTTGAGAAACAACATTTTCCAACATCCTTACCCCCGACTCTTCGCCGCCTTGAGCTAAAGCTTTCCAGCGGTCTGGAAATGGTCCGGAAGTTTTAGTTGCGTCAATAATAATATTAGCTTTTACCGCAGCTGCGCGGGAAAAATATTGGAAGGAAAGAAATAAGACAGGAATTGTGATTACTGAAATTACTATGAGAATCACCAGTCTTCTAAGCATATTTTATTCTAACAAAATTACCTTAATTAAAACGACCTATAAATATCTTTTCTGTAACCAATTTTTCTAATAATTATCTGTTTTAACTCAAAATTAATCATAAATAATGCCCTAATTTTTTTCATTTTTAATCTATAAAAATTTTCTCCACCAGAAAGTTTTGCAATATTTATACTTTTTTCTTCATTATCTCTTCTATTGGAATGCCTTTCCCTCGAGGTTCTTTTTCAAGTTTTATTGTCTCCTGTGAATCAAAATAATCTTCAAGTAGCTCTTGCATTCTAACAAATTCATCAATATCTAACATGACCGCTTTAGGTTCGGAGCGGTGAAAAATATAAGTGACACCATTTTTCTTTACCTGTTCAAGAAGGCCTAAAGCATCTTCTCTCATATCTGTAATGGTTTTAACATTCTTTGAAGTTGGGATTAACATAAGACTATTCTATAGATTAACCTAAGGTTTGTCAATAGTTTTTATTCTAACTTATTCATTTGCATAACGCTAAATAAAATTAAAATACCACCTAATGCTTCTTTCAATGAAGGAATTTCACTATAAAATAGAAGGCCTATTAATACGGCGAAAAACATCTCTAAAGTTAAAATATTTGCGGCAATTGAGGTTTTTATATGCTCAAATCCATAGTTGGTGAAAAATATCATTAAAACATTTGCCAATCCTGCTATAGAGACAATGAAGAAAACACTCCAATTCCAATTGTTGATTGGCAATCCTTCTTTCATCAATAAAGAGGTAATAAATATGAAGATAAAGGCAATAAATAAAAGTATTTGAGTGATTTCAACATTATTAAGTAACTTTGTTTGATATTTTCTAAAGATGATGCTCAGAGAAACAAAAAAAACAGACATTAAAGCAAGTATTTCTCCCCGTCCTAAGGAAAAATCAGAAAAATTATTTATTGAAATTACAATAACGCCAATAAAAGATAAGGTAATATAAAATATTTTTTGTAAAGTAGCTTTTTCTTTTAATATTAAAAATCCTAAGATCGCCGTCATTGGAATTGAACCAATAAAGGCAACTGTGCTTATTTTTGTTAATAAAACCGCTTTGTTAAACAGAGCCGCTCCCAATAGATAGTAAGAAACAGCTCTAAATATTAACAGTAGCCATTCATTCAAAGTAATTTTTTTAAGTTTTGAAAAGTCAAGGTTTTTTCCAAATATTATAAAACCTATTATCAATCCGGCTAAAATACGCAAATAAAGTTGCTGAAAAAACCCAAAACTAACTGACAAATATCTCGTAAAAAAACCAAAAGAAGCATAGGTAAAAGCCAGTCCGATCAAGGCTAAAATTCCTTTTTGTTTTTCTGAAAGTTTCATTTTTAAAGAAGGTTTAATAATTGATTAATTGTACCTATTTTTTCATCAAAAACCGTATAGCCAAATTTAAGAAGAGCGAGTTTTTGTTCTTTTGTCTCAATTCCTTGAACCCATTTTCCATTAGCCCGGTGTAAAACTTCCATCGTTAGATATTGGCAAAAAATATTTTCATTAATCGGTTCAATTTTTCTATAAGAGGTAATACATTCTTCAATGTATTTTCTAGCCAAATCCAAATCAATATATCCGGCTAAACAATAAATAACTATGTGAGCTAAGTGACTTGGAAGCATGAATCTCTGATCCGCCCATTGAGAATAACCAAAATCTATAAAAGTCACCTCGCCTTTTTTATTTACAAAAATATTTTTAGGATGACAGTCTGGCCATGACCAATATTTATTGTTTTTTGTATATATTTTTTCTAGTTTCAAATATTCTTTTTGACTATTGGGATAAGATAAACGAAGCTCTAGGCCTCTTTCATAAATACTCATTTGTGCTATCTGAACCACCGGAAATTCCTTCCATTTCCTTGATTCAATAACTAAATGGGCAATCGAACATCCAACGCTTTCAGCCGTTTTTACAGTTAATTTTTTATTAAATATTTGATCTTGCATTAATTCATAATCTTGGCTATAAAGATTTTCCATTACTGAAGTTGTAATGTCTGAAAAATTAAACAATAATTTAGGTACTTTTATTTTTTGATTACTTTGTAATTTTTTTAAAATATTACAATCAACGTCGTGAGATTTTTTATCCAAATAAAGCTCGGTTGGATCAAAGGGGATAGCACCGGCGGTGTGCTTGACAACAACTGATTTGCCATCAAGATCGGCTGAATATACTTGCGAAATAAATCCACCTTTTAAATTCTCCTTCAAAATAATATTCAGCCCTCTTCTTTTTAATTCTTTTTCTAAATTGTTTTTATTAACTAATAAAGAATTATTTGGGTATTTTTTTGGTTTTAATGAAGGTAATACTGGTTGAATATATTTATTTTTATTCATTATCTTTAAATTATAGTTCAAAGCCTGATCTTTCTCGAATGTTTTTGGAGCCAGAGGGAGATTTTTTCAATATTCCATTTTTTATTTTCAATACTTAAGGCCGTTTTCACCAATTCTTTTTGAGTAATAGAAAACAAATAACCGTTAATTTCAAGGAAAACTAACATCGAGGCGATTGCTGTTCTTTTATTTCCATCAACAAAAGGATGATTAAGTAATAGTGAGTGAACTAAAGCTCCGGCTTTTTCAAATATAGACGGATATAAGTCGATTCCTCCGAAAGTAGCTTGCGATCTATATATGGCAGACTCGAGAAGGGCTATATCTCGAAGGCCATGACTACCTCCATATCTGTCTACTTGATCTTCATGGATTAATAAAACTTGTTCGAGAGTTAAATATGCTATTTCTTCTTCCACATTATTTATTAGCCAGTTCTTTAAAAACAAGGCCGTATTTTTTATTAATATTTTCTACTATTCGTAGAAAGTTAGGAGTGATTGACGATGTATTTTTTTTACCATTTTGACTCAATATGATTGTTTTTCTGTTATTTGGATCTTTTTCTAGTACAATTTTGCCTCCGGGTTTAAGTCCTGTTGAATCCAATAAATTTTTAGGAATGATAACCCCGTAAGAGTTTCCTATTGAAATGATTGTTTGATTCATAGTTATAACATGTTATAACATGATTATTTAAAAGTCAAATGTATATTTAGTCTGGATTCCCGCCTCCGCGGGAATGACATGAGTGTGTGATAAAATAAAACATTATGCTTCAACATCGAATTGATAGATTAAGAAAAATTTTAATTGAAAAAAATCTTGACGGATTTATGGTATCAAATTTTTTTAACATACTTTAACTCACAGGATTTAAGACGCTAACGGAAAATGAGAGAG
>JBBTSP010000039.1:0-5480 GCA_038064655.1 Patescibacteria group bacterium | reverse complement strand
TTTCATAGTAAACCTGTTTTTACGGTTTTTTTTATTTTTTTCGGGATGATCAGCAGTTTTTACAATTTGTTTAAACTTATCAAATAAGATGCCACATATCAGTATTAAAGCGGAAAAAATTTTTGAGTTAATGGGGCTCGGGATTACCAACTCAATGATTGCCTCTGGCATCGTCTTCTTACTAACTATCTTCATTGTTCTTTACTACAAAAATCAGTCGACGTTTAAGAGAAAAAGTAATTTTTATTATCTAATTAAATTTTTTGTTAATAGTATCTATTCGTTGTTTGAATCTGTATTAGGTGAAAAAACAACTGTCTTTTTCCCCTTGCTTTTTGCTTTTTTCTTTTACATTCTTTTACAAAACTGGTTCGGTTTGCTTCCAGGAGTCGGCAGTCTCTTAATTAAAGTTAAAGAAGGCCATGAGGAAGTTTTTGTTCCTTTGCTTCGCGGAAATAATGCCGATCTAAATACAACTTTGGCTTTAGCAATTGTTTCTGTTCTTTCTATCCAATTTTTTTCAATTAAATTCTTAGGGATTAAAAAATATCTTCATAAATTTTTTAACTTTTCCAGTCCGATTATGTTTTTTGTCGGCATTCTTGACATTCTTTCTGAATTTTCTAAAGTTCTATCATTCGCCTTTCGTTTATTTGGAAATATTTTTGCCGGAGAAGTTCTTTTAACTATTGTGGCTTTTTTGGTACCTGTCTTAGCCTCTTTTCCGTTTATTGCCTTGGAGATTTTTGTCGGCTTTGTCCAGGCGTTGGTTTTTTCAATGTTGACAGCCGTGTTTTTAAGTAACGCAGTAGTTGAGCATGGTTGATGAGTATAATAGTTATAAAAATTATAAATATTATAAATTTTATATTATCGAACGGGGGTGAATTAAAATATGTCAACAGAAGCCATGAAACTTTTGTCAGTGGCCATTGCGATCGCGGTTGGAGCGATCGCTCCGGCTCTTGGAATTGGTATGATTGGTAGCAAAGCAGTTGAAGCTCTTGGACGCAATCCTGAAGCGGAATCGGCGATTCGTACCACAATGATTTTGGCGCTTGCATTTGCCGAAGCCATTGCGATTTACGCGTTAGTAGTCGCGTTAATACTTAAGTTTGCATAATCGTTATAACGATTATAAATATTATAAAAATTATATTTTGTAAATGGAAAATTTAGGAATCGATGGAAAATTATTATTGGCTCAGATGATTAACTTTGTTTTGTTTTTTATATTGGTTAAAAAATTTGTCGTCAAACCGTTCACATCTTTTTTAAACCAAGAGAGAAAAAATGAGGAAGAAAAAACCAAACTGTTGGAAAAACTGAAGAAAAGTGAAGAAGTAGCGATAGAAGCTGAAAAAAAAGCGAAAGAGAAAATGAAAAAAGAGTTTGATGTTTTGTTTGTCCAGGCAAAAAAAGAGGCTCAAAATTTAAGAGCCGATCTTATCAAACAAGCGGAGTCCGATGCCCAAGAGATACGGAATAAAAGTAAAAAATTACTCGAAGATGAACGGAATAGTCTGTATCGCGAAGTCAAAGATAAGATTGTCAAGACGAGTCTGATGATTGTGGAAAGTACATTAAGAGAATCCCTGGACGAATCATCCAGAAAAAAAATTACCGGCGCAATTATTAAAAACTATAAAGGCCGTATTGAGTTAAATTAAAATATTTATGAAGATCAATCCGAAGCTAAAAAATGATCTAAAAAACTTTTTGTTGGAGCGTATCCAAAAAGAACAAAATCGTGTTGCAGTTTATAGTGCTGATGCTTTGGATGTTGAAGAAATAAAAGTTTTATCCGAAAAAAAATTTCCTGATCTAAACTGGAAAGATGCCGATTACCGGATTGACAAGTCTATTATTGCCGGGGTTATCATTAAAATCGGATCAAAGACGATCGACTTGTCCTTATCAGGATCATTATCAAAATTATCAAACACTTTATATGAAATTGATTGATGAATATCTAAAAACTCTGGAACGTGAGTTGCAAAATAAACCAAAAATTGAAACTGTTGAGACCGGGATAGTTTCCCAGGTCAAGGACGGCGTTGTTATTTTGGAAGGACTTGATCAGGTCGCTTATGGTGAACTGATTGAATTTAAGAAAAACCTGCTTGGATATGTTATTGATCTGACTGAGGATGAAGTCGGTGCGATTATTCTTGGCGATTATACCGGTATTGCCGCCGGGGATAAAGCTAAAGCTTTAGGTTACACTCTTTCCATCCCTGTTTCCGAATCTTTGCTTGGCCGGGTGGTTGATTCTCTGGGACTTCCGCAGGACGGAAAGACTCCGATTAAATCAAAAACTTTTTATCCGGTTGAAAAAATTGCTGCCGGCGTTGTCAAACGACAGCCGGTTAAAGTTTCTCTTCAAACCGGTATAAAGGCAATTGATGCCCTAATTCCCATTGGCAGGGGACAAAGAGAGCTTATTATTGGCGACCGCGGTACTGGTAAAACCACCATAGCTATAGACACTATTCTTAATCAAAAGGAAGAAGATGTTATCTGTATCTATTGTGCCATTGGCCAGAAAAATTCTAAAGTGGCTGCTATTGTTGAACTTCTGAAAAAAAATAAAGCAGATAAATATACGATTGTTGTTAATGCTTCTGCCGCCGATTCGGTGGCGATGCAATATTTAGCTCCCTACACTGCTTGTGCTATCGGAGAATATTTTATGGATAAGGGGAAAGATGTTTTAGTTGTCTATGACGATCTTACTAAACATGCCTGGGCCTACCGCCAAATGTCTTTGATTTTACGACGGCCGGCCGGCCGAGAAGCTTATCCGGGCGATGTTTTTTATCTTCATTCACGGCTTTTGGAGAGAGCCTGCCGGATTGATGAAAAATACGGCGGTGGTTCTATTACCGCTCTTCCAATAATTGAAACTTTGGACGGTGATCTTTCAGCCTATATCCCGACCAACGTCATTTCAATTACCGACGGGCAGATTTCTTTGGAGACTGATTTATTTAATGCCGGAATCAGACCGGCGATTAACGTCGGACTTTCCGTCTCCCGGGTCGGAGGAAATGCTCAAACCAAAGCCATGAAAGCGGTTGCCGGAAAATTAAAGCTTGATCTGGCTCAGTATCGAGATCTTGCCGCTTTTTCCCAGTTTGAATCAGAACTGGACGAGGAAACCAAAAAATTTCTTAATCGAGGCGCTAAAGTCACTCAGATTTTGAAACAAAAGAAAAATAAACCGTTGAGTTTGGCCGAACAGGTAGCTATTCTTTGGGCCGCCAGCAATGCTTATCTTGACCAAATTCCGGTCGATCAAATTGATACTTTTGAAAATAAATTGTTGGATGCTCTAAGGTCAAAAGGGAAAAAATGGCTGGAAAAAATTAACAAAAATAAAATAATGGATGAAAAGGATGGGAAAGAACTTGAAAAATTAATTAAAGAATTATGAACATTCGCATCATTCGCAAGAAAATTAAATCGGTAACCAACGTCAAAAAAATTACCAAAGCCATGCAGCTTGTCTCGGCGATAAAAATGAAAAAGGCCCAGCAGGTTGCGGTAGATGGCAGACCATACCAGGAAGAAATTGAGAAAATAATCCGGGCCGTTAGCCCAAAGATTGATCCTTCTCTTTCTCCGTTGATTGCCCAAACGAACGATAAAATTGAAAGAAAAAACTTAGCCATTGTTATTGCCAGCAATAAAGGTCTTTGCGGCAGCTTTAACTTTAATCTTCTTCGTTTTATCGTAAAAAATATTGATTTTAAAAATACTGATTTTATTATCATAGGGAAAAAAGCAAATCTTTTGAGTAAATTTTCCGCCCATATTATGGCTGATTATTCATCAAATATTCCAATCAATAATGTTTCGGCGATTTTTGAATTCGCCTTAAATAAATTCCTTGATAAAACTTACGGCCGAATCAATCTTTTTCATAATCAATTTATCTCGACCATTCAATCAAGCCCGGTTATGACGACTTTACTGCCGATTAATTTTTCTCAAAAAGTTACTGATGAAAAAACAGTCGAGGAAAAGACTTCTGAATACTTGGTTGAGCCCGACCCAAAGCAGATTATTGACTCACTGCTTCGAAGCTTTGTTGAAGAAAAATTGAGATTTGCCCTGATCCAAAGTGAGGCCGGGGAACATTCTCTTCGAATGATGGCGATGAAAAATGCCACGGACAATGCCACTGACGTAATCTATAACTTGACTTTGGTTCGCAATAAAATCAGACAGGAAAAAATTACCAGTGAATTACTAGACATGGTGACAGCTAAAGAATCGGTAGAAAGTAATTAGTAATTATAATCATTATAATTTTTATAAAATTTATATGAATGTAGGCCAAATCGTTTCCATTCGCGGTGTTGTTGTTGACATTAAATTCAAAGAAAATGAAACTCCTAAAATCTATGACGCTCTCCTTATTGAGGACAAGAAAGTTGGAAAAATTATTCTTGAGGTTGAAGCAATACTCGACCAAGGACTTGTCAGGACAGTCGCCATGACTAATGTCTTTGGACTTCGACGCGGCATGAAAGTCTCAAATACCGGCAAACCTATTACTGTTCCGACCGGCGAAGCCACTCAGGGGAGGATTATGAATGTTTTGGGTGAACCGATTGACGAACTGGGCGAGATTAAGTCCAAATTCAGTGCATCAATTCATGGCACGCCACCCAAATTGATCGAACAGTCGGTGGAACAGGAAATTTTTGAAACCGGAATTAAAGTGATTGATTTAATTGCTCCTTTTATTAAAGGAGGAAAAGTGGCTATTTTCGGGGGAGCCGGAGTAGGAAAAACCGTTATTATCCAAGAAATGATTCATAATGTAGCCAAAAATCATCACGGGGTTTCTGTCTTCACCGGAGTCGGGGAGAGAACCCGGGAAGGAAACGATCTTTGGCTGGAGATGAAGGAAACTAAAGTTTTGAAAAATACTTCGCTTGTTTTTGGCCAGATGAACGAGCCGCCCGGCAACCGTCTGCGCGTTGCTTTGACCGGAGTGACTATGGCCGAATATTTCCGTGACCAGAAAAACATGGATGTCCTTTTATTTATTGATAATATCTTCAGATTTGCTCAAGCAGGAAGCGAAGTGTCAGCTTTACTGGGAAGAATTCCTTCGGCCGTCGGATATCAGCCGACTTTAGCCTCGGAAATGGCCGCACTGCAAGAAAGAATTACTTCAACCAATAAGGGATCGATTACTTCAATCCAAGCAGTTTACGTACCGGCCGATGACTATACCGACCCGGCCCCGGTGGCGACTTTTTCCCACCTGGACGCTTCAATCACGCTGGAGCGATCGCTGTCTGAACAAGGCCTTTATCCGGCTATTGATCCTCTGACTTCATCGTCACGGGCTCTTGATATTGATATAGTTGGTGAAGAACACTATCAGGTAACCCGCGACGTTTTGAAGACTTTGCAAAGATACAAAGATCTTCAGGATATTATTGCCATTCTTGGAATGGAAG
>JBBTSP010000038.1:0-7232 GCA_038064655.1 Patescibacteria group bacterium | reverse complement strand
GTTTTTTATTGATGTTAGTCGCTTTTTCAATAAAATGTTTCAGTTCTATTGGATTATAACAGAGGTTCATAGCCGCCCCTGACAGGACGTAGGACGGTCTGACTAAAATCGGATAACCAACGTCTTTAGCAAATTTTAAGGCTATTTCTATTTCAGTAAAACTATTCCAAACCGGTTGTTTGATTTTCAAATCGTCAAGTAATTGAGAAAATTTTTTCCTATCCTCGGCCCGGTCGATATCAATCGCAGCCGTACCCAATATCTTTATTCCGTATTGATCAATTTTTTTAGCAATATTATTTGGAGTTTGACCGCCAACGGAAACAACAACTGATGAAGAATGTTCAAACTCATAAATATCAGCTACCCGCTCAAAACTAATTTCTTCAAAATACAACCTGTCCGAAATATCATAATCGGTTGAGACAGTTTCCGGATTACAGTTGACAATAATTGATTTTTTTCCATATTTTTTTAGATTTAAAGCCGTGTTTACACAGGTCCAATCAAACTCGACTGAAGAACCGATCCGGTAGGGCCCAGAGCCCAGAACCATTACTCCCTTATCTCCGATCGGATCCACATCATGATGATTTCCGTTATAAGTCGTGTACAAATAATTTGTTCGGGCAGGAAATTCTCCAGCCAAAGTATCGATTTGAAAAACCGAAGGGGTAATTTTATTTTTGATTCTCTCCCTTCTAACATCTAACTCCTTAACACCTAACAGCTCCCCTATTTTTTTATCTGAAAAACCTAATTGTTTTAAATGCAATAATTGTTCGGGTTTCCGTTCCGCCTCCACAATCGCCTTTAAACGATTTAAAAACCATGGGTCAATACCGCTCAATTCATAAATTTTTTGAACAGATACTCCTTGTTTTAACGCTTTGGTGATAAAAAATATTCTTTTGGAATTTGCTTGTTTAATATTCGCTAAAATTTCTTCTTCTGACATATCAAAATTATTATCAGTCACTCCCTGCACGCCGATATCAAGCATCCGGACGCCCTTTTGAATCGCCTCTTCAAAAGTCCGGCCAATCGCCATGATTTCGCCGACTGATTTCATTGAGCTGCCAATTTTTTCCGATGTTCCTTTGAACTTATCCATGTCCCAACGGGGAATTTTGACAACAATGTAGTCTAAAGCCGGTTCAAAAAATGATTGAGTAACTTGGGTAACCTGATTTTTTATTTCCATCAGACTTTTTCCCAAAATCAGTTTTGCTGCAACATAAGCTAAAGGATAACCGGTCGCTTTGGAAGCCAGAGCCGAGGAACGTGATAAACGTGCATTAACTTCAATAACGTAATATTCAATTGGTGACAACGGATGAGGATTTAATGCAAATTGAACATTACATTCGCCCACAATCCTCAAGCTTCTGACGATTTTAATTGAAAGCTCTCTCAGATAATGATATTCAAAGTTGGTGAGTGTCTGACTAGGAGCAACGACGATTGATTCGCCGGTATGAACGCCTAAAGGATCAAAATTTTCCATGTTGCAAACCGTTACACAGTTGTCATATTTATCCCTGACTACTTCATACTCAATCTCTTTATAATGATGAAGGTATTTTTCAACCAATATTTGCGGGGAAAAGGCCAGGGCCGCCTGAGCAACGGAAATAAATTCTTTTTCGTTTTGAACGATTCCCGATTTTTGTCCGCCTAAAGAATAACCGGCTCGAATCATGACCGGATAACCGATTTCCAGAGCCCTTTTAAAACCCTCAGTGACTGTTGTGACGGCAAAACTCTTTGGCGTGATGACTTTGATTTTATGAAGATGGTTGGCAAATTTTTCTCGGTCTTCCGTCAGGATAATTGAGGAAACCGGTGTTCCTAAAACTTGAACATTGTATTTTTTCAAAATCCCTTTTTTATGAAGGTCCATTCCACAATTTAAGGCTGTCTGACCGCCAAAAGATAAAGCAATCGCATCGGGTTTTTCTTTCTTAATTACCTCGGTCACAAACTCAACTGTTACCGGAAGAAAATATACTTTATCGGCTAATTCTTTGGAAGTCTGAATCGTGGCAATGTTGGGGTTAATGAGAACGGTTCTTATTCTTTCCTCTTTAAAAGCTTTGATCGCTTGAGATCCTGAATAGTCAAATTCTCCAGCCTGGCCAATTTTCAAAGCTCCGGAGCCCAATAACAATACCTTTTTTAGGTTGTAGGTTGTAGGTTGTAGGTTGTAATTTTGTTTATTCATACATTTAAAACTTGCAATAACTTATTCAGCATTCTCATTATTTCTTCTAAAAGATTATTAAGTTTTTGATAGTCTTCTTTGTTTAAATAACCAGTATCCAGGGCAATCAATAACTGTGTTTCAACTTCAGCGCCGGAAGAAAAAGAAATTCTAATAAATTGAATGTATTCAGCTTTATGCCCCCTTCTTTGACCTTCAGCTATATTTGACGGAATAGCAACAGAAGCTCTTCTTAATTGAGATGTCAGACCATATAATTCATTTTTCGGAAATTTATCTGTAATCAAATAGAGATCTTTGCAAAACTTCATTGACTTTTGCCAAACTATTAGTTCTTTATAAGATTTCATGTTTGTTTTTTAACTACTAACTACCCACTACTCACTACAACCTACTCAAAAACTCATCAAATATCCACCTAGTGTCCACCGGCCCTGGACTGGCTTCCGGGTGAAACTGGACTGACATAAACGGATATTTTTTGTGAATGATTCCTTCATTGGTATTGTCATTGGCATTGACAAACCAAGGTTTAAAATCGGCAGGAACTTTCCCGATGGCAAAACCATGATTTTGTGTCGTTAGATAACACTTTTTTGTTCCAACTATTACGCAGGGTTGATTCTGCCCACGATGACCAAACTTCATCTTATAAGTATCTCCTCCAGCCGCCAAAGCTAAAATCTGATTGCCCAGACAAATTCCAAGCAGAGGAATTTTTTTTATCATTATTTTTTTGACTGTTTCAATCGTCGCCTCGCACATCTTTGGATTGCCTGGGCCATTGGAGACAACCACCCCGTCAATACTTTCTTTAAGCGAAAAAATGTCAAAATCCCAAGGAACGATAACTACCTTAACTCCACGCGCCAACAAACTTCTAACAATGTTTTTCTTGACTCCACAATCAATCAGAACAATTGTTCCATTTTGTTTTTTAATATCTTGTGAACGATCGTACATAAGATAATTTTCAACAACAACTTTTTTAGTTGAAACAATATCCATAAGGTTTTTTTTGTTTGGATCAATAAACTCAACATCTTGGTTAAAAACAATTTTTGATAATTGCACTCCTTTATCTCTTAATTTTTGAGTCAGATAACGGGTGTCTTTAATCTCAAGCGCCGGAATTTTTTCTTTTTTCAACCACTCGGACAGCGTCATCTTACTTTGAAAATGTGATGGTGTGTCTATGTATTGAGAAACGATTAAGCCGGAGACATGAATCCTGTCCGATTCCCAAAATTTTTTATCCGGGACTCCGTAACTGCCAATAATCGGATAAGTACAGACAAGAATTTGGCCTTCGTACGAAGGATCTGTCAACGACTCCGGATAGCCGACCATTCCGGTAGAAAAAACCAGCTCACCGGAATTGGCCTGCTCATAGCCAAAACTTTGACCTTCAAAAATTTCCCCGTCTTTTAAGATTAATTTGCCAAGCATAGAGAATTTTTAATTTTTAGTCTGGAAAGCGAACGTATTGAATTTTTTTTCGACTTGGGAGCTCCCTTGGGGAGGGTTCCCACAGAGACAAAAAAATTCGATACCGAGCTTTAACTTTTTAATATCAAGCTAAACAATGCCATTCTTACATACATACCATTTTTTGCTTCGGTCGTCAGATAAACTGCCCGTGGATCTGTATCAACTGCAGTTTCAATCTCTCCGACTCTTGGCAACGGATGCATAATTAAAGTATTTTTTCCCGCTCTCTCTTCAACCAATTTTTTGGTCAATATAAAACTTAGTTTTAGTTTTTCATACTCGTTTTTATCACTAAATCTTTCTTTTTGTACCCTTGTCCAATACCAAAAATGGCAGTCGGCTGGAATTTCTTTAAACGATTTTATTTCGATTAACTTGATATTTCTTTTTTCTGACGCCTGAAAATCTTCTTTTGACAACCTTAATTTTTTTGGTGATAAAAGATAAAGAGTATTTTTGGGAAAAATTGACAAACCGCGAATCAGTGAGTGGATGGTCCGGCCGTTTAAAAGATCACCAACTAAAAGGCCTTTCAGATGATCAAGATGTTGGTGTTTTTCATAGATTGTAAACATATCAAGAAGGGCTTGGGTCGGGTGCTCGCCAATTCCGTCGCCGGCGTTAATAACTGGAATGTCAGACACATCCGCTACCTTTTTTAAGGTTCCCACTATCGGATGACGCATAACAATTGCATCACAATATTGTTCCATTATTTTTATCGTATCCTTAATCATTTCGCCCTTGACGATTGAAGAAGTTTCCAGAGGATTTTGATATTCAATTGTTTGGCCTCCCAGTCTTTTAACAGCCGCAGAATTGGAGCTAAAGGTTCGGGTTGATGGTTCAAAGAATAAAAGGCCGATGATTTTTCCGGAAAGAATTTTCAACAACTTTTTTGTTGAGGTTTTTTTAATTTTTGCAGCTGTGGCAAAAACTTTTTCAACTGATTTTTTATCAAACTGGTCGAGGGAAATGATATCTTTCCCAAAAAAAACCTCAGAGTTTTTCATAGCTTCTGAGAATAATATTGTATATTATTTAGAAAAAAAAGCAAGGGGTAAAATTTAAGTTATTGGTATAATGTAAATAGCCGGGGTGGCGGAACTGGCATACGCGCAGGTTTCAAAAATCTGTGAGAGCAATCTCATGAGGGTTCAATTCCCTCCCCTGGCACTCAAACAACAATGAGAAGAAAATCAAAAAAGATGATTAAGTGGAGTTTTGAATTAGCATACGCAGTAGGATTGATAACAACTGATGGTAATTTATCTAAAGATAATCGCCATATTACTTTAACTTCTACTGATAGACAACTTCTTTATACATTTAAATGTTGCCTTGGTAAAAATAATAAAATAACTAAAAACACTCCAAAAAAAAGATTTCGGAAAAAAGCATTTAGAGTTCAGTTGGGAGACGTAGTGCTTTACGACTTTTTAATTAAGATAGGACTTTCCCCTAATAAATCACTGATAATAGGAGAGTTAAAAATTCCTCAAAAATATTTTGTCGATTTTTTACGTGGGCATTTAGATGGAGATGGAAGTATTATTTATTATAAGGATCGATATAATACTCATTTAAATCCAAAATACATATACGATCGACTTTTTGTATATTTTACATCTGCGAGTGAAAAACATATAGAATGGTTACAAAAAATTATTATTAAACTGAAAAAAATACATGGAAATATCGAATGTTTAAAATTTAAAACAAAAAAATTAAGCAATCCATTTTATCGCCTTAAATTTAGTACTAAAGAAGCAAAAATTATCCTAAATTGGATTTACTATAAAAACAACCTTCCTTGTTTATCAAGAAAATACCAGATAGCTAAACCTTTTCTTTCTTTATGATTAATTAACATATTCTATATATGCTATTTTTAAAAAAAATTTAACAGAGGAAGTAAAATTACAAAAAATCGAGATTTATTTTTTTAAACCAAATATTTTAGTTTTATAAATAGTAATATAAGTTTATAAATAATTTATGATTACATGGATAGCAATTTGGTTATTTTTTTGGATTAGCGGAATGGGCTTACCCAACTATCTTTTTAAAAAATATAAGATTACTTATTATGAAAAATCTTGGCAACATACTCTTTTTTTCATAGTTCTCTCACTAATCCTTTTTGTTGTTTATCAGAACCAGTTCTTTATATATTTTAATGATCTTTCTTTGTACCATTTAATGGTTGTCTTATCCTTATTTATACTATGGCTTTTTGTACCAACTTTTTACAAAAATGATTACTATGCTAAAAAAGAAAGGTTTGGTTATCAGTTGCCAAAATTTTTCGAAATCCTTTTCCAAGATATTTGTTTCTTGGGCGGCTTACTAACCTTTGGGGTTTCTCCAATCATGTTTGGTCTAGTTTTCTTTGTTGTTCATATCCCGGCAGTTTTTCTTCTTCCTAAAAAGTTTTCTTTTTTTCCAATTATTAGCTCGTTTATTGGTGGGTTAGTCTTAGCATATTTGCAATCTAAAGGAATATTAGGTTTTTTAGTTGCATTCTTTATACATTTATCATTTTGGGGCATATTCCATTATTCTTTTTCAAAAAAGGATTTTTTAGGAATAACTCCTTTAAAAAGATAGTCATTACAAAGTAAATATGTCATATCTGCTCCACGTCATGAGGTTTAGATTCTATTAGTGAACTCTGGGTAATCTGGATAAATTCGGCTTTATCCCAAGTTTCGGTAATATTTTTCGCTCCGCAATACGAAAATCCCGAACGGACGCCGCCGAGCAATTGATTTATAAATTCGGTTACGTTTCCCCTATATGGAACGACTGCTTCAACCCCTTCGGCTGCATACTCTTTCAAATCCCTTTTCACTTTTATATCGTTTTTCTGTCGATCATGATTAGCCATGAGGGAGGCCATGCCACGGGTCAATTTAAATTTCCTGTTATCTTTAAAAAACGTTAGGGCCGGCGATTCATCACAACCGGCAAATAATGTTCCGATCATGACGGTTGAGGCGCCAACTGCCAAAGCTTTGACCATATCCCCTGAGTTTCTAATACCTCCATCGGCAATAATTGGAATTTGATATTTTCTGGCCATGGCTGCACATTCAGAAATGGCCGTTAACTGCGGAACACCGGCTCCGGCCACAATTCTGGTAATACACAGGGCCCCCGGACCGATCCCGACTTTAACTGCCGTGGCTCCATTATTAATCAACTCTTCGACCGCCTCAGCGGTGGCCACATTACCGGCAATAATGTCAATTTTGGGAAATTTTTTCTTTAAATCTTTCAGGACTTTAATTAAATAAATAGAATGACCATGAGCAATGTCTATGACAATCACGTCAACTCCAGCCTTAACTAAAGCCTCAGTTCTTTCAATATAATCATCTTTTATTCCGACGGCCGCCCCTACCAACAATCTTTCTTTTTTAACTGCCGCCACCATCTCTGCTTCTTTTTCAATCGTCAAAAACCGGTGAATAATTCCGATTCCCCCTTCGCGGGCTAATGCTTTGGCCATTTC
>JBBTSP010000037.1:0-7435 GCA_038064655.1 Patescibacteria group bacterium | reverse complement strand
TTTGTTTTAAATTGGAATTATCATAATAAATATTGGTTTTTTTTTGATAAAAATATAGATCAACCAAAGTCGAAGTCATTGTTGAAAAAGTTTTTCTTATAATGTCCGGTTTTTTTTCTAAACTAGCCAATTTGCCAACCGCCCCAACTTTATATTTACCGTAACCACCCGGAACTATTACTTTAACCAAATTGGAGAAAGACAGCAGGTAGTTGATATTTTTTCGATCTAATGAGTAAAAACGCGCTTTTTCTCCATAAAAAACCACATTAATCTTATCTCTTCCTTTCAAAAACGCTGAAGAAGAAATCAATTTAAACAAATAATAAGTTAGACCTAAGACAACAAAAAAGATAAATAGACTCTTTTTATTGAAAATTGAAAATTGAAAATTGAAAATTTTCTTATGATATCCCATGTTCTATTTTAAGCCTTCTTATCTTATTTATAATATCTTCTTTTTCTAGCTTATGCCAATGATAAATTCTTTTTATGATTGAAAGGGATGCTTCAAATTCCGGCTGAACAACTAAATTTACACCCATATCTTTCATTCTTACCTGATCTGCTTGTCTGTGAACTCGACTTATAATATAGATATCCCTATTAAGTTTTTTTGCATTAAGGACAATAGCCTCCTGCACCGATCTTTCTGGAACCGCTAAGATTATTATTGTTGCTACGTCAACTTGGGCATAATCAAGAATATCAATATCGGCCGGATCTCCATAAATGATATTGGTACCCCGTTTTTTTGCTTTTTCCACTTGATAAAGATTATAGTCGATGGCTACGTACGGTATATTTGCCAGCATCAATGAACGCCCAATATAACTACCTATTCTTCCATAACCGCATATCACGACATGATTTTTTATTTCCAAAGTATCAATTGGAGATTGATTACTATCAATTCTATAAGCAATAAATTTTTCCAAAAAAGGTACATATTTTTTTATAAATTCTCTTATTGATCTATAAAAATTCTCTTTATTATTAATAAATATCGGCGTAAGAATAAAAGTGATTAGTACTGAAGTAATTACAAACAGATATTTTTCAAGTGAAATTACCTTACTTAAATAAGCTGATGACATTAGAATGAAAGCATCTTCATCTATCTGGAATAGATACATCGATAGATTGAAACTTGTTTTTGAATGAAATTTTAAAGATAAAAAAATTATTAAAACTACGAGGGCTTTGATAATGATTACCCCAACCGTAAATAGTAATATCGCCGGCAGATAAGAAATTACCAAACGCAGTTCGATGTGACTACCGATATAAACAAAAAAAATTACCCCAAGAAGATTGCGAAGTGGTCTAACTTCGGAAAATATATGGTAATGCTCTATAGTCTGGGCTAATAAAACTCCGGCCACCATTGCTCCAATCAAGGTCGGGATCTTCAAAATTATTGACAATCCAACGATAAAAAAAATAAAAACAATAATAAACAGATCAAATAATTCCCTTGAAACTCTGGCAACTTTACTAAAAATTTTGGGTATAATTTTTTGCCCAAAATAAAATAATGCAGTAATAATAGCCGTTGCTTTAATTAATCCCAATACTGTGTCTTTAATAATCGTCCAAGCTGAAATATCTTTACCTGTTATTGAGGTAAATATTATCAAATACGGGATAAAAGCTATGTCCTGAAAAATTAATATACCCATCGCAATTTCACCAATAAATGATGATTCTTCTCCCCTATCTTGGATTATTTTGGCAACAATAGTCGTTGAAGAAGATGAAAGAGCTATGCCAATCAAAAATGATTCCAGAAGCGAAAATTTGAATAATAAACTTAAAAAAAAGATAAATAGCATTGATAAAAAAAGTTGTAACAATCCTCCAATCACAATAAATTTTTTCAGAATCAGAATTCTGCTAAAGTTTGTTTCCAGTCCCAAAGTAAAAAGTAGAAAGACTATTCCAAAATAGGCAAAGCTTGATATGGCTTCACTGGTCGCTATCCCCGGAAATAAATTTCCGATCACCAAGCCACCAACTATATAACCGATAAGAGGTGATAATTTAGCTTTTTTAGCAACAATCGCCAAGGAAAAAGGAACAGCTAAATATAAAAAATAATTCAAGACTAAGGATAAAGAAATCTCACCCATAAACATGAGTATAGCAAATCTTACTTCCTTAGATGCTTTTCGCAGTCGATGCAAAATGAAGCTTCAGGAATTAACTTGAGCCTTGCTTGAGGTACCGATTTTTTACAGCGTTCACAGTAGCCGTATTGACTTTTGTTAATTTTTTTTAAAGCATTATCAATTTCTTCAACTCGTTTTTGTAAGTCATTAACCTGAGCCTCTATCGTATCGTGACCGACCTGTTCGCGGACATCTGTATCAATGGCCGCATTATCCGATCCATGATCGGGATCGGCAAACGGATCCTCTTTTTTAAGCTCCTCAATCTGATTAAGACTTTTTCTTCTTTCCTTCTCCAACCTTTTTTTTTGTTCCTGAATAAACTGTTTTGAAAATTTTTTGTCCATAATTTTTTACAAAATATAAAATATCGTTCCTAAAATAATATACAAAGTACAAACTGGTTGTCAAGAGAATTATCAGGGACACCAAGAAATCCAAACTAAGACCTACGAAGTATAAACGATTATCTTTGATTTTGTCAAACAGAAAAATGGTTAAGGCAAAAAACCAGAAAAAAAATTTTAAAAGGAATCCATTATAAAATCTTTCTTTTCTTATTTCAAATAATATTTTATAAGCAATCAGTATTCCTATAATGAATACCAGCCCCTCATACAAGCCAACCAAATGTCTGAAACCATCAAAACCTACATATTTTATTTTTAATAAAAAATTAGTTTTTATTCCTATCTCAGCTCCGGAGAAAAAAGCACCGATTTTTCCAAAAGCCAAAGCCACAAAAAGCGGTGTGATGAAATAATCAACCAATTCATTAAAGTTAATTTTTCTTGAATTGGAAAACAAGAATAAAATTAATAAACCACCGAAAATCGCTCCATAAAGAGACAGTCCGGGATAACCATTAATGAGAATAAATTTCAAAATATTAAAACCAAATTCTTTAAAATTTAAGACAACATAAACTAATCTACCAAAAAATAAGGCGCCAAATAAAGATAAAAATAATCCGTCAAAGACATCTTCTTCTTTAAATGACGTCAGACGGATATTTTTCCATAATAAAAAGGTTGCCCAAAAAAATCCCAAAACCAAAAACACTCCAAAAGTGTAGATTTTCAGAAAACCTAAGTTTAGAAGTACAGGTAACATAGTTTTTAGTATAATTTACCCAATATGAAAAAACAACTTCGAGTGGGGTTTGATCTTGATGGAGTTCTTCTTTATAACCCGGCAAGAATCGCCCGACCGATTATAGTTTTTCTAAAAAAAATCTTTTTAAAAAAGGAAGTTGATAAATTTCATTATCCTCAAACTAAGATCCAGAAATTAATCTGGTTAATGTTTCACAAAGTCGTTTTTGGCCCGGCTCTTGGATACGAAGATTTAAAAAAATTAACTAAATCAAAAAAAATTAAGGCTTACATCATTACCGGAAGAAATGAGTCGTTAAAAGACGACTATAATCGTTGGATGAAAAAACTTGGGGCAAAAAAATATTTTTCCGGCAGTTACTTCAACGACAAAAATGAACAACCTTATTTATTCAAAGAAAAAATGATCAGAAAATTAAAATTAGATTTATATGTTGAAGATAATTGGGATATCGTCAATAAGTTAAAAGTGAAAAGTGAAAAGTTAAAAGTTAGAATATTTTGGATATATAATATTCTCGATAGAAATATTAAATATAAAGATAAATTTGCTAATTTGGAACAGGTTTTGTCACATGTTAAAAGTTATATGTTACATGTTTCATGAATATATTAATTACCGGTGGTGTTGGTTTTATAGGTACAAATACTGCTGTTTATTTTTCTAAAGATAAGAAAAATAAAATAACAATCGTTGATAATTTCAGCCGGAAAGATGTTGAAAAAAATGCTTCTTTCATCAGAAAAAATTTTCCAAAAATAAAAATTATCAAATCGTTTGTTGGAAATGTTAACCACTATAAAAAAGATCTGATAATTGCCGATGTTGTTATTCACCTGGCCGGGCAAACAGCCGTCACTACATCAATAAAAAACCCGCACAATGACTTTAAAAATAATTTATTAGAAAGTTTTATCTTGTTGGACTATCTTCGTAGAAACAATCCTAAAGCCATTATTATTTTTTCGTCAACTAACAAAGTCTATGGTGATTTACGCTATCTTAACAATCATTTTCATCCGATTGACGAAACTGAAAAGCTCGACTTCATTTCACCATATGGATGTTCAAAGGGAGCAACAGACCTATACTTTCTGGACTATGCCAGAATTTATGGTTTAAAAACGATTGTTTTCAGACAATCATGTATCTACGGACCCCATCAAATTGGAGTTGAAGATCAAGGATGGGTCGCTCATTTTGCCAAGCAATTTTTGTTTAAAAAGCCTATTACAATATTTGGTGATGGAAATCAGGTTCGTGATCTTCTATACGTTGAGGATTTAATTAAAGCTTATGATTTGTCAATAAATAAAATAAATAAATCTCAAGGCCAAGTCTTTAATATCGGAGGTGGCAAAAAAAACGCCTATTCTCTACTCCAGGTTATTGATATATTTGAAAAAAAACTTAATTATAAAATTAAAATTTCTTTTGATAAAATGCGTGTCGGGGATCAAGAATATTTCGTTTCCGTAAACAAAAAAATAAAAAAGCTTTTGGGTTGGAAGCCTAAAACGGATTTTAAAGAAGGACTGAATCAACTTATTGCTTGGCAAAGAAATAACTTATGAAAATTTTATTCTTTTCTCCTTACTATTATCCTTATACTTCCGGAGTGACAACGTACCCGAAAAAATTACTTTCATATTTATCAAATAAAAATGAAATTGAAATTTTGACATTTAAATATGACAAAAAATTAAGAATTGAAGAAACTATTGACGGCTACAAAATAACAAGAATGAATTATTGGTTTAAGATATCAAAAGGGTTTATATCCCCGCAATCCATCTATTATTTTTTAAAGAAAATTAACAAATGTAATTTGGTTATTTTGAATCAGCCTAATTTTGAAGGATTATTCTTAGCCATAATTGCCAAAATATTCAAGAAAAAAATTATTTCCATTTTTCACTGTCAAGTATTTTTAGAAGGAAACTTATTGGCAAATATCATCAACTTTGCTTTAGATACATCGATGAAAATTCAACTCCACTTGTCAGACAAAATTGTTGTTTATACAAAAGATTACATTAATTCTCTCCCCTATTTTAGAAAGTTTGCAAACAAAACCATTGAGGTTTTACCTCCAATTGAAAAATCGATTGAAGACAAAAAGTTTTTAAACAAATTATTAAAATTAAAAAAAGATAATATTTGGATTGGCTACGCCGGTCGAATATCACAGGAAAAGGGTTTGGAATTTTTAATTCGATCGATCGATCGATTGGAACACAAAAAAAACATTCGATTAATTTTCGCCGGACCGTATGGCAAAGACGTTGCCGGAGAAAGCAATTATTATAACAAAATAGTTGAAATGTTAAAAAAATATAAAATAAATTATTCTTTTCTCGGAAATCTTGATAACAAACAATTAAGTGTATTTTATAAATCAATCGATATTCTTATTTTGCCTTCAATTAACCAAACTGAAGCTTTTGGTATGGTTCAGGCCGAAGCAATGTTGGCCGGAACGCCAGTCATCGCATCAAATTTGCCTGGCGTTAGAATACCAATCAGACTGACAAAAATGGGCATAATTATTGAGCCAAAAGATATTAAACAACTTAGCAACGCAATTAATGAAGTTCTTGAAAACAGAAATAAATATTCTAACGACGACTTAGTCGAAAAAGCTAAAAAAATCTTTAATATTAAAAAAACTTACCAGTTTTATGAAGAGTTAATTAGTAGTCTGGATCCCCGTCTTCACGGGGATGACAAAAACAAAATCTATGAGAAAAGTTGATTATTTCATTAAAAAGTATTTAGAAAATCGTCCGATGTTTTTGGCTATTATTCGTAGTCAAGAGGCGTTATTATTCCAAAAATATAATAAACTGGTTAAAGAAAAAATTTTAGATTTTGGCTGCGGTGATGGTTTTTTTGCTGAGCAAGTGTTTCATAAAAGCAAAATTAATGTAGGTCTTGATTTGTTTAGTAATGACCGGATAAAAGAAGCGGTCAGTAATAAGATTTATAAAACAGTCAAAATCTATGACGGAGTAACTATCCCCTATTCTAATAATTATTTTAATACAGTCGTCTCAAACTGCGTTTTGGAACATATCCCTGATATCAATCAATCATTAAAAGAAATCTACCGCGTTCTAAAACCAGGAGGATATTTTTTGACTTCCGTGATGACTGATCAATGGGAAAATAATTTATTTGGATCAAAGATATTTGGAAATAAATATATAGAGCATATGAGAAAAACTCAAGTTCATCATAATTTATTTTCCAAAGAAAAATGGCGAATATATTTTGAAAAAACCGGTTTTAAAATTCAGTCAGTTGAAAAATATCTTTACAAAAAAAGCACTTTTTGTCTTGATATGTTTCATTATCTCTCAATATGTTCACTCATAAGCTATAAACTTTTCGGCAGGTGGGTCTTATTTTCTATTCCTTTTTTAACAAAAATAAAAACTCAACTTATTAAAAGGATTGTTATTGATGAAAATAATTTGAGCAAAGCTTCAGCTTTATTTTTTGTTTTGAAAAAATGAAATTTTAGTCTGGATCCCCGTCTTCACGGGGATGACAAACAGATGGTTTTATTTATTAGCAGTGATAATGTAACGAAAAGCAAATAACTTTAATATCGGCAGATTACCTAAAAACATATTAATTCTTCTTAATAAAGAAAACCAATTAAATATCATTGGAGGAAATAAAAATAATCCAATAATTTTGATGTTTTTGAAACCGGCTAATTTTAATTCTTTGACTAAATTAAAATAATTAATTTGAACTATCCCCTTCTCTATATTCCAATCTAAAAATAAACTAATAAAAAACGCCCAACCGATGTTTAATATATTTGGTTCTGAAAAAATTATTTTTCCGTCTTTTTTTAAGTGATTATTAAATAATTTAAAATATTTATCTATATTAATATGATGAAGAATATCTGTACCTAAAATATGGTCATATTTTTTGTCTTTTGGAAATTTTTTACTTATTTGAAGGTTTTTATTTTTTCCAATTTTAATGGCTGTTTTTAATAATTGTTCCCGGGACTTTTTATCTATATCTATTGCTAAGACCTCATATCCATTTTGTAATAAAGGAATCGTCAACCTGCCCCCCCCGCTTCCAAAATCAACAATCTTCTTTTTTTTGTATTTTGTTAAGTA
>JBBTSP010000036.1:0-2375 GCA_038064655.1 Patescibacteria group bacterium | reverse complement strand
CCAAAAGGTCACAGCGGTTTGTGGCGGCAACGACCACAACTTGTTCGGTCGGGTTAAATCCGTCCATCTCAACCAAAATCTGGTTTAAAGTCTGCTCTCTTTCGTCATGCGATGGCATCATTCCAACGGAACGGGATCTTCCAATAGCATCAATTTCATCTATAAAAATAATCGAAGGGGCACTTTTTTTGGCGTTGGCAAAAAGGTCGCGGACACGGGCCGCTCCAATTCCGACCAGCATTTCCATAAATTCCGACCCGGCAATTGAGAAGAAAGGAACATTAGCTTCACCGGCCACCGCTTTGGCCAGTAGAGTTTTTCCGCATCCAGCCGGACCAACCAATAAAACTCCTTTGGGAGTCCGCGCCCCAAGTTTTTTATATTTTTCCGGATTTTTCAAAAAATCAACAATTTCGACCAGTTCTTTTTTAGCTTCATCAACTCCAGCCACGTCCGAAAAAGTAGTTTTGGTCATACTTTTTAAAAATCGTTTTCCTCGGTTTTGGCCAAAAGAAAAAACCGAATCCTGAGCACCTTTAGCCTGACGGAAAAGAAAAAGGAAAAAAACGACCATAAGAATAGTCGGCAAAAGATTCCCTATAATATTGGCCAGTCCTAATGATCCCTGAGTATCTTTAATGTTGATATCGATTTTTTCCGGATTGACTCCGGCGTCCTTGAGAGTTTTAACAAATGTTTCACCAGCTTCTTTATAAGAGATAGCCAGAGTGTCATTTTTGTAATAAATCAAAAGCTTATTATCAATCAGATCAATTTTTTTTATCTTTCCCTCTTTGGCTTCTTTGACAATTGTTGTGATGGATTTTTCCGGAGCCACTTGTTTGACTTCATTTGTGATGGAACGATACGCATAAAAAAGAAATAACAAAACAAAAAAAGTCAGGAAAAAATTGCGGAGATTGATGTTGAATTTAAATTGGGTAATTTTAGAACCGTTATTTTTTTTGGCCATAAGCCATATTTTAGCAGAAAGTTTGATAAAATATACCTCATAAAACATGAAACATGTAACATGTAACATAAAAAACAAAAATATAATTCTTGGAAAAACGATTGACGTTCTTAAAAAAGGCGGATTAATAATCTTCCCCTCAGATACTGTCTATGGTTTGTTATGTGATGCCACAAATGAAACTGCTGTTAAAAAATTAATAGAATTTAAAAATCGTCCGCCGGGAAAAGCGATTTCGGTTTTTTGTAATTTTGATTTAGCGAATCAATTGGTAGAGATAAATCAACAACAGGAAAAAATTATCAAAGAAATTCTTCCCGGCCCGTTTACTGTCGTTTTACCATCAAAACACATTGTTAATAAATTATTAGAGTCGGAAAAAGGAAGTTTGGGAATAAGAATACCGATGTATCGATACATTGAAGTATTGGTTAATCAATTTAAAAAACCGATTACAGCCACATCGGCCAATATTGCCGGACAACCGGCTCATTATTCTGTCAACACTCTATTAAATAAACTATCGAAAAAACAAAAAAAATTAATTGATTTGGTTATCGATGCAGGGATTTTGCCGAGAAATAAGCCTTCAACCGTGGTTGACCTGACCCAATCAAACGTCAAGATCTTAAGACAGGGCGACGAGAATTTTTCTGAAACAAAAACATTTTTATCTAAGTCCGTGGGGGAAACAAAAGATATTGCCAAAAAAATATATAAAAATGTAGAGACGAGGCATGCCTCGTCTATACAAAAAAAGCCATTAATATTCATTATTGAAGGTGAGATGGGAGTTGGCAAAACCGTTTTTGTCAAAGGAATCGGAGAAAGCCTGGGAATAAAAAACATTATTTCTCCTACGTTTGTCATCTATTATGAATACGATATTAAGAAATCAAAAGTCAAAAGTCAAAAGTCAAAAATGATACATGTTGATTTATATAATATTCAAAATAAAGAAGAATTCAAACATTTGGGAATTGAGAAACTGCTGAAACCAAAAAATATTTTATGTTTTGAGTGGGGAGAAAAGGCGGGAGAGATTATTGGTTTACTTAAGAGTAAGGGAAAAATTATTTACGTAAAGATGAGGTATGTTGATGAAAGGGAGAGAGAAATAATTTTTAGAAATTAGAAGATGGGTATAGAAGCGGGTTAAGAAGTTTGAGAATAGAAGTTTGAAAAATCTATTTTCCTACTTCCATTTTCCTAACTCGTTTCAAAACCCAATTTCCATTTACTAATTTCAACTTATGAAAATTTTGGCAATTGATACCAGCTGCGATGAGACTTCCGTGGCCATCACTGACGGGCGAAAAATTTTGTCAAATGTCATCTATTCTCAGGTATTGCTTCATAAAAAGTGGGGAGGGGTGGTGCCGTCAATTGCCAAACGGGCTCA
>JBBTSP010000035.1:0-8258 GCA_038064655.1 Patescibacteria group bacterium | reverse complement strand
TTATAAATACGGGGTATAGCTTAGATGGCTAAAGCGTCAGGCTGGGGGTCTGAAGACCGTGGGTTCAAGTCCCGCTACCCCGACCATTTTTTAAAAATTATGAAATTTCTAAATATTCCAATCGAAAAACCGGCGGAAATTAATTTTATTCTCGCCCAGTCGCATTTTATCAAGACGGTCGAGGACTGTTATGAGACTTTAGTTGAGGCAGTTCCTGGTATCAAATTCGGCTTGGCTTTTTGCGAAGCCTCAGGCGATAAAAAAATCAGAAAAGCCGGGACAGATGAGGAAATGAAGAAATTGGCAATTAAAAATGCCCAAAAAGTTGGCGCCGGCCATTCGTTATTTATCTTTCTCAAGAACGCTTTTCCGATTAACGTCTTAAACAGGATAAAAAACCTCTCCGAAGTTGTCAATATTTATTGTGCGACGGCCAACCCAACTGAAGTGATTGTGGCCGAAACTGAGCAAGGCCGAGGGATAATGGGGGTTATTGACGGCGCATCTCCCGTCGGAGCTGAAAATAA
Source organism: Patescibacteria group bacterium (assembly GCA_038064655.1). GTDB lineage: Bacteria > Patescibacteriota > Microgenomatia > UBA1406 > GWC2-37-13 > GWC2-37-13. The sequence continues at coordinate 7,731 of JBBTSP010000035.1, read as the reverse complement.
ATTAGATGAAAAAGAAAGAAAAAATTTTTTAAGGAAAATTGGCTATAAATCTTCATAAGCTTTGTTGTAAAATTAACCCATGACAAAAATTTCAACAGATACGGTTAAAGTTATTTCTAAATTAGCAAAGTTAAAACTAACAGAAGAGCAAATCAATAAATTTGCTCTCGACCTTTCTTCAATAGTTGGGCAGATGGAAGAAATCAAAAATCTTGATGTCAAAAATATTGCAGAAACAGCCAGGGTTATTGATGAGGAAAATATACTAAGAGAAGACATAATCACCCCATCATTTAATCAGGAACAAGCTTTGAAAAACAGCAAAAGCATCCATAATGGTTATTTTTTAGTGCCACAGATATTGAAAGATGATTAAAATTTAACCTGGTCTCGCCCAAGGCGGGAGACAAACAATCAAATTATTATGTTAATTGACAAATCTATCAAGGAATTATCTTCCCTATTAAAGAAAAAAGAAATAAGCAGTATTGATTTGGTCAGAGAATCATACTCTCAAATCGAAAAATTAGATAATAAACTTCATAGTTTTATCACCATTAGAGATAAAAAAGAAACCTTAAAAGAGGCGGAAGTAAAAGATAAAGAAAGAAAAGATGAGTCTTCTATTATTTATGGTCTACCATTTTCGATCAAAGATGCCTATTGCACAAAAAATTTCCGCACAACGGCTGGAAACAAGATTTTGGACGATTTTTATCCCCCTTACAGCGCGACCGTTTATAAAAAAATAATTAATTCCGGTTCAATTTTAATCGGCAAAAATAATATGGATGCCTGGGGGCACGGAGGATCAACCGAAAATACCGATTATCAACCGGCCCATAATCCCTGGGATCTGACAAGAATTCCCGGCGGATCATCCGGAGGACCGGCGATTGCCATATCAACCCGAATGGTGCCGTTTTCCATTGGTGAAGATACTGGAGGATCAATAAGAAATCCGTCCAGTATGTGTAATATTTCCGGTTTGAAAGTAACCTATGGCCGGGTTTCTCGATTAGGTAATATTGCTTATGCTTCGTCATTAGACTCGGTCGGACCGATGGCCAAATCCGTTGAAGATTTGAGTTTCCTTTTGGAAATAATATCCGGCAAAGATAATTATGATTCAACCAGTTCGAGAAAACAAGTTGAAAATTATAATCAAATTCTGGGGGAGCCAATAAAAGGAAAAATAATCGGCCTTCCAAAAGAATTTTTTAGGAAAGGCCTTGATCTAAAAGCAAAGGGAACGATCCTGAAAGCAACAAAAATTTTTGAAAAATTAGGTGCAAAAATTATTGAGGTAAACTTACCTCATTTTATCTACGGAGTCTCTATTTATTATCTAATTGTTTTAAGCGAAACGAGTTCTAATTTAGGTCGTTATGACAGTTTTAGGTATGGTGGAGAAAGAGAGCTATTTTCTGATGAAACCAAAAAAAGAATCATTCTCGGGACTTATGCATTATCAGCGGGTTATTCGGACAAATTATATAAAAAAGCTCAAAAATTAAGAACGGTTTTAATTGAAGAATACGAAAACGCTTTAAAAAAATGCAATGTTCTATTAGCTCCCGTCAATCCAAGTTTGCCGTCAAAAATCGGAGAGTTGATCAATGATCCGCTAAAAAATATTTTAGAAGATCTTTATACCGGAACGATCAGTTTAGTCGGAGCACCGAGTTTGTCAATTCCAGCCGGTTTTGCCGAAGGATTACCAGTCGGGATGCAAATCATTGGCAAGAAGTTTGGTGAAGCGGAATTATTTCAGTTTGGTTACCTTTATCAGCAAGAAACCGACTGGCATAAAAGATTGCCACCAATTTTGGGAAAATAATTATGGAAAATAAATATCAAGTCATCATCGGCATGGAAGTTCATGTAGAGTTAAAAACTAACTCCAAGATGTTTTGTGGCTGTAAAAACGACCCGTTTCACGCCGGGAAACCCAACATCTATACCTGCCCGGTTTGTCTTGGTTTTCCCGGCGCTTTACCTGTTGCTAACAAAAAGGCCATAGAGTGGACGGTAAAATTAGGACTGGCATTAGGTTGTAAAATAAATAAATTTTCAAAATTTGATAGAAAACATTATTTTTATCCAGATCTTCCAAAAGGCTATCAGATTTCCCAGTATGATCTGCCGTTTTGTTACGATGGTAAGGTTGAAACTTCATTTGGACCGGTCGGAATAACCCGCGTCCATCTGGAAGAAGATACTGGTAAATTAATTCACCAAAAAATTGCCGGGCGCGATGTCTCACTAATTGATTTTAACCGGTCAAGCGTCCCATTGGTTGAAATTGTTTCTGAGCCAGAAATATATTCATCAGCTCAAACCAAAGAATATGCCAAAAAATTAAGACAGATCGTCCGCTATTTGGATATTTCAGATTGTGATATGGAGAAGGGGGGGATGAGGTTGGAGGCGAATATCTCACTCAAGAAATCCGAAATCCTAAATCCTAAATCCGAAACAAATTCAAAATTCAAACTTTCAAAAGAATTACCAAACTACAAAGTGGAGTTGAAAAATATTAATTCTTTCCGATTTTTGGAAAGAGGGATAGAATATGAAATTAAGAGACAGAAAGAAATATTAGAGTCAGGAAAAACACCGATACAAGAGACGCGTGGATATAATGCCGAAAAAAATATTACCTATACTCAAAGAACAAAGGAATCGGCGGCCGACTACCGATATTTTCCCGACCCGGATTTACCGCCAATAAGAATTGACGATCAATGGATGGATGAAATAAAAAAGGATTTTCCGGAAAGTTTAGATGGTTTATTTGCCAGATGGCAGACAAAATATAATATCAAACCGGAATTGGCAGAGCTTTTATTTGAAACCAATCAAGAAGGACAATGGCTAAATAAACTTTTTAAAAAAACTTATGAACAAAAATTACCGATTGATAAGATGGTTAATCTTTTGATTCACAAAAAAATAAAGACAGTCTTGTTTAAAGACAGTCCTAATAAGGCAATCGAAGAATACAAAAAAACTACGGTCATAGACGATATAACCGATGAACAGTTAAAAGTATTTATTGATAAAGTATTATCAACTAATCAAAAAGCTGTTACCGATTATAAATCCGGAAAAACGGCCGTGATGAATTTTTTAGTCGGGATGGTGATGAGGGAGGCAAAGAAAAAAATAGAATTTAAAAGATTGGAAAAATTAATAGTTAAAGAAATATCAAAATGAAACGACCTACTTGGGATGAATATTTTATGATGATGGCTGATGTGGCAAAAAGAAGAGCTGATTGCACAAGACGGCAGGTAGGAAGCATAATTGTCCGGGATTTTAGAATTATTTCAACCGGTTATAACGGAACACCCCATAAGATAAAAAACTGTAGTGAGGGTGGATGTTTACGCTGTTTTAGGCGAGATAAAGGTGAAATCAAGGGTTATGAGTATGAAGAAAGCTGTGTCTGTATCCATGCCGAGCAAAACGCCATTATCCAAGCGGCTTATCACGGAGTCTCCACCCGCGGAACAACCCTTTATTCAACCACCAACCCCTGTTCCAGTTGTGCAAAAATATTGGCCAATGCTGGAATTATTCGGGTCGTCTGCCGGATGGAGCATCATGATAAGGGAGGGATTGAACTACTTAAAAAAGCAGGAATTAGGGTTGAGATAAAATAAAAAATTCAAAATAAAAACATATGAAACGAATATTAGCAATTTTATTTCTTTTATTATCTCTTCCTTTTTCTATTTCTGCCGCCACCCCAAATAACAAATTCGGCATTTCTCTGGCTCAACCGCATATTGAAGATTTCGAAAAAGTTCGCGAAATGGTAAATGCCAATGGCGGGGATTGGGGATACATTACTTTGATAATCCAGGAAAATGACCGAAATCGTGATAAGTGGCAGGATATCTTTAATCGTCTTCGTCAAGAACACCTGATTCCAATCATCCGCCTGGCTACTCAACCTGAAGGAGAAAATTGGCGGCGGCCGGAAGTCAAAGACGCTCAAAGTTGGGTTGATTTTCTTGATTCGCTAAACTGGGTGACAAAAAATCGCTACGTTATTTTATTTAATGAACCAAATCATGGAAGCGAATGGGGAGGAGAAGTGGACGTAAAAAGTTACGCGGAAGTTTCTCTGGAATTTGCAAAAAAATTAAAGGAAAAAAATAAGGACTTTTTTATTATGCTGGCAGGATTTGACGCTTCAGCGCCGTCATGGGCGCCTGGGATGGAGGATGAGGAAACGTTTTTAAGAAGACTGTCTTCGTACGAAGACAGTCTTCAATACATCGACGGATTGGCCTCGCATTCCTATCCCAACCCCGGTTTTGCCGGCAGTCCTTACGCAACCGGACGGGGGACAGTTAGGACTTATGAATGGGAGTTGGGGGTATTAGGGCGGTTAGGGGTGACAAAGGAATTGCCGGTGTTTATTACTGAGACAGGATGGAAACGAGGCAATGAACAAGTTGTTGCAGGAAATTTTCAAACAGCTTTTGATCAAATTTGGGGACCAGATAGTCGGGTGGTCGCGGTGACACCGTTTGTTTTTGATTATCAGGGTGAACCATTTTTAGAGTTTTCTTGGAAGAAATATCAGTCAGTGGATTTTTATCAGCAATATTTTACTGTTCAAGAAATGTCAAAAATAAAAGGTGAGCCGGAGCAAATTGAAAAAGGATGGATAAATTTCCGGCTACCGACGGATTTAGTGGTCCAGTCAACCTACAATTTTAAAGTAAAGTTGGAAAATCAAGGGCAAGCGGTGTGGGACGAGAATTCTGGTTACCAATTGCAGATTACGGATTACGGATTGAAAACACCGGAATATTTATCTGATGATTTAAAAAACATTAATCCGTTTGAGGAAAAAGATGTTTATTTTACTTTGAAAACCAATGAAGACTTAGGCAGTAAAAAAATAAAATTTATTTTACAAAAAAATGATAATAATATTTTATTGAGTGATGAATGGAAAATAAATATTTTGCCATTGCCGTCTTTAAAATTTGAAACAAAGTTTTTTCCTTTTGGAGCGGGTAGGGGAGACAACTTCGAAATCCAGATTTTTGACATTGACGACCGGTTGGTTTTTAAGAAAAAAAACCTATCAGTCCGCGATGGAGTCGGTCAGTTAAAAGATATTCAAAATATTGCCCTTGATGAACTCTACAGGGTGGTTCTTCTGAAGCCCTATCACCTACCAAGACAAGAGTTTGTTGTTTTCAAAAAAGACAATAATAAAATAAAATTTAAATCACTATTGCCTTTTGATTTTAATAATGACGGCGCTTTTAACTTCAAAGATATTATTTCAATCTTCAAAAAATAACTATTTTTTCACCTTCTCACAAAACTTCTCCATCCGCTCCAATCCTCTTTTAATATGCTCCATGCCGGTGGCAAAGCTTAAGCGGACAAAACGATCATCTCCGAAAGCAATACCCGGAACGACAGCTACAAAAGCGCTTTCCAACAACTTTTGACAAAACGTTACAGAACCTTTTATTTCATCGCTATAAAATTTTGAAACATTGGCAAAGACATAAAAAGCCCCATCCGGACGGGCCGCCATCAAACCATCAATCCGGTTAAGACGGTCGACCATAAAATCACGGCGTTTTTTAAACTCGTAAACCATTTTTGCCATATGATCTTCCGGACCGTTTAGGGCGGCTAATGCGGCTTTCTGGGCGATTGAGCAGGCATTTGAAGTCGTGTGATCCTGAAGCCGGGTGGCCGCTTTGATGATCTCTTCCTCAGCGGCCGCATAACCGATCCGCCAGCCGGTCATCGCATAAGATTTTGAAACTCCGTTGACGACGATTACTAATTTTTTTATTTTTTCATTGACGGAAGCAATGCTGACATGTTTTTTCCCATAGATTATTTTTTCATAAACTTCATCGCTCAAAACATAAATATTGTGTTTTTGACAGATTGAAGCAATCTGTTTTAACTCTTTTTCTTCATAGACGGCACCGCTTGGGTTTGAAGGTGAATTGAGAATCAGCAACTTTGTTTTTGGAGTAATAACTCTTTCCAAATCCTGAGGGTTAACTTTGAAATTATTGGTTTTCAAAAAAACACATCGGCCTTCAGCAATTTTAACCATCTCTTCATAACTGACCCAATAGGGAACAGGGAGGATTACTTCGTCTCCCGGATTGACCAGGACCATAACAATATTAAATAAAGCCTGCTTGGCACCGGTGGAAACAATGATTTGATTTGGTTCGTAATCAATCCAGTTATCCCGGCGGAGTTTGGCACAGACGGCTTCTTTTAATTCAGTGATGCCGGCGGTGGCCGTGTATCTGGTAAAACCTTCATCAATCGCCTGTTTTGCCGCCTGCTTGATATGAAACATCGTGTCAAAGTCCGGCTCGCCGGCGCTAAAAGAAACCACATCCAGGCCCTGTTTTTTCATCTCCTTGGCTTTGGCTGTAATTGATAAAGTGAGGGAGGGATTAATACTTTGAGCACGTTTTGAAAGCTTCATAGTTATTTAAGAAAAATTTATAAATTGTTAAAGCTCGTCACTAAATTTTTTGACTCCGTTGGAGCCGCCTCGTAGTCACGAGGTCCAAAGTCGCAAAAAATTAAGCGCCTCGCTTTTGCTATTCTTAACTCTTTGTCTGATTCTTAATTCCTTCAATTACTTGTTTTACTTCCTCATCCGATGCCAAATAATAATGTTTGACTGGTTTCAGGTTTTCATCAAACTCATAAACTAAAGGAATACAGTAAGGGACGTTTAGATTTACGATTTCTTTATCGGAAATATTATCAAGATATTTGATAATGGCCCGTAATGAATTATGATGACCGGAAAGAATAATTTTTTTACCTGCTTTTATTTCCGGCTCAATCATTTTTTGGAAATAGGGGACGGAGCGGTTATAAGTATCTTTGAGAGACTCGCCGTTTGGCGGCGCCACATCATAACTTCTTCGCCATAATTTTACCTGTTCTTCACCGTATTTTTTTATTGCCTCGGCTTTATTTTGTCCTTGTAAGTCGCCATAATTACGTTCATTCAGATGCCAATCTTTAACAATGGGAATATTTTCCTGACCCAAGACTTTTAAGGCAATCTCCAGAGTTTTTATGCCTCTTTTCAAGACCGAAGTAAAGCCAATGTCAAATTTATAGTCATTTTCTTTTAGACGTAGGGCGTATTTTTTGGTCATTTCCTCGCCCTCCGGCGCAATATCAATATCGGTCCAGCCGGTAAAACGGTTGGACCACTTGGTCAGGCCATGGCGAATTATTACAAGCTTTGTCATTTAATCATTATAATATTTATAAAAATTATAAAGTTTATAACTTATTCAAGTACTCAATATTTTTTTCAAGGGACTTCGTTTTCGTCAAAAAACTGCCTGGGCAGATAAAATCCGGCTGATATTTTTTTGCTAAAATAACCGGAATGGTTTTTTCATTGACCGCTCCGTCAAGAAAAATTTCCTTCCCATAGCCTATACCCCGTAGCTGTTCAATTTTATTGAGCACATCGGGGATAAAAGGGTTTCCCTGAACTCCGGGGACAACGGACATAATTTGAATAAAGGGAATTTCTTTTAAATTATATTGACGAGCTAAATCATCAACTTGGTCTTGAGGGTTGAGAGTTAAGCCTATAGGAAGGGAGTAGTTAGTAGTTAGTAGTTGGTAGTTAGGTAGCAAATCGAAGTGAATGAAGATGTAATTTATTTTAATAATCTTTTT
>JBBTSP010000034.1:0-14828 GCA_038064655.1 Patescibacteria group bacterium | reverse complement strand
ATCAATTTAAACAAAAAGTCTCAGAAAGTGGTCTTGAAAAATGGGGTACTTGACAGTTACTGCAGTAAATACAACTGAAAACGGGACGGTTGATTTAACCGGATCAACTATAACCTTTACTCCAAGTGCAAACTTCTACGGGTCCGCATCTTTTAAATATGTAGTGTCTGACGGAAGTTTAGTCGATACTGGTACGGTTACCGTTACAGTTAATGCAATCAATGACAAACCTGTTGCCGATGAGCAATCAGTTACTACTGAAGAAGATAATGCTCTTTTAATTACATTAACTGGTAATGATGTTGATGAAGATGTCTTAACTTATTCTAAAACATCCGATCCATCTCATGGATCAGTTTCTTTTTCAGAAAACGAAGTTACCTATACTCCTTCTGCTAATTACAATGGCTCCGACTCTTTTACTTTCAAAGTAAATGATGGTGTACTGGATAGTGACACTGCTACAGTGAGTATTACAATAACAGCAGTTAATGACCCTCCTGTTCTTGACCCAATCAGCAACAAAACTGTTGACGAACAAACAAATCTTACATTTACTGCTCACGCCACAGATCCTGATAATACGGTAAGTTATTCTCTTACCAATGCCCCAACAGGAGCAACAATTAATAGCTCCACAGGTGTCTTTAGTTTCACACCAACAGAGGCACAAGGTCCTGGAAGTTATACTTTAACTGTTAACGCAACTGATGGCACGAGTACCGATTCAGAAGAAATTACCATTACGGTAAATGAAGTAAATGTTGCTCCCATTGCTGATAATATTTCTACTTCAACTAATGAAGATACAGAAAAAATAATAAACTTAAACGCGACTGACTCGGATTTGCCCGCAAACGATATTTCCTACTCGGAAGTTACGAGCCCATCACATGGAACAGTTTCAATTTCAAATGATCAAGTAGCATATACTCCTGCTGCAAATTATAATGGTGCAGACTCATTTACCTATAGTGCAAACGATGATGTCATAGACAGCTTACCTGCAACAGTTACTATTACCATTTCTGCCGTGAACGATTTTCCATCAGCAGTGAGTGATGATTTTACAACTAATGAAGACACAACCTACGCTATTGACCCATCATCCTTAATAACCAATGATACTGATGTTGATGGTAATACTTTGACAGTATCCGCAGTTTCTAATCCTCTTCATGGTACTGTTGAGTTAGAGAATGCTAATCCGAATGGAAATAATATTATCTTTACCCCAGAAGCAAACTACAATGGTCCTGCAAGTTTTGATTACACTGTTACCGATGGAAATCTTACAGATACTGCCACAGTTACTATCACATACAATCCAATCAATGATGCACCGGTTGCCAATCCGGACAGTGCCTCTGTTAATGAAGACACAATCCTCACTATTGCCAAATCAACATTACTTGCCAACGATACCGATATTGAAAGTAGTTCCTTAAACCTAACAGCAGTATCCAATCCAGTTAACGGCAGTGTTGTAATCGATGGAACCAACGTCAAATTTACTCCGACTAACAATTACTCAGGTTCAGCCAGTTTTGTTTACACTATTTCAGATGGCTCACTTACAGATACGACTACTGTTACCATTACAGTTAATCCGATCAATGATAAGCCGGTGGCGGAAAATGATGTTGGGTTTGAAACTGATGAAGAAAATACTTTAGAAATCGCTCCAGATGAATTATTAGATAACGATGCTGATGTAGATGAAGATACGATTTCTATTACAGATGTTAGTAATCCAGTTAATGGTACAGTTGAACTTGATATCGAGAATGATAATATTACTTTTATTCCGACTGCAAACTATTTTGGTCCTGCAAGCTTTGACTACACGATATCAGATGGGGAGTTAACAGATACAGCAACAGTTTCTATTACGGTCAATTCGATTAATGATTTGCCAGTAGCTACAAACGGTTCCATCTCAACGGATGAAAATGTAGCCAAAGCTATTACACTTAGTGCCACTGATACAGATTTACCAGTTCAAACTTTGACGTATTCTATTGACGCAAATCCTTTACACGGAACATTGAGTACAATTTCGGGAAATCAAATAACCTACACACCGAGTACTAATTATTCAGGAGCAGATTTATTTACCTTTAAAGCAAATGATGGAACAAATGATAGTAATACGGCAACGATCAATATTGTTATTAATAATACAATGCCACCAACAGTAACAAAACTGGGTGATGGAACGAGTGACTTTATTTTAGAGGCGGAAGAAGCTGATCTTATTTTCAGCGAAAATTTATCAGATAACTCAAAAACCGCGATTGAGAGTGCCTTGACTGCTGGGGCTGATAAAGTGCTAAGTTATTCATGGTCAAATGGGACATTAACTATCACCTCCACTGAAACAACTACCTTTGCAAATGATGTTGTGGTAAATGTTTCTGATGTTGCGGGTAATACAGCAAATAGCTTATTGATAGTTGATTCAAGTTTAACTACGACTCAAACTACTCCTGATAGTGATGGTGAAGCTACTGCTGATTCCGATTCTCCGGAAGTGGTTATCACCGATCCAGATGATGAGGTTACTGTTACAGTTGATGGGGATACTGAGGCAAAAATAGATGTTAGTTCATTTATAAATGATGATGGTGATGGAAACATACCAAAAATTACAATAAATTCTGATGATGCTGAAGTTGATATTCCTGCAACTAAGGTAACTGGTCCAACTGGTTGGGACGGCGTAATTGCAGCCCCGACCGTCACAACCATTACATTACCTGATATTTCTGGAGAAACATTGACAACAAGTACCGCTATTGAAATAGGATATGCCACGGATAAACTGTCTTTTGATAATGCTGTGAGAATTTTGCTACCGGGGCAAGCAGGAAAAAGAGCAGGTTACTCGAGGCCGGGAACAGCGTTTACAGAAATAACGACTATTTGTTCGTCTGACAGTCAAACAGCAGGCGACGCTCTAGGCGTTGATGGCGAGTGTAAAATTAATGTCGATTTAGATTTAGTTATTTGGACAAAGCATTTTACAAAATTTGCTGCATATACTCAAACAACTAATTCAACCAGTAGTTCAAGTTCCACATCGGGTGGCGGAACAACAACCGCATCCGCTCCGGTTTGTAACGATACCAAACCAGCCAGTGCCCCATTTGGACTGACGGCAATTTCCGGGTTAAACTCGGTAACATTAACTTGGAATAAAGCCAGCGATCCGGTTTCCTACTACTTAGTCACTTACGGAACTTCATCGGGCAGTCAGACCTACGGTAATCCGAATGTTGGTGGTTCTTCAACCACGTCTTATACAATAACCAACTTATCAGGCGGTGCCACGTATTATTTTAAAGTCAGAGCGGGAAATGGCTGTAAGCCGGGAGATTTTTCAAATGAAGCTTCGGCCACCCCAAGCGGAGGATTTGTCGAGGGTGTAGCTCCGGGATTTGAGGCGGGAGTCTTGGGTGCGGCCACTGAATCGGCAAATTTAGCAGGAAAAGAGCCAACTCCGACGGCCACGGTAATTAACGCCGGCTTGGTAAAAGGTATTCAGACAGTTTCAAAAAATAAACTTATGAAATATATTTTCCCAATTATTTTATTAATCTTACTGATTGTACTGGTTTTTTACTTTTACAAAAAAAGAAAATCTGTTTAAAATATGGATAATTTGAGAGCAAAAATAGTTTTAGAAAATTATACATATGGTATTAATTCTTCATTAGGATTATTAGCGGTTGCTTTTAAAACTTTTTTCCCAAAAGAAGTCCCAAAATATGGTAATATTAGTAGGTGGAAAAAAGCTGTAGATGTAGCCCGTGAATTAAATACAAATCCTCTTGAGATTTTGGTTTTGGACACACCGACGGCCATGTTGCCTGAAAAAAGAAAAGAATTGATTGAAAATCCGGAATCTTTGTTTGGTCCTAATTATCAAAATTTTTTAGAATTTGCTGATACGGTTACCAAAGATAATGGGAAAGCTTTAAGAATAGATCCTAAAATTTTCACACCTGAATTGTTGAACGGCCTGAGTATTTCCGGTACTACTGATAATAGTTTACGGCAGGTTCTTGAAGAAATAGCACAGTCTGATTTACGTAATAATTTACCTCATTTGATGACGACCGATGGTTCACGATATGATCCAAAAAATGCTCTTAATATATATTATGAAGAAGTTGCTGAAAAAACAAAAGACGGAATTTTGGCTGCTTTTGAGGAATTGGCTGATAATAGTTTACCTGATAAAGACGATGAGTACAAAAAAAGAGTGGCTCTTTTAGGCGGTCTGACTGCGCTTGAAGTCTTATTTACCGATAAAAATGCTGAATACGCTTCATTTTCCACCTTTTATAACGCTTTATTTCCAAAGTCATGAATGTAATTAATTGGAGATGTCTATCTATTGACAAATAATGGTTATTTGGTTAATCTTAAATCAGAAAAGTATGAGTAAAAAAATAATTATTTTTCTTTTTGGTTTGATTTTATTTTTGGCTCCTCTTTTAGTTTCTGCACAAAAGCCTGAAGATTGGGAGCCGCCGGAAAAAAATGGTACTTATGACGTTCCCGGTAAAAAAAACCTTAAAGTAAGAGTGTTTGTTCACAATCCAAAGCCAGAGCTATTGCCGGTATTAAATTGTACCGATGATAATTCATCCACCGCTCAAGTTGGCGCCGCTGGGTGGAAACTTACAAGTAATTGGAGCTGGTACCTCAATATCAGCAGCGCTCCCTCGTCAATTTCAGGAAACATGTTAACAATTGCTAATAATTCTATAAAAACATGGCAAGACAAATTAACAGGTAAAGTAACTTTTTCACCTCTTGGAACTACTACAATAAACAGAGCCAAACTTGATAATCAAAATATCATCACTTGGGGAAGAACTTCAGGTACTGCTTTAGGTGTCACTTATATTTGGTATTTTCCCGGTTTGGCTGTTGAGACAGACACTATTATGAACAAAAAATTTCCTTGGAACTGGTCTCTTCAATGCGGTCAATACCCAAATAGCTATGATGCTCAAAATATTCTTACCCACGAGTTAGGTCATTGGGTCGGTTTGAATGATGAATACGATTCAGCAGTATACGCCGATCATACTATGTACGGATATGGCTCAAAAGGCGAAATAAAAAAAGACACTCTAACAACAGGAGATATTTACGGTGTTGCTTCTATTTATTAACAAAAAGTAAAGCATTTGGAAGATTACGTCCCGGGCCAGCTTTATAACCGGCGCTCCAGAGGGCGGTTGAGCCTCCATCATCAAGATTTAAGGCGTTTTGAATTCCCATTGCATGAATGACATGGGCGGCTTCGGCAACTGTTGCATTAAAAACAACTCCAATGTAGACAGTTGACCCCGACGCTCCAACAAAACTTCTATTGCCTTTACTACCTCGCTTGGGTTCACCGTCACCGGTAAAAATAATATTGCCGTTTAAAACCAATAAAGGCTGCATGGCCAAGACAGCGTCAACTGAAGTATCACGACCCCACTCAAGAGACTGTCCAACAAATCTGGCGGAGTTTCCCGAAAAAATAACCGCCGGCACGGTGCTATAAACATTATTATCAGAATTAATATACTTTTTATTCTTATTCATGAGAAGGGTATCAAAGGAATTTTTCTTGTCAGAACAGCTCGGATAGTCGGCCGGACAGAAATAAGAACCATTGATGCCGGCAAAAGCTCCTGAACGTGAAACGTAATCTCCCAAAGACAAAACAGAACAATCATTTTTACAGTCTTCGTCTGAAGCGCTGTCAACGATTACCCTAGTTGAATTGAGATCGGCCGCAACTATGTCGACTAAAAAATCTCCAACATCGCTTTTTACTACCTGTTGTTGATAACCTGATCCTGGAGCAGAATTTATTTCAGGGACATTGGCGGGTATTTGAAATGACGCCAAGATTTTTTGCTTTTCGACAGCAATATTTTTTTCGAAAGATAATAAATCAGCTTCAGCCGATGCATAATTTCGTTTAGATAAAAACATCAGAATATCAGCAAAAGCAGAATCAAATTTTTCAGTATTTTTTGTAACATTTTTCAGATCAAGCAGTTTTTCATAAGATGATACCGCCTTAGTATAAGTTGTCTCGATACTTTTAATTTTTTTTTCAAAATCTTTATTTATTTTATATTGATCTTGATTTTTTAAATCTGTGATTTCTGACGAAATGTTTTTTAAAGTTTTTTCGAGTTTAGTTTTATTTGACTGTAATAGGATAATTTTGGAGGAAGTTTTTTTGTAAAAATAAAATGCTCCGTATGACAAAACGCCAATAACTATTACTGACAATAAAATTTTTAAGAATTGGATTAGTTTGTTAAGTAATTTTTTAGACATAATTAGAGTATATAATATTTACTGTTTGATTTTTTTCCTTAAATCCCATATGCTGAATAATAGATGTTATAAATTAATTATATTTTTAAATATGGCTAAATTAAAAAAGGCACCAAAATATAACCCAATAAAAAGCAACATCATTCAAATGGGAGTTGTTTTCATAATTATTGCGGCAATAGTTTTGGCTTATGTAGCGGGAACAGGAATGTTGACCAAGTAATAAATAGTTTGCAATAAAAATAATCCTTTTATTAAAATACAGATGATAATTACTGATGAAGAATTAAAGACGTTGGTTTTGAAGAAAAACCTGATTAGTGAAAAAGGCGTCACCTCGATCTTTGAATACATCAAAAACTCGGATACGACTTTTTATGATGCCCTGATTGAAAAAAATGTTGTCAGCGATGAAAACTTAGGAATTCTCATTGCCGATTATTTGAAAATACCCTTTGTTGTTCTTTCGAAAATGTCAATTCCAGAAGAGGTTTTGCGCATCGTCCCGGAAAGAATCGCTCGCAAACATAAAATCATTCCTTTTTATAAAGATACTAAAAATGTTAAGGTCGCTCTAATTAATCCTAATAAAAAAACCTTACTAGAGATGCTTAGCCGTAAAACCGGTCTAAAAATTATCCCCTACTTAACCACCGAAAGAGACATTAACAATACTTTTTTTATCTACCGGCAAGATCTCCAAAAAATATTTGATCATATTTTACAGCAAGAAGTCTATAGTGGGCCGGATTCTGTCATTCGAGAAGACGCTCCACTTATTAAATTGGTCAATCTGATTATTCAATATGCCTCTCAGGATAAAGCTTCCGATATCCATATTGAACCGCAAGAAAAAAAATGTTTAATCAGATTTCGTATTGATGGGATGCTGCACGATGTTCTTCAACTGCCGATTAATCTTCAAGATCGGATTATTACTCGTATTAAGATTATCTCAAATCTCCGTACCGATGAACATATGGGTGCTCAAGACGGGAAAATGCGTTATCAAGATGAAGAAGAAACGATTGATATCCGTGTCTCCATTCTCCCGATTGTTGATGGTGAAAAGGCCGTTCTTCGCTTGCTTCCCACTCATGCCCGTCAGTTTTCACTGATTGATCTCGGGATGAACGAAAAAGATTTAGAAAAATTAAATCGAGAAATCTCAAAATCATACGGAATGATACTGTCAACCGGCCCGACTGGATCAGGAAAATCTACCTCAATTTATGCCATTTTGAGAATCATTAATCACCGGGAAAAAAATATCACCACGATTGAGGATCCAGTTGAATATCGGATAAAAGGAGTCAATCAAATTCAAGTTAATCCTAAAACAAACCTTACCTTTGCTTCCGGATTAAGATCGGTTTTAAGACAGGATCCCAACATTATTTTTGTTGGTGAGATTCGCGATATTGAGACTGCGGGTATTGCTGTCAATGCCGCTCTCACCGGTCATTTAGTTTTCTCGACTCTTCACACCAATGATGCTGCCACCGCTCTACCAAGACTGATTGATATGAAGATTGAACCTTTTTTAGTCGCCTCGACCGTTAATATTATTATTGCCCAACGCTTAGTCAGAAAAATTTGTGAAATGTGTAAAACTTCATTAAAAATCTCTAATGAAGAACTGATAAAAAATATTCCTACTAATATTGTTACCAAAAATCTTGGCAATAATAAACAATATATGACATATAAAGGTAAAGGTTGCAAAATTTGTCACAATACTGGTTATTCCGGTCGAATTGGTATCTTTGAAATTCTGGAAATATCAAAAAATATCAAAGCTCTTATTGTCAAGAAAGCAGATTCAGAAGTAATCGCTCAACAAGCGATTAGAGAGGGGATGACGACGATGCTTGACGATGGACTGGATAAGATTAAAAAAGGACTGACTACTCTGGAGGAAGTCTTAAGAGTGACTAAAATCGAAACCATATGAAAACAGAAAATATCTCTATCTCTAGTTCGGAAAAGATGGGTCTTTTAATCAGTCTCAGCACCATGCTTGCCTCGGGAATTACAATTATCGAATCAGTTGATTCGATCTTAGAAGACGCTAAAGGAAATTTTAAAAAATTTTTAACAATTTTAAAAACCGATATCCAACAAGGTAAAAGAGTCTATACTTCTTTAGCTAAATTCCCTAATATTTTTGATAAAGTGACTGTTAACATCATCAAAGCGGCTGAAGAGGCCGGAACCTTGGACACCACTCTTAAACAAGTAAGAATCAACCTGCAAAAAGACCGGGAATTTATGGATAAAGTTAAATCTGCTTTGATGTATCCGCTTTTTATTTTTTGCGTATTTATTGGTGTCCTTTTAATGATATTAATCGTCGTTATTCCAAAAATATCGACGGTTTTTTTACAACTTAAACTAAATCTGCCCCTACCAACAAAAATATTAATCTTCCTCTCCCAGTTTATTCTTAAATCGACTGTCCCCCTTTTAATAGGATTAGCCGGATTTGTTATCATAATGATTTTTCTTTATAAGACTAAAAAACGACAGTTTATTCAGTTTTTCTTTTCCCTGCCTTTAATCTCGGGTCTAATCCAAAAAATTGACTTAACCAGACTAACGAGAAATCTTCATATGCTGCTTAATTCCGGTATTAGCATTACCTATTCTTTAGAATTAGTTGAAGAAATTGTTATTAATAAATATATTCTTGAGATGATTTCTTATTCTAGAAAAATTATCGCTTCGGGGAAAAATTTTAGTGAAGCTTTAAAAAAACATAAAAAAATTGTCCCGAGTCTTATCACTAAAATTATCGAAGCTGGTGAAAAAAGCGGTACGTTAGAAAAATCTTTTTTTGAAGTATCTCAATATCTTGACTATGAAGTCTCTCAGACCTTAAAGGCTTTTACCGCCCTGCTTGAACCAGTGATGATTGTTTTTATTGGCATATTGGTAGGAGGAATGATGCTTTCCATTATTGCTCCAATTTACGGGCTGATCGGTCAAGTTGGCGGTCAATAATAATAAATATGACATTAAAAAATAATCATGGGCTTGCCCTGAGTTTATCGAAGGGTTTTACTTTTATTGAGTTAGTAATCATTATGGGGATTATGACTCTTCTTATGATGATTGCTTCGGTTAATCTTTTTCCTATTAAACAAAAAGTTTCTCTTTCAACCACGATTCAATCTTTAATTTCCGATATTAAACAGCAGCAGATAAAATCAATGAGCAGCGGGACCAATCAAGGAATTTACTTTGACGAAAATAACAAAAATTATACTATTTTTAAAGGCACAACCTATCTATCTTCTAATCCAACTAATTTTAATATTCCTTTAGGTGATCAAGTTGTTGTTTCGTCGATTGATTTTTCCGGTAGACAGATTATCCTTGCTCCAATAAGCGGAGAGATAATTAGTTTTCAACCAACCGCCAATAAAATTATTTTACGAAATACCGTTTCCAGTGAACAAAGAACGATTTTTTTTAATAAATTTGGCGTTATTACCAATGTTCAATAATAAAAAAGGGCAATCATTAATCGAACTTTTAGTTGTTATGGCTTTGGCCGCTGTATTGATGCCGCCGATTCTCACCGGATTTATGTCTTCCCGCGATGGACGTGCCCAGCAAAAACAGCGTGTGCTCGCCACTGCTTTAATGAAACAAACTCAAGAAGAAATCAGAAATATCCGCGAACGTGGCTGGAGTTATATAGTTCCGACCGGAACCTATCATCCGGAGCTTTCCGGATCGTCTTGGAGTTTGGTATCGGGATCAACCGGAGTCAATGGTTTTAATCAACAGGTAGTTGTTGATGACGTTTATAGAAACACGAGTGGAGCGATAGTCATCTCCCCCACCCCCGGTACTCTTGATCCGTCAACAAAAAAAATCACGACCTCTATCTCATGGGCGACTCCCAAAGTTTCTTCAATAAACCATGTTACCTATATGACCCGTTTCAGGGATAATTTACCTTTAACTGAAACTAAAAAAGAAGCTGATTTCAAATTAGGAACTGTACCAGCAACCATTTTAATCAAAGATACAACTGGTAGCTTTACTGACGATGGAGAAGTCACTCTGGGAGCCGGAGGTAGCCTTGATTGGTGTGCTCCGGTAGATCCAGCGGTTATAAAAGATTTAAGCGGTCAAGGAGAAGCTAAAGGAGTGATTGCTAGTCCCGGACGGGCTTTTGTAGGAACAGGTGATAACGCTTCCGGAAAATCATTCTACAATATTAGTGTGGCTGTTCCGAGCTCTGGTGCTCCGGTCGTTATTGAACTGGGAACATATGATGGTTATAAAACTAACGATGTTTATGGTCAAACAATAGGTAGCGAATATTTTGCTTATTTAGCAACCGATACAAACAACAGTGAAGTGGTTATTTTGAAAACAAACACAGATATACCGGTAAAAACACTGGAAATAAATTTGCCTGGAAATATCGATGCCAACAGTATTTTTGTCGAAAGCGATATGTTATATGTAACAACGTCAGACGGCATACTATATCGGTATCAATTATCCAGTGATAGAACGAGCGCGACCGCTAAAGGGTCGATTTCTTTAAAAATAGATGACAGTCAAGTGGTTGGAAAAAAGATATATGTTGTTAATGGCTTTGTTTTTATTGCCCTTGATTCAACCGGTTATCAGCTAAAAATTGTTGACGGTACCGATCAGATCTCTTTGATAGATATATCTGGAGGTCAGATTCAACTAAATGATCAAGCAGGTCAGGCAGTTTTTGTCCGGTCTGACAGCAATCGGGCTTATGTGGTGACTAGTGTTTCAACGACCGTCGGAAAGAGTGAATTCTTTATTGTTGATACCACCAATAAAGGCAGTCTTTCGATCAAAAAATCTTATGATACTAAAACTAACGGAGATATGAATCCCAAAGCCGTAACCCTGGTTTCGGGAAATAAAGCAATATTCGTTGGTTATGACGGCGATCAATATATTGTTCTTAAAGATATTGACAAGGACGAAGCTAATTTCTGTGGAAAGATTTCTGTTTCCGGTTTAAAGATCAACGGTATCTCTGCAATTGTTGAAAACAACCGGACTTTTTCCTACATTATCACCGAAGATTCGGCTAAAGAATTACAGATGATTGAGGGTGGTCCTGGAGGCAGTTTCACTACTGAGGGAACATTTATCTCGCAGGTTCATCAATTTGCCTTTCCGACGGCTTTTAATCGTTTTGTTACCAATATTAATCAACCGATATCCGGTAGTACGGTCGAAATACAGGTTGCCAACAATGATTGTATTAGTCCCTACATTTTTATTGGACCTGATCCGGCTAATCCGACCACCAGTACGTTTAAAACTGCTAATACCGGTGTGACGACCATTGAGGGTGTCGTGCCCTTTGGTAATCCTGTATCTGGTTATAATAATCCTAACCGTTGTTTTAAATATAAAGCAATTTTAAAAACTACTGACCCTAATCAGGCACCAACCTTATATGATATAACTTTTAATTATTCACCATGAAAAATCGAAAATCCAACGGGTTTACCATTATCGAGTTTCTTCTTTATATTGGGATTCTGTCCATTCTTTTGCTGGTTTTTGCCGATCTATTTATCTCCATGGCTCGCTTACGGACAAAAACCGAGTCCACTTCCAACGTCCAACAAGATAGCAGTTATCTGATTAATAAATTTATCTATGATATTCATCAGGCCTCAACAGTTAGTATTCCCGCTCAGCCTTCAGACCAATCACCTATTTTAAATTTAGTTATTAATGGGGTTAATAATTCATACTCTCTTCAAGGTGGTAATCTCGTTTTGTCTGATGGTAATAGGCTCAATGGGTATGATACGACTATTTCTAATCTTCAATTTACCAGACTGGGTCAAGGCGATATTCACGATGTCATTAAAATTAATTTTACCATCAATAGCCTAGTTAAAAATCAAGCAGGCTATGAAACCCAATCATATGAAACCGTGGCTGGACTACGAGAAAAACCATAAAGGACAAGTTTTAGTGACTTTACTGATGTTTGTCCTGGTCGCGATGACAGTCATCACCTCGGCTGTTATTATTGTTATTGCCAATACCCGGGCCGCCAGTGAAGTTCAACAAGGAATTGATGCTTATTATGTGGCTGAAGCTGGAGCGGAAAACGCCTTGATGCGGCTGCTGCGTGACCCAAATTACACTGGTGAGACCTTACCATCAATTGGTGAAGGTACTGCTGTGATTACTGTTACCGGTTCAACAATTGTCAGTCAAGGTCAAGTTAATAATTTAACTCGAAAAATTCAGGTCAACATTAGTTATAATAATAATCAAATGACTGTTACCAATTGGCAAGAGATCCCCTAATGACCGATCTGATAAAAAAACAAAATGGAGTCTTATGGCTGGATAAAACCGGTCTGTCTTTATATCTGGAAAATAAGGCTTTTTTAAGGTTAAATTGTCCTCCAGAGATTATCAATGATCTGGAGATAGTTGACAAACTTAAACTGCAGAATTTGATTCATTCTTTTGTTAATCAAAACAATTTAAGTTTTTTATCTCTTATTGTCATTATTACAGCTGAAGTTTTATTTGAAAAAGATTGGAATCTTCCCCAGACTGACACCCAGTTAAAAGAAGAAGAAGACTTTTTTGACAGTATTCCTTTTGAAAATGTCTTAGAACATTCTTGGATTAAAGATAATAAAAAGAAATTAATCGCCACCAATCAAGATCTTATCACTGCTCTTAGAGATTGTTTTGAAAAAGAGAACTGTAATTTTATGGCTGTTTTTCCTTATTCTTTGTTTGGAGCTGGAGTCAGAGACGAATCAGCCAAAGAAATCTGGAAAAAATTAGATAGTTTTAAACATAATAACCTGATAGAAGAAGATAAGGTACCTAATAAAGAAAAAAGTCTCATCAACAGCCAAATAAATCGTAACGAAAATCGATCTTTACTGCCAATTTTAATTGCCGTTTTTGTTATTCTGATTGGAGTTTTAGTCTTTTTTTTAATAAAAAACAGCCTTAATTAAACACCTATAGTATTATTACCCTTGTAATTAATTTTTAAAACTATTATTCTGAGCGTTAGTTATTATTTTTAAATAAATTTATGAAAAAACTATCACGAGGTTTCACTCTCATTGAATTGTTAGTAGTTATAGGTATTTTAGCGATACTTTTAGCAATTACTCTGATTGCCATTAATCCGGCCAGACAGTTTGGTCAGGCAAAAAACACTCAAAGAAGAAGTGACGTATTACAAATATTAAATGCTGTTCACCAATATGTAGCTGAAACTCAAGGTAATCTGCCAGCCGAAGTTCTTGGTTTAACTGCTGATACGGTAACCGTGTTTAATAAAACTAATTTTCCGAGTCTCTGTGGTCAATTAATGCCTAATTATATTCCGGCACTACCGACTGATCCGTCATTGACTGCAACTAATATTACAGACTGTACAGTCGCCGCTTGGGATACTGGTTACTCAATATCAAGAGATGCTCAAAACCGAGTCACGGTTAGCGCAACCACAACTGATAACGCAGCGGTAATTACAGTAACAAGATAAGTAACTTTCCGTTAGAAGTAAAAACCCCGCCTTGCGGCGGGGTTTTTTGTGGACTTGAGAGGACTCGAACCTCTAACCTCTTCAATGTGAATGAAGCGCTCTAGCCATTGAGCTACAAGTCCGTAATTAATTATACAAAACCGCTTGTAAAACTTTAGCTTTTTTTTTACAATGAATCCTTATGAAGATTGTCAAATCGGTTATTGATTTTGTCATGGACATTTTGGAAACGGTTGTTTTTATCGGATCAATGTTTATCGTTGTTTATCTTTTTATTTTGACTCCTAATCAGGTCAAAGGCGCATCTATGGATAATACTTTTCACACTGGTGACTATATTTTGACTAGCCGGATTACTTACAAATTTAGAAAAATGGAACGGGGCGACGTTGTTGTTTTTAAATCACCGAAAAATCCTGATATCGAATACATAAAAAGAATTATAGGTTTGCCCGATGATATTATTACAATCACCGACGGCGTGGTAAAAGTTAATAACAATCAATTAACTGAAAATTATATTGCCGCAACCACCAATCTTTGGGAAGGCGGTTGTATAAAAAATGGGGTTCCTTATCCGGTTCCTCAGGGTTATCTTTTTGTCATGGGTGACAATCGACCGAGATCGTCCGACTCCAGGGAATTTTGTGCCGTAACAATAGAGAGTATTATTGGTAATGTTTTTTACCGGTACTTTCCCGCTAATGTGGTTGGCGCTGTCTCCAATCCCCTGCCAAAGTCCATTCGTTAAATGTAGGGGCGTGATTAATCACGCCTGTTTAGTCCTGATAATCGGGCTAGGAAATTTGTTTAGAGCCGTACATACTCCTGAGGAGTATGTCAGACTAATTTCTTTTCAAATCGAAAGAAAATAAGAAAGGAGGTGATCCAACCGCTCCTTCCAGAACGGTTA
>JBBTSP010000033.1:0-4181 GCA_038064655.1 Patescibacteria group bacterium | reverse complement strand
AGATGCTACAGTTTCGGTTTGTTATAAACCGACCGCCAAATCATTTATCAGTGATCCAAATACGAAATATACTGTAGGTGGCGTTGACACATGTGCAGCTGCTGACCCAACGCAAAAAACATGCTACTGGTGTGTAAAATGATGAATAAGAAGGGATTTACCCTGATAGAGCTTTTGTTAGTGATTATTATATTGGGAGTTTTGTCTGCTTTAATTACCGGAAATTTCTTTACTTCGCTGAAAAAAGGCCGTGATGCCAAACGCAAGGCGGATTTAGAACAGACTCAAAGAGCACTGGAGATGTATTACGAAGATAAAAAAGTATATCCTTTGACAACCGCTTTAACTTTTGGAAGCGCTCTTTGTGAAACTTCTGCTTGTGTTGGAACTGAAAAAGTTTATATGCAAAAAGTTCCTAATGATCCGATTTCAGGAAAAGACTACCAATATCTATCTTCCGATGGGACAAGTTATAAGCTGTTTGCCTGTTTGGAAAATAACCAACAAATGCTTCCATATATATCATCCGGTTATACAAACACTACTATGACTTCATGCGGACCTTGTCAAGATTCAACGGGAGCGACTGTGAATAATTGTATTTGGGGAGTGTCAAGCTCGAACGTATCACCGTAAAGGTCGGACCTTTTCCTAAGGTCCGTCCTTATATAGATTGTACTTCTTCAATAATTCTTCCTTAAACAAATACGCCTCTTGATAGTTTGATTTTAACTTTATACTTTTTTCAATTCCTTCTATGGATAATTTCCGCCATTCATCTCTTTCAAGATTTTTTTTAGTTGAATCGAAGAGCGTCGCATAATAAAGCGCCAGGGAATACGGAATCTTTGGATCGGTTGGAGACAGTTTTTGGGCCGTTTTTAAAGCTTCAATACCCTGCAATAATTCATTTTCATTACCGGTCACCTGATAAAAATAGTACATATTTTTTGCCCGAGTCTTCCAGTAAAAAACATTTTTTGGATATGCTTGAACCAATTTGCGGTTATAAGTATCTGATATGTCTGCTATTTGTTTGGCTAAATCTTTCTGATTTTGCAAAGTAGATAATGCCGCCAGATAGGAAAGAGAGGAAGAAAACCGATCTTCATAGACAGGTTCTTTACGTAATTTAATTGCTTTTTCCAGATAGACAGCGGCTTTTTGCTGGTCACCAATCTTGATATATTTTGTCCCGTAGGAATAATTAACATCAGCGAGATAATAGACAGAAATTGAAAATAGAAGATAGATAGTAGAAGATAGAAGAAGAAAGATAATGAATTTCTGTAGGTTGGTCAATTTGTTAGGTGGTAGGGGGTAGGTGGTAGGGGGTTGAAAATCAAAAGAAGAGAATATAAACGCTGGGATGAGAAAAAAGAAAAGCTGAATCGTGGTGGTTGAAAAGCCGAAGAAGTTGGTAATGAGGATTGTGAGATAGGCAATTAGTAAGCAAACGTTAGTAATTCGTAATTTTTTAATTAAATATATTATGAATATGATTATCACTAACAAATAACTTCCTAACCCAATAAAACCCGTAGTAGCTAAAAAGTTAAAGTATTCGTTATGGGCCTTGTTGTAAACATAGTCCCATTCGCTGGTCAGATTATGGGCAACTGGTCTGACTAAATTATAACTATAGGCAAAGGTTTCAACTCCGGTTCCAAACAGGGGATATTTTAGCCCTAACTCCCAAGCTCCCTGCCAGACGATTTTGCGGATATCAAAGGACTCGGTGACGGAAGACGAGTTAGTAGTTGGTAGTTTGTAGTTGGTAGTTGGTAAAGAAGCTGGTTTTTTTATAAAAATATTTTGATATGTTTTTAAGGTTAAATATTTATCTGTCTTGTCTATACCTGTTTTGAAAAGTAATATTGGAACGGCAGTAACAATTAACAAAATAAGTAAAAATTTCTTAATGTTTGTTTTAATAAAAAATACATAATAGCCCGTAAACAATATTAAACCTATAAGAACTGACAACAAGGCTGAACGGGAACGGCTAAATAAAATCATAGAGAAATTGAAAAATAAATAAATTAACCACAATAAACTTTTTAATTTTGAATTTAAATTTTGACTTTTGACTTTTGACTTTTGACTTATATAAAAATATATTCCAATAAAAAACGTCACTGCTAAATAGGCCCCCAGCCAGTTAGGTTGACCTAAGGTTGAAAAAGCCCGCAGTTCGGGACGAAAGGCTAAAGTGGAATTATCCCAACAGGAATTATTAAATTGGCCGGTAAACAAAAGGCAGGTCAAATCGTGACCAAGTTTTCCGGGAATCGCCCAAAATATAACTAATAATGAAGAGGTTAAGATTGCTTTTAAAGTTTTTTCCACATTAATTTTATTTGAGACAAAAGCGAAGTAGAGTATTATGTAACTAACAGTCGAAAGCAGGCCGCCATTAAAACGACCGTAATATCCAAAAATTGAAGTGTGTTTATCTATGGAAACAATTGTCGATATAAGCTGAGATAAAAAAAATACTATAATTGGAATATCCAGGAAAGTTTTTTTTAGTATAATTTTGTTATTGACAACCATTTTTAAAAGCCAAAAGAAAGCTATAAAAATGGTTATTACATAAATAAAAAGCATTTTATTAAATTCAAAAAGTTCAGAAGTGCTTTTGGACATGAGGATTGGAGTGACAAAAAAAAGCAGGCTATAAAAAAATTGGATAATTTGGTCAATCATTATGCTTAATTTAATGGAAATTTTGAAAAAAATCAAGCTTCCTTTTTTTACCAACTTTGAGATTTATTTTGATTTAGGTACTTCGATCACCAAAATAGCTATTAAAGACAAGGGGGTAATTTTAAGGGAGCCGTCTTTCTTGGGTTATAACAGCCGGATTAAAGATTATTCTTTTACCGGAACTGAAGCAAAAACTATTTTGGGGAAAACTCCCGATTTTATCCGGGTAATAAGACCGATTGTCAACGGAGTCATCTCTGATTTTGATGCCGAAGTTTTTTTATTGCGGAAATTTTTGGAAAGATCGGTCTATCTTTATACGGAAAATAAAATGCTTAAACCGATGATGATAGGAATTGCCAGTGTCCCGACGATTGCGACGGAAATCGAACAAAAAGCTGTTAAGGAAGCTCTTTTGAAAATAGGAATGTCTCAAATCTTTCTAGTGGAAAGACCCTTGGCAACGGCAAGTGGCGCCGGATTAAATATTTTTTCCCATGAGCCGGCTTTAGTGGCTGATTTGGGCGGTGGCTTGATAGAACTGTCTATCGTCGGTTCAAGTGGAATTCTTTCCCAAAAAACTTTCAAAAATGCCGGGGATCAAATGAATAAAGTTATATTTAATTATGTTCACTTAAAATATGGACTGATTTTGGGCGAGGCAACCTGTGAACAACTGAAAATTGATCTTTTAAATTTTAATGGTGTTGAAAAAACCGTTGTCATCAGGGGTAAGTCTTTGGAAAATGGTCTGCCGAAGTCGGTAAAGATAAAAAGTTCCGATATCAATGAAGCATTGTTGACTAATTTTAATTTGATTGTTGATGGTATCAAGGAACTAATTGAAACTTCGGCCTCGGAAGTTGTTGATGAGGTCATGAAAAAAGGGATTGTCTTAACCGGTGGTCTGTCAAGAATTCCGGGAATCGACAAGTTTTTTGAAAGAGAATTAAAGATGACCGTCTACTGCAGTGATAAACATGAATATACAACCATTAATGGTCTGATTAAATTAACTGCTAATGAAGAGGATTTTTCGAAGATTATAATTCAATAAACGGTTTCTTTTACCATCTTGACACCGATCGTACAAAGATGGTAGTATTTTTATATAACTAATAAAAAGTTTATTAACTACGGCGTATTAACAAAAGGTATCCTAATGTATTTTGCTGACATTTTAACATCTGGTTACTCATCTATTCAGGGTCGAAAAGGAGCAAACCTTTCATTATTGATAGATAATCTGCAAGATTTATTAAAGACAATAAATAATTATCAAGTCAAAAAAGCTAAAGTCTTGAGAGTTTTAAAAAAACTTGAAAAGAACGAAGTTCTAGATATTCAAGAAAAGGACGGGAAAGTAACCGTTTACCTAAAAAATGAAAATCACCCAAAAATTGTTGAATACTCAATAAAAATTCTTCTCGATTTTAAAAAGAAAAACAAACAATGGAATGGAAAATGGTTTT
>JBBTSP010000032.1:0-1185 GCA_038064655.1 Patescibacteria group bacterium | reverse complement strand
CCGTTACTTGGCAAAAAATATAGTTGCTAATAAATTAGCTGACCGTTGCGAAGTTAGGTTAGCTTATTTTATTGGAGCTAAGAAACCAGTAATGCAGGAAACAGAAACATTTGGAACGGAAAAAAAGTCTATAAAAATAATAAATAGTTTTGTAGCAAAATTACTTGACACTTCTCTAAAAGGTATCATTGATGGGTTGGATTTAAGACGGCCGATTTATTTTAAGACGGC
Organism: Patescibacteria group bacterium; assembly: GCA_038064655.1. Lineage (GTDB taxonomy): Bacteria > Patescibacteriota > Microgenomatia > UBA1406 > GWC2-37-13 > GWC2-37-13. Next base: position 954 of record JBBTSP010000032.1, on the reverse strand, counting down.
CGCTTACGGACATTTTGGTAGAGACCTATTTCCGTGGGAGAAGGTTGTGATAAAATAATTGTTATGAAGGCAAATTTATCGGTAATTATTCCTACTTTAAACAACGTTAAGGGATTAAAATATTTATTAAATTACTTTAAAGATAAGCCTTATAAGATCGTTGTTGTTGATAATAAAAAGAAAAATCTTGGATTTGCTGGTGGAGTTAATAAGGGAGCGAAAAAAATAAGGACCAAATGGATGTTAATTTTGAATGACGATATTGAGTTTTATGAAGATGTATCGATTAATCGATTAATCGAATTTGCGGAAGAAAAAAAATTGGATGCGGTATCCCCTATTTTGGTAAATCCGAACGGTGAAGTTGAAAATTATGGGTATAAAGTACTGCCATATGGAAAAATTAAATTGGTTAAATCAGTTGGATCGGTTGAATCGGCAAACTTGAATGGATTAACAGCAGCGTGTTTGTTGGTAAAAACAAAAGTTTTTAGGAAACTTAAAGGATTTGATAAAAGTTTTTTTGCTTACCTTGAAGATGTTGACTTTTTCCTTCGACTCTCCGCCAGCCGGCGGATCGCTCAGGACAAGTCCTTCGATTCGGCACATCAAAACAAGTCTTTTGGTATAGCTTATGATGTTAAGGTTCTTCATAATCACATGATGACTACCAGAACAATGGGTAACTTCAAAGCCCGTCAAGACATGATCAACTGGTGGAGGCTTTATTTTAAGCATAAAGATAGATTCAAATTCAACTTTCAATTTATTGCGGAAAGACTAAAGAATATTTCAGGATTTTTAAAAGTTACTTTCTCCAGTTTCTCTTCTTTCCAAAGAAATGTTCAGAGATAGAAATTTGAGCAATATGAACCCACCACTCTTGAAAAATCTTCAACGATATTGAAGCTGATAAAGAAAAAAGAAAATACTTTTTATCTAATAAAAAATTTA
>JBBTSP010000031.1:0-11186 GCA_038064655.1 Patescibacteria group bacterium | reverse complement strand
TATTTTTGTAGGTTATCCTCCTTCGCTAAAGCTTCGAAGGACAAGTAAGCGGTTGACAAGATAATTACTTAATGGTTTCATTGTTTTATGGTTATAAAAGATAGAAAACCTAATCGTTTAAAGAATTTTAATTATTCGTCATCGGGCTGGTATTTTGTGACGATTTGTGTTAATAAACGTGAATGTGTGTTTGGAAAAATTCAAAATAAAAAGATGGTTTTAAATCCATATGGAAAAATAATCAAAAAACGTTATTTGGATTTAATAAATCATTATTCAAATTGTTTGTTGGACGAATTTGTAATAATGCCAAATCATGTGCACGGAATAATAATTATTAAAAACGTAGAGAACGGTTTAAAACCGTTCTCTACAAAATATTCGTTATCCGAAATCATTCGTGGGTTCAAAACATTTTCATCGCGATCAATTCATGAATTAGGATTAAATTCATTTCGATGGCAAAAATCGTTTTACGACCATATCGTCCGCAATGAATATTCATTAAATAGAATTAGGCAATATATCAGAGACAATCCAAAGAATTGGGATGAAGACAGGAATAATATTAAATAATTTCATTTATTTCTAAATCCCAACTTATCCAAAACTTTGCCCAAAGTTTCCAAAGGGCCCGAAGTATAAGTATTAATGACAAGTTGATAATATTTAGGGTCGAAAAAATCGTAATTACCGTAATATTTTCTCCATTCGCGAAAGTTAGTCTCCTCTCTTTCTTTGATATATTTTTTCGCCGTCTCTACTGAGACTTTATCCCGATTGACGACTCTGTCTATTCTTAAAGCATCGTCTTTACAAACGAGAAGTACGCGCAATGTATTTTTCATTTTTTTGGCAAAAAAACCGGCCAACCAAGCCTCAATAGCATAGTGGCCGTTTTCTAGAAATTTTATAGTTCTATCATCAATCATATTATGAGTTTTTTTGTCAGCCAGACTGGCCAAAGGCTGGATATATTCTTTGGCAAAATCACGGAGAATCTGACCACCAGAGATGAAATTCCATCCACAAGGCTCAAGGTATGGTTTAAGATTATCTAAAAGAGTATTTTTTCCAGTCGAAATACCGCCCGAGATAGTGATGTTATCAAATTTTAGACTCATGGGTTTATAAATAATTTTATTTAAATAATTTAATAATATCATTAATTGTAATAAGAGCGGCTAAAGATAACAAGACTATAAATCCGATTAAATTAGTATATCTCTCTATATTTTTATTCGGTCTCTTTTTAGTAATACCTTCATACAGAACAAAGATCAGCCGGCCACCGTCCAGAGCAGGAAAAGGAAGAATATTCATAATGGCTAAATTTAAAGATAAAAGGGCCAGAAATTCAATAAAGGCATTTCTGCCGAACTTTATTGCCTGTCCGGCTAAGTTGGCGATTCCCACCGGGCCGGCGATATCAACATGAGTTTTTTGAAAAGTAATCAGTCCGAAAAGTAGTTTCCCCAGTTCCGTAGCGATTTTAAAAGTAATATTGAAAGCAACAATTAAGCCGTAATAAGGAGCGCTATACCAGGGATATTTTTTTTCGGTAAAAGAAGTTATAGCGATTCCCAAAGGTCCTTCACCTTTGGGAGGATTTTTTCGAGGAATTATTTTTGTCAAAAATGTTTTGCCGTCTCTTTTTATCTCAAGACCAATGGCCTGTCCGGCAAATTTATTAGTTTGAGAAATCAAAATCTCAGATGATGTCAAAGATACTTGGGGGAACTCTGAATTTTGAGGGATTAATTTTATAATAATGTCTTTTTCTTTTAGTCCGGCGTTTTCGGCCGGTGAATTTTTGGTTACTTTTTCAATAACAACATGATTAGTTGGAACAGGAACGCCTTGAGTAACTAAAAAAGAAAAAATAAGCCAACCTAATAAAAAATTTCCGACGACTCCTCCAAGAACGATTAAAGTTTTTTGCCAGGGTTTTTTATTGATAAACATTCTATTCCTGTTTGCTTTTTTTGTTTCACCATATTCCTCTCCGTATAATTTGACAAATCCTCCCAGCGGTAACAAATTGATACTGTACAAAGTTTCCCCTCTCTTTATGCCAAATAATTTGGGAGGCAGTCCAATTCCGAATTCCTCGACTTTAACTCCCATTTTTTTAGCCATTAAAAAATGACCAAGTTCGTGAGCAAAAACAAGAATAGTTAAAGTAAGGAGAAAAATTAAAATTATCATTTGTTAGACTTCTCTAATTTCAGTTTCTTTATTTTCTTTAATAGAGTTTATTTCTTCCATAAATTTTGTTGACCGAATGTCAATATCTTTTTCTAGGCGATATTTTTCGTCTTCACTCATTTCCTTTTTTTCAAATGCCGTTTTGATCGTTCTTCTGGCGTCATCCCGATGATTTCTGATGGTAACTTTTTTTTCCTCAATCTTTTCTCCGACTATTTTTATATATTTCTCCCTCTGTTCGGTATTAAGAGACGGAATTCTGATTATTATTTTTGATCCTTGAACGGCTGGTGTTAATCCCAAAGGAGACTTTAAAATTGATTTTTCGATATCCTGAATAATTGATGGGTCAAAAGGAATTATCAATATTGACGAAGGACCGTCGGTAGTAATGGTGGCCAGTTCTAGTAACTTGAGTTTGCTTTGACCTCCGTATGTTTCAACTGGCAGATTTTCAACAATCGAAGGTGAAGCTCGGCCGGTACGGATAGATTTAAGATCTTCTTTCAAAGAAGCAATAGTCTTGACAGCCAATTGATTGAAAGAAGAAATAATATCCATAGGGAGAAATATCAAATATCAAACTATTAAATACTCCATCTTATATATTTTATGACCTTAATATTTTCTCCAAATTTTAATATTGCCTCTTTAATCAAATCACTAATTTTTTTGGCTGGATCCCGGATATATTCCTGATCTAACAATTCCTCGTTGGTGTCAGCTCTGACCGAAGCGACCTGCATAGCCAGTTCCTGACCTAAAACCTGAAACTCTTTGTTTCCAGAAACGAAATCGGTTTCACATGCCAACTCAACAAGCGAGGCGACTTTTTTATTATGATGGACATAGGAAAAAATGGAGCCGGCCGCCGTTGTTCTCTCGGATTTATCCTTTGCTTTAATAATCCCCCATTTTTTTAATAATTTTTTTGAATCAACAAGGTCATTTTTACTTTCTTCAAGAGCTTTTTTACACAAGGAAAAAGAAATACCGGTTTCTTCGCGAAGAGTTTTAAGTTTTTTGATGTCGTACATAGCAAAATTCCAAATTCTAAATTCCAAATTCTAAACTACCATGTCATCCCCGTGAAGACGGGGATCCATTCTTGGTCTGGATTCCCTCCTTCGAGGGAATGACAGAATCACTTTTAACTTTTGACTTTTCACTTTTGCCTTCGCCCGTTGCGTATGTTTCAATGATTTCTTTCAAAAAATACTCTATAGATGTGGCGGAATCGTCGTTACCGGGAATTGGGTAATTGATCGGATCGGGATTAACGTTGGTATCGGTCACGGCTACGACGGAGATCTTCATTTCACCGGCTTCTTTAACAGAATTTTTCTCCTTTTTAATATCTATGACAAAAAGTGCATCCGGTAATTTTTTAAGATTGGCAATCCCTCCGTAAAATTTTTCCAGTTTTTTCAAGTCTTTGTCTAGTTTAACCTGTTCATGTTTGACAAATTTATTCCATTCCCCTTTTTCTTTTTCCTCACGCATGGTGTTTAGTTTTTTGACGTTTTTAATAATCATTTCAAAATTGGTAAGAAGTCCAGCCGGCCACTTGGTATTAACGAAAGGAAGATTATTTTTTTGACATAATTCTTTAGTGAAATTGGAAACAATTTTTTTAGTGGAGATGACAAGGAGTATTTTTCCATTTTTTCCCAGCTCACTCACAAACTGTTTTGCTTTTTCTAGATAATCAACGGTTTTTGTCAGATCAATGATGGAAACACCGTTTTCGAAGGAATATATATATTTTTTTGTTTTTGGATGGACACGGTTGGCCTTGTGACCAAGATGGGCACCGGCGGCAAAAAGTTCTTCGACTTTTTTATCAATTTTTGTCATAAGATAGTTATTATAACAGTTATAAAGATTATAATTTGAGGGATTTTAAGAAAGATTTAAAATCTCCATTGATTTCTTCGTGTTGTAGTGCAAATTCAATAACGGTTTTCAAATATTCAAACTTGTTTCCAGTATCATAATATTTACCATTTTTAATAACAACAGTATAGATAGGAACACCTTCTTTTCTAAGCAAATTAATGGCATCGACTAACCATATTTCTCCTCCCCGACCGGGCTTAATCCTTTTCAGGGCGGAAAAAATTTCCGGTGGCAAAATATATCCGCCATGAGTAGCAATGTCAGAGGGGGCTTCGTCTATTTCCGGTTTTTCCACGATTTTATTTATTTTGTAGACATTGTTTTCAACGTGAGTCAGATCGGCTATTCCGTACCTTTTTAAATCCTCTTTGTTTTCTATTTTGACTCCGGAAATAACTACACCGCCAAGTTTTTCATAGACCTTAATCATTTGAGCCAGACGGGGTGGTTTGGCATAGATAAATTCATCTCCCCAAAGAACGGCAAAAGGTTCATCTTCAATCACCGGCTCAGCGGTCAAAACCGGAGTTCCATTACCATAGGGTCCTTTTTGGCGAATATAGATAAAATTAGCCATGTTGGAGATCCTCTGGATTTCTTCAAGTAAATGATTCTTTTTTCCTTGAAGTAAATTTTTGACTAAATCTTCAGAAGGAGCGTCAAAATGATCCTCAATTGCCCGTTTATTTGAACCGGTTATAATAATTATGTTCTCAACCTTTGAATCGATTGCCTCTTCAACGACGTATTGGATAACCGGTTTATCAACAATTGGAAGCATTTCTTTGGGCATCGCTTTTGTTTGCGGAAGAAATCTGGTGCCAAAACCGGCTGCAGGAATCACAACCTTTGTTATATGCTTCATAAAATATAATACGAAAAAATTTGCATCATTCGTATCATTATTCGAATTTAACGGAAATTTTTTGACTTAATTGAATGTTACCATTAACAAAGGCAGTCAGATGAGCTACACCGTCCGTATCAGAAGATAAAACAAAACTAGCCTTTCCTGTTTTATCTGATTCTAAAATTGATTCTTGCGAACCATTAATTAATCCTAAATCAGTCACCAGTTTTACTTGCTTTTTTTCCAAAGTTGAATTATTGGCATTTCTGACGATAACATTAACTTCGACCTTACTACCGACTTTAGCAGTTAACGGCCAGGCAAAAATCAGGGAAGCCTGTGAAGACGGTTCAGCCGCTCCGGAAGCTCGCGTGATATTGGCAATTTGTTTGTTGAACAATGTTGAGGTTATAAAAACCCCAAAAACCAAGAAAAAAACAATCATCAAAAAAACAAATTTTTTGTCCATATACGCCAAGCTTATCAGGCGAGGGGTAGTTTGTCAATAATTTTTCCGTGAATTATTTCTACAGGGAGAATTTTTCCATTTTCAATACAATCTATCTTTATCCAATTTTTATTATTTTTTGCCATAGTCAGATACATATCCTCAACTTTTTGCAGATAGTTTAAATTTTTTTCGTACTGGTCTTTTGGTTTTCCATTCAAATAAGACCTTTTGTTTTTTTTAGTAATCAACACTTGGGAAAAAATTAAAGGAACATAGAGAAAAAAAACCAGATCGGGTTTGGGAATATTAAAAACATCATATTCAAGTGTCTCGACCCATTTTAAAAAAACTTTTCTTTGCGCCGGTTTAACTTTAACAGCCTGGTAGACAGCCGAAGGGGTATAGCGATTACAGATGACAAATTTTTTATCATTGATAGCTTTCCAAAGCTGATCCTTCACTTGCCAACGGTCGGCGGCGTACGGAAAAGAAGCTAAATACGGATTAATCCGGCTAAAATGACCGAATTCTCCATTTAAGAAACGGCCGGCAAAATCTCCAAAAAAAGTCTTTCCGTATTGGGGAAAATCAAATGAAGCATGACCGATCTGTTTTTTATTTAAATAATCAAGTATCAACTGCAACTGTGTTTCTTTACCCGAACCATCAGTTCCCTCAATGACAATCAATTTACCCATATATCATAGATTAATTCTCTCTCCCGGTTTGGCTTTCTCGGAAAGAATAATTTTAGCAACTTTATCTTCTATTTCGTCACGAATCGTTCTTTCAAGATTTCTGGCGCCAAAACCTGGACTATACCCTTTTCGTGACACTTCTTCAAAAGTTCTTTCAGAGACGAACACTTTTACCTTATGAAGTTTGAAAATATCGACGCTGATCCGGTCAATTATTTTTTTTGCCAATATTTTGATTGACTGTTGGCTTAGGGGTTGAAAAGCAATCACACCGTCAAAACGGTTAAGAAACTCGGGGGAGAAGGTTTTTTGCTTTACTAATTGGTCTATAAGACTCATGGGACTTATTGGACTAATTTGAGAATACAAAAAGTCAGAACCGGCATTGGAGGTGGCGATGATAATCAGATTTTTGCAATCAACCCGCCTACCCGCTCCATCGGTAAAATAACCTTCATCAATCATTGTTAAAAAAATATTAATCAGATTTTTGTCAGCTTTTTCAATTTCATCAAGAAGCAAAACCCCATAACTTTGTTCACGAATCGCCTTGGTAAGAAAACCGGGACTACTATTATCCCCGATCAATTTGGGAATATCATATTTGGATTGAAATTCGGACATGTCGAAACGGAGAAGATATTTTTGTTGTAGAGACGGGGCATGCCCCGTCTGTACGTCTATATCATCGGAAAAAAAGACATTGGCAATGGCTTTGGCGGTTTCGGTTTTACCGACACCGGTTGGACCTAAAAATAAAAAAGAGGCCAACGGTTTTTTTCTTTTACCAATCAATAAAAAAGATCGGCGAAGGGCAGATGATAATTTGCCAACAGCTTCATCCTGTTGAATAATCCGGGAAAATAAAAGTGTCTCTAAATTAAGCAATTTTTCTTTCATTTGTTTGGTGATCGTGGTTGGAACATGGGTTTTCTCCGTGAGAATCTGATTGACAATCTCGGGGGTAACCTTGGGGCGGTTAGGGTTTTTAGGGCTATTTGAAGATACATAAACACATGCTAAATCCAAAAGATCAACCGCTTTTTCAGGAAACGGAATATAGGTCAGATAAAACTGACTTTTTTCGATTATTTCTTTAACGGTTTCAAAAGGAATAAAAATCTTATAATGTTCCTCAAATAAAAAAACAGCATCAAGAAGAATATTTTCCGCATCCTTTTCATTTACTTCATAGACTTCGACCTTATTAAAAATCCGGTTTATTTTTTCGTTGGGGAAGATATACTGTTGAAAAGCAAAAGGCGTAGTAATGCCAATAATCTGGATTAATTCGGTCTTAGCATATTTTTCAAAAGAAGTGGTCAGATTAATTCTTTCATTTTCACTGGAAATATATTTATCAAAATCATCAATAAAAAGAATAATATTATTTGCCTGGGCCGCTTCATCCAACAAATCTTCCAAAAAATTTTCCCGTTGTTTTTGATCAATAAACTCGGTTAAAATCCTTTCCATATTAAGCTTTAAGATTCTCCGATACATTAGATGAACATTAGTTTTGCCCAAGTAAATTTTTTTGGCAAAAGCATCAATAATCGTGTGTTTTCCCACTCCTTCTTCGCCAACAATAATTACATTGCTTTCAACGGATTTTGTTAAAATTTGTTCAATTTCTTTAATTTCTTTTTCCCTGTCAACAATGTTTTTGATGTGATGAAGATAGGTGGAAGTGGCCAAATCGGTCGCATACTGATCAAGAATAGGGGTATAACCAACGGCCCAATCGCGGGCCAAAGGCGGGTAAGAAAACAGATTAGGTAATTTCCACCAGTTTGTTTTTTGCAGATGTTGCTGATAATATTTTTCAAACCAGTCCTCAACCGCTTTTCTATTTTCTTCATTCATAAGATGATTTGATAAAAATTTTTCTTTTGAAAGTTTTTTTTGTTCATCGGGAGAGTTTTTAGTAAGAGATAGGAGATAAGAAATAGGAGATAGGAAAAAAAATAAAAGGACAATAAAAGGTAAGGTAATCAAAAAAACAGTTTGAAAAATAAAATAAAAAAAGATGATTGATAATCGCATAATCGCACCAATTGATCTGGAGATCAGATTAAAGGCTAATCGATTAGCCCAATCGGTAAAGGTAAAACCTACAATGGTTTTTTTAACAATTAAATTTCGCCAAGGTTGGAATAAAGTTTTTAATAAGGATAAAATAGAAAAAAAATAAGGAAGAAAAATAAATATATTAATAATAGCTTCACCAAAATTACGAAGACCACCCGAATAGTATTGCCAGAAGTTTTTTCTCATAGTTTGAGTATAACATAGAAGTAAAAATGATAAAATGTAAAAATAAAGAAGTGAATAAATCTAATAATAACAAATTAGTGGTCATTCTTTATTCAGAGGCAAAAGAAGAATATTTTGCTACTCATGAAGTATATCTTACTGAGGTCGAAGTATTTCCCCGTTCGAAGATAGTAAAAAAATATATAGAAAAATTAGGTTATAAAGTTATTCTTTTACCGGGAAATTTTGATTCAATAAAAAAATTAAATAATTTAAAACCGTTTATTGTTTTTAATTTAGTTGATTCTATTTATGGAAAAGAAGATCTTTCCCCTTTAATTCCTGCCGCTTTAGAATTGATCAAAGTTCCTTATACAGGCGCATCAGTAAACGGTCTAACTATAAATCAAAATAAATATTTGACAAAAATAATACTTAGGCAAAACTATTTAAAGGTGCCAAACTTTCAATTATTTTTTACGGAAAACGAATTAATTGATAGGAATCTTCAATTTCCATTAATTTTAAAATTAAACCAATCACATGGTAGTCTGGAAATTAACCAGGATTCAGTTGTTGAAAATGAAAAAGATTTAAGAAAAAGAATTAAATATTTAATTCTTAAATATAAACAAACAGTATTAGTTGAAGAATATATCACCGGAAAAGAAATAACCGCTTTAATGATAGATGACCATGTTGATAAATTATTTTTAGCAGAAGAAAGAATTTTTTTTAAAAAAGAAAAATACTCATTGTTTGGTTTTGAAGTCGCCTGGGGCGATGTAGAACTTTATGATGTAAAAAAATACATCTTGAATAAAAAAATAAAAACAGACATAGCAAAAGCTTTTAATATTTTAGAAATGAAAGATTATGCCAGATTTGAAATAATTATTGATAAGTATGGCAAATACTATTTTATTGATCCTAATGCTAATCCTGCCTTTGGACCGTACGGAACAGGTGAAGCTTTAGGTTATATGCTGTATGCAAATAATATCCCCTTTGAATTAATAATCAAAAAAATAATAAGAAATGTCAGAGCCAGATTTAAAAATAAATAATCTTCTTTAAATTTTCTTATAATCCCCTTGACAAATAGATAAAATTATTGATAATTTTGGTATTGAAATTAACATGAAAAAAAAAGAAAGAAGAAGAGGAAAAAAAACTCCATTCAAAAAAAGACATAAAAAAATTATTCAAAAAAAATCGAAAAAGGAGTTAGTAATTTATATTTACAATGTTGTCGAAGATGAGTGGTCTTTTTTATCGTCGATTCAACCGATTGAAAAACGTTATGAGTTGATAAATGACTGTAATCTTTCTTCAGAGTGCTATATATTTGCTAATGCCAGCGAAAGTGAATTTATATATATTTCTCCGGTTGAAATTTCCAATTCCTTCAAAAATTATTTTCAATCTTTAACCAACAATAAAAAAGTTGATATTTATGTCCCTCAAATGAAGACGGCTTTAATTTGTAAGGATCTTTATACGGACAAACAGTTGTTTGGTGAAATTATCAGTAAAGCAAAAAAATATAAAAAAGTTGCCATGTACAGTTATGCCACTTCTCCGGAATTTTTAGAGTTGAAAGAAAGAATGATTCAACTGGGGATAAATGTGGTCACTCCGGAAGCTCCGGAGATAGAAAATGCCTGGACGGTTAATTTCTTTGGTAGCAAGTCGGGTATCAGGCAGTTGGCCCAGCAAAGCGGAGCCGTCGAACCGGATTTTATTATGCCGGACGGAGTTATTTGCATCGGCAAATTAGACGCCGCCAAAATTGCCGCCAACAGGTATATCAAGGAAAAAGGTGTGGTTTTAAAAACCAATAAAGGTAGCGGCGGCCATGGAGTATTAATTTTCCGGGACGGTGAATTGCCGAAAGATTATAAGTCATGTGAAAAACGGATCTATGAACTTTTGTCTGAAGATGGTTATTGGGAAAGATTTCCTATCATTATTGAAAAATTAATTGATGTTAATTATTCCTCACCCGGAGCTTTTCCGAACATTGAATTTAAAATACACAAAAGCGGAAAGATTGAGATGCTTTATTATTGCGTGATGATGGTTACCAAAGAAGGAAAATATTATGGATTGGATATCCACGAAGATGTCATCAACGAGAGAACGGCCGCCAGAATCATCGACACCGGTTATTATATAGCCGAACAGTATGCGGAAGCCGGTTACCGGGGGCATTTTGACATCGATATGATAGCCAATAATAAGCATATTTATGTTTGTGAATCAAATACAAGAAACACAGGTGGAACCGATATCTATAAATTGGTTTATGATTTATATGGCGAAGACTTTATGTCCGATGTTTATGTATTAAACCGAAATAATTTTAAAATCAGTAATCAAGAAAATGTAAGTGTTAAAAAATTATTTGATGTTTTAAGGCCAATTCTTTATGATAAAAAAAAGAAAGAAGGATTGATTGTTTCGTCGTTGGAATATTTAAAATTTAATATTTTAATGTACACAATTTTGGGAAAAAATAAAAAAAAAGCTTATGATCTTCAGGAACAACTTTATAAATTACTTGAAGTATTCGGTCAGCCCAAGTTTTAGACTTACTTTAATATATGAATATTGCCTTTTTATATAACGTCCGTCGCCATTATCCCGATCCCAAAGATTCCAGAAGTCAGTTGGAAGCTGATTTTGATGATCCAAAAACAATTAAAGTAATGATAAGTCATTTTAAATCAATTGCCAGTAATGTATATCCGATCGAAGCTGATGAAAAAGCTTACCTTAAACTTTATCGTTTAAAAAATAAAATTGACTTAGTTTTTAATTA
>JBBTSP010000030.1:9459-33112 GCA_038064655.1 Patescibacteria group bacterium | reverse complement strand
TGTCAAATGTCATCTATTCTCAGGTATTGCTTCATAAAAAGTGGGGAGGGGTGGGGCCGTCAATTGCCAAACGGGCTCATGAAGAGAGGATAGATTTTGTGGTTGAAGAAGCATTTCATCGGATAGGGAACGCATATATGCGTTCCTTACAAAATATTGATTACATCGCCGTCACCCAGGGTCCCGGTTTGGCGGTTGCTTTGGAAGTGGGAATAAAAAAGGCCAAAGAGTTGGCTGAAAAATATCAGAAAAAATTAATCAGCGTCAATCATCTTGAAGGCCACATTTATTCGGCTTTTGTCCAAAACAGTCAAGGAAATCCAAAACGTGATTTTAAGTTTCCTTATTTGGCATTGATTATTTCCGGTGGTCATACGGAGTTTGTAATTTTTAAAAATCATTTGGAATATGAAGTAATCGGCTCGACATTGGACGATGCGGCCGGTGAGGCACTGGATAAAGCGGCAAAGTTACTCGGACTTGGATATCCAGGCGGGCCGGTGATTGAAAGATTGGCAAAGGAAGTTAAAAACAAAGACTTTCATAACTTTCCCCGGCCGATGTTAAAATCAAAAGATCTAAATTTTTCTTTCTCAGGATTAAAAACTTCATTTTATTATTTTTTGAAAAAAGGAAAAACCTCCGAGGTTAAGCTTGAGCAAAACAAAGTAAAAACCTCGGAGGTTAAGTTTTTGGCAAGCTCTTTTCAAGAAGCAGTCTTTAATACTTTAATAAAAAAAACGGAGATGGCAATTAAACAAACAGGTATCAACCGTTTAATTATTGGCGGCGGAGTAATTGCCAATATGAGATTAAGAAGATTGTTTAGAGATTTAATTAAAAAATATAAAAGTAAAGTTTTATTTCCTTCTTATAAATATCTGACCGGAGATAATGCCGCGATGATAGGAGTTATTGCTCATTACAAAGCAGAAAAAGGTTTGTTTGTTAAAAACATAGATGAGCTTGACCGTATTCCACGTTGGACTCTATGATTTATAATCTATTGACAAATTGTTATTTTTTTTCTAAAATATAGAAAGTTAGAAATTCTTATATTCTTATGCAACAATTAATTCAAGAGGAATTGGTTAAATTACAACCAAAGGGGTTGATTACAATTCCAAAAAAATTTCGTGAAGAATTTGGTTTTGAAGAGAATGGTTTAGTTAGGATTAAAAAAGATAAAGATAAATTGACAATAGAACCTGTAAGAACATTACCTTATAAAGTAAGAAGTTATACAGATAAGGAAATAGAAGAGTTTTTTAAGTTGGACGATGAAGAAACAAAAGAACTTAAAAGGAAAAAGCTAGTATGAACAGATTTAAGGTAAAGCTTAAGGTTTTTTTTAATGCTTCGGTAATATTATCAGGTTTTCGTTCTTCAAAGGGTGGTTCAGCTAAGTTGATAAAATTTGTTAAGCAAAAGAAAATTATAGGCATAATCAATGAAATTATTATCAACGAAGTATTAAGAAATATTCATAAAACAAGTATTGAAGTAGATGAAGCAAAAGAAATAATCACAAAAAGTTTTTTAATTGTTTCAGCTCCAGACGAAAATTTTTTTAGTTATTATAAAAAAATTTTATTAGATGAGGGAGATATTCATCTATTTACTTCATCTAAACAAATAAAAGCTGATTTTTTAGTGTCTTTAGATAAAAAACACGTTCTTTCTTTAAAGAATAAAATAAATGAATTCAAAATTGTTTCACCTAAAGAATTAATTGAGTTCTTAAAATGCGGCTATGATCGGAGTCGTCGCCGGCTTTAAAGCGGGAAAAGGTTTATTTGTTAATGACGTTGATCAACTTGATCGAATTATCTTTCATCCCCCGTGACATGGATTCCCTCCTCCGAGGGAATAACAACGTATAAAACCTATTGACATTATTTTTTCTTTTGTTAAACTATTACCAAATAAGTATATGTTAGTTTAATTATGCTCACCATCACCAAACAATCAGACTACGGGATTTTGTTCATCTCCAGCATTTATAAAAAAAATAAATTAGTTAATCTTTCGGACTTGATAAAAGAAACGAAACTTCCTAAAAGATTTTTAGCTCGAATCGCGGCAGAGTTAGTTAAAAGCAAATTGCTTATAAGTAAAGAAGGAAAAAATGGTGGATATTTAGTATCGGAAAATATTAAAACTATTTCTCTCTATGATTATTTGAAAATATTTAATGACGACATTTCTGTTTGCAGTTGCGCTGACGATTCTTACGATTGCCAGTTTGAAGACTTGTGTACGCAAAAAAGCGTTCTTAAAAATGAATTAAATAAAGTTATTGTTTCTCAATTAAAGAAGATTAAATTAATTAAATTATTATGAAAAAAATATATTTGGATTATGCCGCGACGACTCCGGTTGATCCGCGGGTATTGAAGGCGATGATGCCTTATTTTTCCGATAAATTTGCCAACACAATGTCATTGCACCAGATGGGTCAAGTCGCATCCGACGCTGTTGAAAATTCAAGAAAAATAATCGCCTCGTTTATCAAAGCAAAACCAGAAGAAATTTATTTTACTTCGTCCGCAACTGAAAGCAATAATCTGGCTCTTAAGGGAATTACTTTTGCCAACAGGGAAAAAGGAAAAAACCATGTTATTATTTCTTCAATCGAACACGACTGCGTTCTTGAATCATCCCGTTGGCTTGCGAGACAGGGATTTAAAGTCGACGAAATTAATGTTGATAAATACGGATTTATTAATATCAATCAATTAAAAAAATTAATTACATCATCAACTGTTTTAGTATCAGTTATTCATGGCAATAACGAAATCGGAACGATTCAGGACATTAAAACAATCGGAAAAATTTGTCATCAAAAAGGCGTTTATTTTCACACCGATGCCTCTCAAAGTTTGGGAAAAGTTAACATCGATGTTGAAAAGATGAAAATAGATTTATTAACTGCTTCTTCGCATAAAATTTACGGTCCAAAGGGTGCTGCTATTTTGTATATTAAAAAAGGAGTTATTATTGAACCGATTATTCATGGCGGTGGCCACGAAAAGGGATTGCGTTCATCCACGTCCAATGTTCCGGCCATTGTTGGAATGGGTAGTGCGGTTGAGATTTTGTATAAAGAAAGTAAACAAGAAAATGAAAAGCAAAAAAAATTAAGAGACATGTTGATTAACGGAATTTTAAAAAACATTAAAGGAACTCATCTTAACGGTCATCCGGTTAATAGGTTATCTAATAATGCCAATATTTCATTCCCAAGTATTGAAGGAGAATCATTACTGATGGAGTTGGATTTTGCCGGGGTTGAGGTCTCAACCGGATCGGCTTGTTCTTCCCGCAATTTAATGCCCTCACATGTTTTAATGGCTTGTGGTGCAAAACCGCAGATTGCTCACGGCTCGATCCGTTTAAGTGTGGGGCGATTTACTACTGAAGAAGAAATTCATAAAGCAATTAAAATTTTTGTTAAAGTCGTTAATAAGCTAAAACAATATTCACCGTTTAAAGTTTAATATGTACTCTAAAAAAACTTTACAACATTTCCGCTCCCCTCATAATTACGGGGAAATAAAAAATGCCGATGGAGTCGGAGAAGCCGGCAACATCGTTTGCGGTGACGTAATGTCTTTATATTTAAAGATGAAAAAAATCGGAAAAAAAGAACCGGTCATTGATCAGGTCAAATTCAAGACCTATGGCTGTGCGGCGGCGATTGCTACTTCCTCTGCCATTACCGATCTTGTGAAGGGAAAAACGATCGGGGAATCTTTAAAAATAAGCAAAAACGACATCATAGATTTTTTGGAGGGATTACCGCCAATAAAGATCCATTGTTCGATATTAGCCATCGATGCGCTGGATGAAGCAATCTATCAATATTTAATTGATCAAAAAAAACCAATTCCGGCAGATTTGCAAAAAAAACATGAACGAATCACTTTCAGCCGAAACCAAATTGAAGAAAGATATAAAAAATGGATGACAAAAAAATAATTAAACTTGCCAAATCAACAACGAACATTTAACATATAAGTTATATGAGTAATTTAAAAGATCCCAAAAATCCGTCTGGACCGGTTATAGTCCATAAATATAAAATTTGGGTTGACCGCACGTTATGTATCGGAGCGGCTACCTGCATAGCAGTTGCTCCAAACACTTTCGAACTGGACAGTGAAGCCAAAGCGGTCATTCTTGAAACTACGGATCAAGATACGATTGAGACGATCATTGAGTCAGCCAAAGCTTGTCCGGTCGCAGCAATAATTATTGAAGATGAAAAAGGAAATAGAGTGTTTCCAAAATAATATGACGGATTTTACTTGGCTGATTGGAGGAGAGGCTGGTTTTGGGATAATGACAACCGGTGTTGTTTTTTCAAAGATTGCCACCCGCTCCGGTTATCACATTTTTGATTACGTTGAATATCCTTCACTTATTCGCGGCGGTCATAATGCCTATGAAGTCCATGTTTCTGATTTTGACGTATCTCATTTAAGTCCAACCATTGATGTTTTAGTTTGTTTAAACAAAGAAACTTATGAAAAGCATAAAATCAGATTAACTCCGAAAAGTTTAGTGATATTTGATGAAGATGAGTTTGAAATAAAAGAAAACTGCAAAAAAATCATTATTCCTTTCAAAAAAATTCTAACCGATTTAAAAGGTCAGCCGGTGATGAAAAATACAATTGCTCTTGGTGCATCAATTGGAATTTTGGGAGGAGACATTGACGAACTAATAAAAATGATTTCGGAACAATTTGCTAAAAAAGGGGAGGCGGTCATAAATTTTAACAAACAGTTTGTTCAGGCAGGCTATGCTGAAGTTAAAAAGAGCTATTCCGGTTTAATTTTAAATTATTTAATCAAAAAATCAGAAGGAGATAAGCTTGTCATAACAGGCAATGATGCTTTTTCGTTAGGATCGGTAATTGCCGACTGCCGGGTTTACAGCGCTTATCCAATGACTCCATCGTCAACGGTTTTGACTACACTTGCTGCTTGGCAGGAAAAAATCGGCATGGTGGTCCGTCATGCTGAAGATGAAATCTCGGTAATCAATACGGCCATCGGTTCATCATTTGCGGGTGTCCGATCGGCAGTCGGAACGTCCGGTGGAGGATTTGCTCTGATGGTCGAATCAGTTTCTTTTTCCGGAATCACAGAAATTCCTTTAGTGATTTTTTTGGCGCAAAGGCCGGGTCCGGCGACCGGTATGCCGACTTGGACTGAGCAGGGAGATTTGTTGTTCACGGTTTTCTCCGGTCATGGTGAGTTTCCCAAGATTGTTTTAGCTCCGGGAGACAATGAAGAAATGATTGAACTAACAGCAAAAGCTTTTAACTTAGCTGATATTTATCAATTGCCGGTAATCGTTATGTCTGATATGTATCTTTCGGAATCGCATAAGTCTGTAAGTAAAAAGTTTGTAGACAATTTTATTAATAGTTATAAAGTTAATCGAGGAAAACTAATTAACCAAATAATAAATAACAAATCACCCTCCTTCGCCAAAGCTACGGAGGGCAAGCAAAAATATTTAAGATATAAAATAACAGAAGATGGTATTTCCCCGAGATTGATTCCGGGAACGCCGGGATACTATTATCAGGAGAATTCTTATGAGCATCTTGAAGACGGACATACGACTGAAGAAGCCGAATCAAGAATTAAACAAGTAGACAAAAGAGCGAAAAAATGGCTAACTTATCTGAAAAAAGATTTTTCCATGCCAAAAGTATACGGAGATATATCAAAATCGGAAATCGTCTTTGTTTCCTGGGGTTCAACCAAAGGGGTGGTTTTGCAAGCGCAAAAACTTCTTCTTGAAAAAGGAACGGCTACAGCCTTTATTCACTTTAATCATTTATATCCACTTGATAAAGAAAAAGTTACCGACCTTTTAAATCAAGATAAAAAATATGTTTTGGTGGAAAATAATTCTTGGGGACAGTTTGGAAAGTTATTGACAATGGAGACAGGAATAGAAATTAAAGAAAGCATATTAAGATATGACGGAAGGCCGATTACGGTAAAAGAGATTGTGTCCGGAGTAAGATAATCGTTATAAAAATTATAATTATTATAAATATTATATGAACGTCAGCACAATCCAAGATTTTTCCGGCTACGACCCGACCTGGTGTCCGGGATGCGGAGATTGGGGAATTGGAGTGGCAATCAAACAAGCCTTAATACAATTGGGTTTGAACCCATCGTCTGTGGCGGCGGTTTTTGGTATCGGTTGTTCAGGTAACATGAATGATTTTCTGAATGTCTATGCCATTCATTCTCTGCATGGCAGAGCCTTACCGAATGCAATAGGCATAAAGCTGGCAAATCATAAACTACCGGTCATTGCCATAGTTGGCGATGGCGATTGTTATGGCGAGGGCGGTAATCATTTGATTCATGCCTGCCGCGGCAATCATGACATAACGGTAATTACCCATGATAATAGAGTTTATGGCTTAACGACAGGCCAAGTGGCTCCAACAGGCCAGAAGGGATTTAAATCAAAATCAACTCCCTCAGGAGTCATCGAAATACCGATTAATCCCTTATCTTTGTCAATTACTTCAGGCGCGACCTTCGTCGCCCAAAGCTTCGCCGGCGATGTCCTCCACACAGCCTCAATGATTAAAGCAGGAATAAAGCATAAGGGATTTTCTTTGATTAATATTCTTCAACCATGTGTGACTTTTAACAAGGTCAATACTTATCAATACTATCAACAGAGGGTTTATAAACTTGATGAAAATTATAAAAAAAATAACTTAAAAACTGCTGTAGAAAAAAGTTTGGAGACGAACGAAGAAAAATTCCCACTTGGTGTGATCTATCAGGTTGAAAAGCCGTCGTATACGGATCAAATTTCACAATTAAAGAAAGAAACTTTGGTTAATAAAAAAAGATTTGTTGATTTTGAAAAAATAACAAAATTATTTATTTAATTAGAGCAAGATAGTTGAACAGATATCAGGGTTTAGAGGGTTGGAATAGGCTGTTAATACTATAGGTTTAACCCTAAAAAAAGGGGATTGACAGTTAGCAATTACTTTGTTATACTGCTAAATTATATGGCATTTTTAATTGGAGCGTCAGAACAATACATTTGTCCGGTGGCTTCGGTGCGTGACGGAATCGTTTTTCCCGGTACGGAAAATGTTCTTGTTTTTGGACGGGCGAAAAGCGTTGCGGCCATTAATGAAGCTCTGCGACGAAATAGAAAAGTGATTCTTTTAATGCAAAAAAACCCTGCACAAGACGATCCAAAAAGTGACGAACTTTATCAGATTGGAGTAATGGCAACGATAGACAAAACTGTCCCCGGTGATAAAGGCGAAATCAATGCTTTGGTCAAGGGAATCCAAAGAGTCAAAATCCTGTCTTTTATCAAGCAGGATACTTGGTTTGAAGCCAAGGTCGAGGTCATCAAAGAAAAAATTATTGAAGACGATGAGATTAAGGCCATGACGAGATATATTTCA
Organism: Patescibacteria group bacterium; assembly: GCA_038064655.1. Classification (GTDB taxonomy): domain Bacteria; phylum Patescibacteriota; class Microgenomatia; order UBA1406; family GWC2-37-13; genus GWC2-37-13. The sequence continues at coordinate 25,632 of JBBTSP010000030.1, read as the reverse complement.
ACACAGATTAAGAAAGCCATCAATTTAGGCAAAACGGTTGACTTCGTTTTTTTGATGAACATCCTGAATACTGATAATCCGATAAACTTTGCGCATCAGATTGCGGTTGTTTTGGATTTGAAGCCTCAGGAAAGACAGATGTTGCTTGAAGAAACCGATTTGAAGATAAAGTTAAAAAAAGAAGTGGACTTTGTCAATCGGGAAATTAAAGTGCTTGAGATTGAATACAGTCTGACTTCAAAAACTCAAAAAAAATTTGAGCAGGGAATGAAGGAAAATATTTTAAGGGAAAAAATGAAAACAATTGAAGAAGAGTTGGGAGAAAAAGGGGAAGATAAAGATACAGCCGAGTACCGTGAAAAAATCAAAAAAGCCAAGATGCCCAAAGAAGTTGAAGAAAAAGCGGAAAAAGAATTAAAGCGTCTAAAACAGATGTCCCAGTTTAATCCGGAAGCATCATATGTCCGGACTTACCTTGACTGGTTGGTAGATCTTCCTTGGTCGGTCATGTCACCAAATAACGTTGAAATAAAACAAGCAGAAAAAATTTTGGATGAAGATCATTATGGTTTGAAAAAGATTAAGGAAAGAATTTTGGAGTATCTGGCTGTGATGGAAATGAGAAAAAAGAAAGGTCTAACTCAAAAAACAAAAGGCAGACAACCGACGATACTTTGTTTTGTGGGCCCGCCGGGTGTTGGGAAAACTTCACTGGGAAAGTCTATCGCCCGGGCACTGGGTCGGAAATTTGGGAAGATGTCATTGGGAGGGATAAGAGACGAGGCTGAAATACGTGGGCACAGACGGACCTATGTTGGAGCTTTGCCGGGACGGATTATCCAGGGAATAAAACAGGCAGGGACAAAAAATCCGGTGTTCATGTTGGACGAAATCGATAAAATAGGAAAAGATTATCGAGGTGATCCATCGTCGGCCTTACTTGAAGCACTTGATCCGGAACAAAACAATGCTTTTTCCGATCATTATTTGGAGGTGGACTTTGATCTGTCAGATGTTTTTTTTATTACAACGGCCAATATATTAGATACGATTCCTGATGCCCTGCAAGATCGGTTGGAAGTCATTCATTTTCCCGGGTATACGGAAGAGGAAAAATTCAACATCGCCAAAACTCATTTGATTACTAAACAACTTGATGCGAGTAGTTTAACGGACAAAGAAGGATCAATTACCGACAGCGGTTTAAAGACAATCATTAGACGTTATACCCGTGAAGCTGGGGTCCGAGATTTGGAACGGCAGATTTCAACAATTTTTAGAAAGTTAACCCGGGAAATAATTGAAAAAAAGGTTGAAAATAAAATGATTGGTCTGACCGATATTCCAAAGTATCTTGGACCTTTTAAATATTCAAATTCAATGATTGAAGCAAAAGATACGATCGGGATTACGACCGGACTGGCTTGGACTCAGGCAGGTGGAGACATTCTGTTTATTGAAGTTGCCATTATGCCGGGTAAAGGTGGATTGACGTTGACTGGACATCTGGGAGATGTCATGAAGGAATCCTGTCAGGCGGCGATGTCTTATATCAGGCCGCGCTGGAAACAGTTTGGTCTGAAAGAGGATTTTTTTCACAAAATTGACGTTCATGTCCACGTTCCTGAAGGAGCGGTGCCAAAAGACGGTCCGTCGGCCGGATTGGCAATTGCCACCGCTATGATATCAGCGTTGACCAAAACTCCGACCGTAAGAACGGTTGCCATGACCGGAGAGATAACATTGCGCGGGCGGGCATTGGAAATAGGAGGGATAAAAGAAAAAGTGATTGCTGCGCATCGGGCCGGCATAAAAACCGTCATCATGCCGAAAGATAATAAAAAAGACCTCGAAGACATTCCTCAAAACGTCCTCAAAGACCTGGAATTTGTTTACGTTGATCATGTTGATCAAGTATTGAAAGTGGCGTTAAAGAAGAAATAAGCTTAAAATTTATACGCAATTACTTTTTTAGTTTTGGTAATAATTTTGCAATCGATGCAATTGCTCTCACAAAAAAATTTAATTCAGTTTTAGGCGGAAATATTCTGATGACTGTAACTGGAGCATTTTCACGAGCAGTTGAAAGACCTGTTTGAAGACCGGGTGTGGGATTTCCTCCTTCTGATATTGCCATATCCCCAAATATTACTTCTTCTTCTTCTTGTCAAGCGGAAAATTATTTCATGGTATACATCGTCATTTTTTTCTCGTTTCCACGCCCTATTTCAATACTTTTGTAGGTTATAAGCGGTGGACAAAAAAATTGTCATATAGTCATATTATTATATGGTTATAAATCATCGTAAACAAATTCGTTTAAAGAAATATGATTATTCGGATGCGGGATGGTATTTTGTGACGATTTGCACACAAAATAAAGAAAATTTATTCGGTGATATTGTTAATAACAAAATGGTTTTTAATCAAAACGGATTATTAATTAATGAATATTGGAATCAATTAATAAATAAATTTCCAATAGAATTAGATGAATTTAAAATAATACCAAATCACATCCACGGAATAATTATTATCAGACAAATGAACGTTGTAGGGGTTTCATTTATGAAACCCAATCAATTTAAACCGGAATCAATCATGATTTCAAAAACAAATCATCATATGGAATTATTGAACAACAAAAAGGGTTTGATAAATCAAACCCCTACGTTAGGGTTAATTATTAGATATTTTAAAGCGAAATGTGCGTATGAATTCCATAAAAATGGGTTTAATAACAAATTATGGCAACGAAATTATTATGAACATGTAATTCGTAATAAACAGGAATTAAATAGAATCCGTCAATACATCCGTGACAATCCTATAAATTGGGAAACGGACAGAAATAATTTATCTTCTGAATTTTAAATATATTTCTCGCATAGAATAAACGGCATTATAGATTTTATATAAGATTGGATTAATTACCAAGTCATAACTGCCTACAAACTCCGTGAATTTAGTGCCGTAGCCCTCTTTAAATCTTGTGAAACCTGACCAAGGGTCAGTTGGATTGTAACCTGGACCAAGCGAACCCCACATATCAAATTTTTCTGCCCCCAATTTCTTGCCCAACTTAATTGCTTCCCACATAAGCAAGTTAGAAGCCATTAGATTTCGATGCAATTCTGAAGTGCCCCCATAAACATAGTAGATCACACCATCCAAATACCAAAGCTGATATGTGGCTAAAGGAATACCATTGTGATAGGCGATCAATATGCGGGAGACTTTGTTTTTTAAATTGTCCCAAACAGTTTTATGGTATTGATAATCATGTCCGAAATACCTTTGTCTTTTGGTGGTTTCAAAATAAAGCTTGGCAAATCTTTCAAAACCAACATTATTTGACTCTTCGTGGACCGTCACTCCCTTTTTTTCAGCCAAACGGATGTTGTAGCGGGTTTTTGAATGAAAGGATTTGAGGAGTTCGTCTTCGGATTTGGTTAAGTCAAGAATTTGTGTCCAGGAGGGAAAGAGAGGGTGGGAGGAAGTTCGTAGTTTGTAGTTTGTAGTTTGTAGTTTAGACTTTTCAACGTTCGGTTCTATTTTTATAAAGATTACCTTATTCCCTTTTCCGAATTCATAAAGTTTTTGCAGAACTTTTTTATTTGGCATCTTTGAACGAGGCAGATAGCCTATTTTAAAGTCAGTAAACGGAATTTTATGGAGGGTCAATAAAAAACCCTCCAAATTAACTGTTTCGATCCCCATTTGTTTTCGGGCATTGGCCCAGGCCTCAGATTGTAGTGGATGCATAGTTTTTTATAATTTCCAGCGTTTCTTTTCCGCATTTTTCCCAGGAAAAATCTTTAATCCGTTGTCTACCTTTCGCCATCAATTCATCTCTTAATTTTTCATTTTCTCTAAGGGATTTCAATTTTTCCAACAGGTCATCAGAACTTTTCGGATCAAAATAAAGACTGGCATCTCCTCCGACTTCCGGAAGAGATGAAAAAAAGGAGGCGATTACTGGACAGTTGTAATTCATTGCTTCAAGAACTGGTATCCCAAATCCTTCATAAAAAGATGGAAGAACCAAACAAAAAGCGTTTTTATAATACCAAATCAACTCTTGATCAGAAACATGATTGGTAAAAATAACTTTTTTCCCCAAATTCATATTCTCTACTTTTTCAAAAATACTTTCATACAACCAACCTTTTTTTCCGGCGATTATAAGCTTGAAATTTTTGTTTGTTTGTATGAATTTACTAAAAGCAGTGATTAATGTTTCTATGTTTTTTCTGGGCTGAAGAGTACCGACGAATAAAATATATTTCTTTAGCTTAACCTCCGCGGTTTGTGCATCATTCATGTCAGAATGTTTAACCGCGGAGGTTTTCTCCTTGGCTGTTTTCTCAAATCCATTGTAAACGACGCTTACTTTATCTTCATTAACTCCATAATTTTTTATAATATCTTTTTTGGTGGTTTTTGAGACGGCGATAATTTTATCGGCTTTATTTACTGAAAACTTTGTCCAATTTTTTAACTGCCAAAGATCTTTTTTCTTAAAATCTTCAGGATAATAAAGATAAGCCAGATCATGAATAGTTACTACCTGAGGTACAGGACAAAAACGGGGAAGATAATGGGCCGGAGAAAAATAAACATCAATATTTTTATGGCTGTATAAATAAATAGGCAAAGATATCTGTGACCACAGGAATTTTCCGTTAATGATTTTGTATTTAAAATATTTATTTTCTTTTGGGAGATCTGGCAGAGGAGAAACCTTAAGATAAATGTTAAATTGAATTTTTTGACTGGCGGCTTTATTAAAATATTTAAACAAATTAAGAGCATAGACGGACACGCCGACTCTTTTTTCGACATTGGCCTCGTTCCCGTCAATTCCTATCCTAATCATAAAATATTTATAAATTTTTATAAACAAACTCCAGCTGTTTGGCCGTCTTACTCCATTGATATTTTTCTTTGACGAGTTTGTAAGCATTGTTTCTTATTTTTTCATATATGTTTTTATCCGTTAATAATTGTTTTATTTTTGCGATAAATTCTTGTTGGTTATTGGCAATAATAACATTATTGTTATTGGTAACTTCCAAACCTTCTATTCCGGTAACGGACGAAATTACCGGCATTCCGGATCCCATTGCCGCCAGAATCTTTAACCTGGTTCCGCCTGGTCCAAAAATTGGCGCAATAAATAAAGTATTTTTTTTAAATAGTTGTTTGACTTTGTCAATATTATCAGGCTCAATATTTATGATATTGATGTTTTTATTTATGAAGCTGCCTAATTTTTTTGCATTTTGTCCGGCAATGACAACCTTAACATTGGTTAATTCCTTAGTTAACTGTGGATATATTTTATTAATTATGAATTTAGCCGCTTCAACATTTTGCAACCAGAAAAAATTGCCTTGGAAAAATATTGTGGGAGTTGTAAAATCTTTTTTTTCAAGTTTATCAATAATCATCTCATCTCCGACGCAGTTGGGAATAATGGATATTTTTAATTTTGGTTCTTCATTTTTTATTAATTTTTCGTCAGAAGAAGAAACAACCACAACCACATTTGCCTTTTTCCAGTAAAATCTTTCCCAATATTTAAGTTTTATGATGTCGATATCAAAATAAATCAATAATCTTAGGTAAAAAGGAAGCGAATTTACAAAATGTTTATATACTTTATATTCAATTGTTTGTTCAACGAGGACGGTCGGGACTTTAGTCTCGGGAATATGAGGCATGACATAAAAAGTTTCCGCATGAATAACATCAAATTTTTCCTGAGAAAGTAATTTATTTATAATCGTTTTTGCTTCATCGGAATAGTTTCTGACAACAAGAAAGGGGGAAGATGAAAAAATTGTTTTAAAAATATTTTTGAACTGCCAAGGGGAAGAAGGTCTTTGGCAAAGATAGATTTTTTTGCAGTATTTTTTCAGATAAGATTCGTATTTTTTTTCCTCGTCATTTTTATACAAAGCAACTAGTGTGATTTCGTTATTCTGACTCAAATATTTGAGAAGATTATAGGTCCGGATCTGTCCGCCCGAAGAGGGCGGGTAAGGAACGTACGGGGTGACCATCAAAATTTTCATAACTTAAAAAGGGTAAATTTTTCATTTTTAAATATAACTTCATAATCGGACCCCATTCTTTTTACCTGAGTATCGTTTGAAGTAATGAGATACTTGTATCCCATATTTTTTAAATCAACCGGTTCCTTAAAAATTGCCGGCGCCCCCCGTCTGTCAGCTAAATATAAAAGGGTAGTATCTCCGGTCCTGTCAGTAACAATTAAATCTTCAGCATTGGTTAAATTGTTGATTATGTTAGCCTCCTGAACCAACTCTTGGGAGTATTGATAATAATCGACCACTCTTGAATAGGAGAAGTAAAAAGAAAAGCCAATCAGTAAAAAAACAAAAAAAGAAACTAAAATGGGACTGATGAATTCTTTTTTAGCGGTAAAAATAAAGTTGATACCTATGCCGGATAACATCGCCAAAACCGGCAATATTAAGGTCTGATAATATTCGTGTTGGAGGTTACCACCCTGGAAAACCAGAAGATAGAGGATAGAAGATAGAAGAATAGAAAGTAAGAGAAAACGTTTTTGCTTTACGATTATTCCCAAGACAAAAAAAACAGTCAGATAACCACCCAGAATCAGATTGTTAATTCTCTCAAAAAATATCCAGCGGAAAAATGAAGGTCGGAAGAGAATGCTTTTTAAACCCTGAGCGGTGTTGGTTGAAAAAAATAACCAGTCCGAAGAAGGAATGCCTTCGGGATAATTTTTTATAAAAGACCGCCAATAGATTAAAGGAACAAAAACAATTATCAAATAAAAATAAAAATCCGGCCTTTTAATTAAATTAAGCCTATATTTTCTGAAAAAAAGAAAGACGATCGGCAGTAAAAAAAACAATAATGTCGGTTTTATCAATAAAGCAGAAGCAAAAAAAATACTAGATAAGAGATAAAAGATGAAATATCTAAAGCCTTTTTTCTTATTTTCAATATTTAGATAGAAAAAAAATATCGATATCATTGCAAATGCCAGTGCGGTCGTTTCCGGTAAGATTACCCGCGAAAAAAACACAAAAAAAGGAAAGACGGCATAGATAAAAGATCCTGATATTGCAGAAAGCCGGCTGTTTTCTTTGAGAAGTAGATAATAAAGAATGGCAATAATTATCAATGAAAAGATAGCCGTTGTTAACCTTCCCCAGACTTCCAGAGAAAAAACAGGCATCAATTTATAAAGATAGGCAAAAATAGCATTATAAATCGGAAATTCCACCATCCTGTACCCCTGAGGATTGTCCAACCCGGACTGGACATTGGAAAGATCATCGTATTTCGGATGAAATAGATCAAATCCGTTTTTAGCGAAATTCCGGGCGACGGCGGCCGTGTCAACTTGACGCCAGGAATGAAGATCGGCTAGGGGAGTGTTAATTTTATAAAGACGAAAGACGAAGGCAACAATCAAGATGAATGAGAGAATAAAAATATCAATTTTTTTCATATTACGATTATTGTTTTATTTTAATTTATACCTTTTGATTTTTGATTTGTAAATTTAATTCCAAAATATCCAACATATAATCCCGCGATTGTCCAAAAAGTATAGGCGACCTTAGATGCTTCAAAAACATCGATGTAAACGGCGTTTATTAACAAAGCGAGCAGTCCGAAGATAAAGCCCATGGATAATAATAGATTTTCTTTTACCGGTTCATTAATTTGGCCGTATACTTTTTTAATAATTGAAAATAAAATTATCAAAAATAAAGTCGTTCCAAGCAGTCCGATTTCGCCCAGCCAGCGCAGGAAATCATTATCAGTTGCCTCAGTTATGGACGAGGGTCCGGATCCAAGGATAGGATTTTTTTTGAAAGCTTCAATTGCCCTTGGCCATTCAATCTGAAGACGGGTAGCAAAGGAAATATCCGATACAACTGTATTGATAGCTTTTAGATTAGCAGATAGAGAGGCGATCAATGAGTTAAATTCATTAGTGTTTAGTTTTTCCCCGGACGAAGTGGCTTCATTGGCCTGTTCCAGGACAATTTGTTTTTTGAAATATTCAACATAGGCGGCTTCGGTGGCTTGTTCGGTAGTTTCGGTGGTCTGATCCTTTAACTTTACATAAAAAGACCCGGCCGGCAGTTCTTTAGTGGTAATATTTTGGTTGATATAAACAGAGCCGCTTTTTTCATTAACAAGAATTCTTTTTACCTGAAAAGTTTTCAAATATCTTTTTGCCAGATCTCCGGAAAAATACATCAAACCTATCGTCAGAATAACAACAAAAATTGTAAAAAAATATTTTCTGATTTGAAAAAGAAAAAACAAACAGGTAAGAACATAAGCGGCGAATGAAATTCTGGAGGAAGTATCAACTAGGACAATTGAAGAAAGCACAAAAATAAGTAGGTAAAAATAATTTTTTTTAAAGTAAAAATAAAAAGAAAGGATGATGGGAATGGCAAAAATCAGATAAGAAGCCAGATCATAATGACCGGCAAAAGTGGAAGAAATTCTTGCCTCGGGAGTGAGATACAGAATGTAACCTTTGGCAAATTCCGGATTCATAGTTTGAACGGCGGGAAAACCCAGATATTTTTGACCCAAGCCATACAAACCAACAATGAAAACCGATGTAATAAATAAATTTAAAAACAGAAAAAAATCTTTTTTATTATTTACTACCGAAGAGGCGATAAAAAAGACGATCATATACTCAACTCTCCGTAATGAATGAAGAAGGCCGAGATGGTAAAAATCCACTGTTTTTCCAATAAAAATACCCCAAAGCACTGAAGCAAAAACGGCCAACCAGTAAAGAATAAACAACCACAGAAATGTTTTATTTAATTTAATTTTTTTCCGGATAAGTTGAACCGCAAAAATTAAGCACATTACCACTAAATAAATATCTTCAAACCTTATGGCGATGTAGGTGTAATTGATCATTTTTATCGGTAATTTTGGCCACAGAGGAACAAGAAATATAAATATTGAAAGAAGAATCTTGATTATATTATTATCCAAAAACTTAAGAAATTTTGAAAGCTTGTTCATAGGTCTCAATCAAATATTGGTCACCTTTAATTTTACCAATTAAATACGCAATGAGGGCTTTGAATTTAAGAATGAGATGAAGGAATAAAAGGGAAAAAATTGAATAATGTTTTTTGTAGAAAAATAAAAAACCTTTGTAAACTTGAAGAATCGGGAAGGTTTTACCGGAAGAGGATGCCGAGCCGAGATGAATAATTTGCGAATCCGGATAAAAGAATGTATTTAAGCCAATTTTTTTAGCGCGGTATAAAAGATCAACTTCTTCCATGTACATAAAAATATTTTTATCAAAACCGCCTAACCGTTGATAATGTTTTTTAGTTGTCATGATGCAGGCGCCGGATATCCAGTCAACCTGACAGAATTTATCCGGTGAAAAACGGGTTAAGCCCCAATAGTCGCCTTTGAGAAGCAAGGTGGCAAAGACAACCGGCAAAGTAAAAAAACGGCATGCTGACGGTTGGGAAGTAAGGTCTCGATTAAGCAGTTTGCCCCCCAAAAAATGAACTTCTTTTTCCTGAGCAACGTAAAAATTATAAAGTTTTTCAATGGAGCGGTTTAAAACGATCGTGTCAGTATTTAAAAGCAAAATATATTTTCCACTTGCTTTTTTAACACCAAAATTATTGCCGCGGCCGAATCCAAGATTAGTATTAGTTTGAAAATAGAAAAGAGGACTGTCTTTATTTTTGGAGATCGTTTCTAAAAGTTCTTTTGAACCATCTTTTGAATCGTTATCAACAACAATGATCTCGTATTTGATTTTTGTATTTGTTAACGATCTATTTATTGATTCAACACATTCCTCAGTAATTTTTTTAGTGTTGTAAGAAACGATTATTATAGAAAGGTCGATTTTTACCATAAAGATTGTATATATTATATAATATAAACGTAAAATTAAGCTATCGTAGCTCAGCGGTAGAGCACCCGTTTCATAAGCGGGACGTCACAAGTTCGAATCTTGTCGATAGCACTCGGTTGCGTTCTAATCTAATTCTACGGATCTTCCTTAATTAAGAATTTAAAGATGCTATGTCGAGATGAAGCTCAATACGATTAAGTCTTTTTCTAATATCAATGTCCTGATGATCAAAATAGTTAATGATTACATCAAGTTTTCTATCAACTGATTTAAACCCGAGATTCATTTTCTTATCTAATGAGTAAGCCCTCTTATCTAAAGAATCGATCTTCTTAGTTAATTTCGTTTCCAGTGAACTTAACTTGTCATCAATAATTTTTGCCATTGCCTGCAAATCACTTTGTGTCAACATAGGTGGTATAAAAATAACAAATTATAATAATAATTTCAATATTATGTTAAAGAGTGCCATAAGACAGTAATCTTTAAAGTTTAATTCTTCGGCAAGCTCAGGACAAGTCCTTCGATTTTCGGTGGGTGTATAATTATAAATATGGGCAAAGAAGGGTTTGCTCCACAGGTTGTATTTGAGGGTGTTTTTAGGAAATGCCATACAAAACTAAAGAAGGGTGGTGCGGCTGTTAATTTCTCTTCTCAAGAGTTTCGGAGGTATCCGGAGGATTTAATGTGACTAAGGCTCAGGTATCAGCACTACCGGTAAGATCTACGAGAGAAGTTGATTGGGAATTTATTTCACAACTTCCTGTAGTCGAAGCAGAAGGGGCTGTCGAGCTAGATATGGAAGAAGCCGTTCAAAAGGTAAAAAAACGGAAAACAACCCAACCGGTTGGTTCTGTAAGGATGATACGACCGGGTGTTCTTAAAACTGGTGGATTTACTTTTGCTTCGACATCTTTAGAAGTTGCAATGGAAAGGGTAATAAAGCAACCAAAAAGGGCAGTATTGAGTCATACGATTTCAAAAGAAGAATTACAATTATTACAAACAGCTTATCATTCTCCTGTGCAACTTGAACCAAAACCACCGGTCAGACTTGAAAAGCAAGGATTAGTTGATGCTGGAATAAGAGTCAGAGGAGGAAACCCAAATTATCGTCCACAAAAAAATATTCCATAATCACCAAAATTTGAATCCATTTACGTTTGAAAGTAGATAAAAAGCTTAGTTCCTAGAGCATGACCAATTCTTTCTAATAATGATAGAGTGGGGAATGATTGCATGTTTTCAAGTCGGGAAATAACCGGTTGCTTACTGCCGATTCTTTTGGCTAATTCTTTCTGACTTAAGTTTTTTTTAAGGCGGGCGCCGATGAGACTTCTTACCAATTGATATTTGGGTTCATTTTTTTCTGATAGTTTTTTAAAACCTTTTCTTTTCATCAATTTTTTCTCGTAATTTTCCCAACTGGTCAGATCATTAATGTTTCTCATAATTATTTATTATAAATATAACAAAAACATTATATATATAAATTAATCAGATGTCAAACTCTTTTAACCGACGAATGGCTGTCTTAATTTCTTTCAGGGGAATTTTATTAGTTTTTTTTATAAATCCATGAACAATCAAGAAGGTGTTTGGAGGTACAGAACCAAAAAATAATCTGATTTGAACATTAGCTTTGAATCTGAGTTCATAAAGATTTGAAAAACCACTTATTTTTTTTAATTTTGAAGTAGTCTGATATCAGATTTGATTTTTAAAACGATTTTATTAGAAAATGAATCAATAAAATCAGTAATAATTTCTTTTCCGGAAGAAGTTTTATAAAAATAAACTTTATAATTTAACTTTGACATTAAATTACTTCTATCACATGAAGTATGATTTGTCAGTAGGTTATAGCCTACAAAAACATATTTTTAGATTATCAGAAGGGGATATAAAGGATGATATATAACGCAATCTTCAAAATTTGACCGTTACCGATATTTAATATTTGTAAAATTGGGAGCGGGGGTCTTTTGTCCACTGAGCCAGAGTAATCCCTTCTTTATCTTTTTCAGATATATTTGCGGTCGGCAGACTTTGTCTGTATTGATCAGCAGTATTTTTATCAACTAAAGACCAGTCAATGTCTGGGGCAGTCGGCGAAATCGAAGCTTCGGTTTTCGGAGAATATTCAGAAGTACAGTAATATTCGATGGTTGAGTCTTCCAATAAAAAAAGACCATGGGCGAAGCCAACCGGAATCCAAATCCATTCACTAAAATCATTCTCGTTCTTACTTTCCAGTTTATAAGCTCCGATTTTTCCAAAAGTCGGCGAGCCGATCCGGATGTCCAAAAACAGATCAATCATTGACCCCCGGACTGTTCTGATTAACTTTTCCTGATAAGGATTCCATTGGAAATGAAGACCGCGGATGACCCCCTTTTTTGAATAGCTTTCGTTGTTCTGGACAAATTCCTTATCTTTCAAAAAATCTACTTGTTGAAAGTCACTTCTTTTGTAAAGTTCGGTAAAATAGCCTCGATTATCCAAAAAACGAGCAAATTTTATCACTTTTATTTCAGGGAAAACCAATGACTTTATTCCAAAAATCTTCATAAAAAGAATTATAGCAAAGTAGTCCCTAATTGTGTACCATAAAATATGGAAATAATTTATGACGTCATAATCGCTGGAGGCGGAGTTGCAGGATTATATGCTGCAAGAGAATTGAGTAAGGTCAAATTGAAAGTTTTGTTAGTTGATCAAACTTCATCTCTTGGCTCAACGGCCTGGACTCCTGCAATCACAATAGAAAAATTTTCTCTTCCGAAAGAAGGAATAAACGCTTCGTTCAATGAAGTAGTCTTGGGTACTTTAAAAAAGGAAAAAAAATGGACTTCGGAACAAAACATTGGTTACGTTATGGATTATAAAAGAATGACTTCTTTGATTTTAGAACAATCTAAAAATAATGGCTGCACGGTATTTACAGAATCAACCGTTGTCTCCTTAATAAAAAAGGACGAGGAAATTGTAGGTATAAATACTTCAAAAGGTGATTTTTATGGAAAATATTTTATTGACGCTACCGGCGCCGCAGGTGTTCTTGTTTCCGAAATTGGCTTAAGAAAGAGAGTTCCTTGTTCTCCTTCAGTTGGTATTGAAATAGAAATTTATGATGAAAGCCAATATTTAAAAAAATTTCAAAATACTATTTCTGTTTTTTTTGATAAAGAATTTTTTGCATTTGGTTATGGATGGGTATCAACTAACGGTCAAAACAAATATAAAATCGGCATATGTGAATTTGAAGATTCTTCTTCAAAAAAAATTTCTAATTTGGAAACAAGACTGGAAGATTTTATGAAATTACTTTTAAAAAATAATAAATTCGAGATATTGGAAAAACATGGAGGTTCAATTTATGCAGGTCCCAAATTCAAAATTAAAAATATTAGATGTAAAAATTTGCTGGGGGTTGGAGATACAGTTAGTACAATTAATCCTTTTCTAGGGGAAGGGATAAGACACTCTCTATACAGTTCCGATTTTGCCGTTCAATCGATATTAAACAATATTAATAAAAGTGAAAACCTAAATAATTATGAAAAAATGTGGAAGAAATATATTGGTTTTCGATGGAGCTTATCTTCATTTATAGGCTTGGCTTTGTATGAAAAAAATTCTCAAATTACCCAGAATTTTTATGATCAATTAATAAAATTTATAGAATATTTAGATTTGAATGATATAGTCCAAATAGGGCAAGAATATAATATAAATTCTTTATTAAAAAAATTTCCTCAAAATATTGGAGTAATTCTTGCTTTATTGAGAGCACGCTTTTTAAATTTTGGTTAGCCACGATATGTTTAGTCAGTTAATCAAAGAATTTCAACAAGTAGCTGATCCGGAAAAGGCAAAAAATTTATCTTGGTTTTTCAAGACGGGGAAGGGTGAGTATGGGGAAGGGGATATTTTTTTGGGAATAGCGGTTCCCCGCCTACGAGCCATTAGTAAAAAATATCAAGATCTGGAACTAAAAGACTTGCAAAAACTTCTTGACAGTAAGATTCATGAACACCGTCTGTCAGCACTAATGATACTTCGATTCAAATATCAAAAATCAAATATCAAAGATCAAAGTGAAATTGTGCGATTTTATTTAAGAAACACTAAGAAAATTAATAACTGGGACTTGGTTGATCTTTCATGTCATTATATTTTGGGTAATTGGTTATTGGATAAAGATAGGAAAATTTTATACCAACTGGCCAGGTCAACAAATCTTTGGGAAAAAAGAATAGCCATTATCTCGACCTATGAATTTATCCGCAGCCATCAATATATCGATACATTGAAAATATCAGAAATTCTTCTTAATGACAAACACGATTTAATTCATAAAGCCGTCGGCTGGATGCTTCGTGAAATAGGAAAAAAAGACAAACAAACAGAAATTAAATTCTTAAACAAATATTACAAAGCAATGCCGCGGACAATGCTTCGCTATGCCATAGAAAAATTATCTGACTCTGAAAAGAAATATTATTTAGAAAAATAATTAATTTAAATTTATTTCCCCGAGCGTTTTTTTAAATCCCTCCATGTCTTCTTTGAAAAGAAATATTGAATATCTTACACTCTGTTTTGTTTCTTTGTTATATCTAGATTCTGTTATTTTCAAATACTTGCTATTGTTTTTCGCCGCATAGGTATCAAAGAAAATTGTTTTACCGCTGCATTTTAATATTTTACTGTCGAGTTTTGGTTTTAGTTGTGGTTTGGCATCCATTTTGTTTCACCTCCTTTCTAACAACAGAATAATTAAAGGTGTTATTTTAGTCCACCGCTTATAACCTACAAAATCACTTTATTGGATTGTTATATTGCTATATAATTAACGATAGATATGCAACTTACAATCAAAGAAATTGAAGCTAAAACAATTCTTATCAAATCCGGTCTGCTGGCATCCGACTGGGTGGTCAACTGTTATAACGGTTGTCTGTTTGGTTGCATGTACTGTTATGCTGCCCAAATTGCCAGATGGAAGCACCCAGACGAAATTTGGGGAAATTATCTTGACGTCAAAATCAACGCCCCGGAATTATTAAAAAAAGAACTCAAAATATTATCTATAAGACGGCCGCATCCAAGATATAATTTCGGCTCAATTTTTTTTAGTTCCGTTACGGATCCATACGTCGGCATGGAGGCGAAATATAAATTGACAAGAAAATGTTTGGAGGTTTTACTCGAGTTTGGATATGAGGGGTCGGTTTCAATTTTGACAAAGTCACCTTTAGTCACTCGCGATATTGATTTGTTTACAAAGTTTAAAAATATCGAAGTCGGGATGACAATCACAGGACTTGATGATAAAGTTTCACGATTTTTGGAAGTCAAAGCTCCGCCTGTTACTTCCCGCATTAAAGCATTACAAGAATTATCAAAAGTAGGAATTAATACGTATGCATTTGTTGGCCCAATCGTTCCGTATTTTATTCACTCAGAAGAAAAAGTTAAAGAAATTATTGATAAACTTGAAAAAATTGGCGTCAATAAAGTTTGGTTCGAGCATTTGAATCTCAGTCCAAAAATTAAGACGAGATTATATGAATATCTCAAAAAAGAATCCCCAAAATTAATTAACGAATTTGAAAAAGCCGATACCGAAGACCATCGAGAAAAACTTAATAAAATTATTAATAAACAAATGAATGGAAGAAAAATTAAGATGGGATTTAAGGAAGTGATTTATCATAAGAAGTTGAAGAAGAAATAATTATCTATTAACGAGCTTATTCGTATTTATTACTAGCATTTGGTTAAGCATTTCTAAAGTAACACCTTCCTTAATAAGTAATTTTGAAAATATTAAAAGTGCCTCAGTTGATGAAGGGCTAAATTTTTGACCTACGTCAGAAGATAAAATTATATTTTTTGGACAAACTTTCTTTATTTGATAAACAATTTTAGTGATGGGAATTTTGTCAATAGCATACATACTGTAACAAATTTCAATTAAACAACCTTTATTGGCTAAATATATTTGATTATTGATTGTCATGTCTATCTTTTGATAAATAGGGTGCGTAATAATGATTTTTTTTACTTCCAGTTTTATAGCTTTTTCTACCAAATTTATAGATTCGTTTGCAGAAATATGACCAGTAGCAAGTATTGATTTGGTTTTTTTTATCATTTTCAAAACGTTGATTACTTTATTATCTACCAATTCAACAGGCTTGATTCTAGATGATTTTCGAGTAATG
>JBBTSP010000030.1:5226-9449 GCA_038064655.1 Patescibacteria group bacterium | reverse complement strand
GAAGCTTTTTTTATTAACCCACTCACTTGGTATTTCAAATTTACTATTATCAAGAAAATTCTGAGCACTAATTGTTGGAAACCACACAATAATAGGTTTATTTAAAATTAATGAACTCGCATAAATTGCTTCTGCATTTAGGCCACCGATAAAATTATTCAAAACTAAACCACCAATATATTCAAGTTTTAATTTATTTTTAAATTGACTAATTTGAGGTGCGGTTGGATAAAAATGATTCTTTAAAGCAATACCTCTGATATTTCCTCTTTCTTTTTCTTCTAAATCCAATAAGCTGTCAAATTTTCGTGGAATAATTTCCGGCCCGATGTGAAAATGTAAGTCGTATGAATTTCTGATTATTTGTTTAATTTTGGTATCCATATTATTATTCTATTCGTGGTTTATTCCAAGCAGCCCTTATCATATTTTTAACATAAAATCTCGGTAGACCTGGCTCATACGGGTCATCCTTTTCCTTGTTTGGTGCGGTTGCCAGTTTAATAATATCTTGAATTCTTTCTCCATTCAAATAAAATCCATCAGTGAGTAACCAACCTTCATTTAGACGTGAGGCCCTATAAATTGAAGCCAACCTAACGGCTTCTTGATAAGTAGCACCTCTACCCAATTTAAATTGAATTTTTTTGGCTGACCTAATTTCTTCAATATTTGGAGAAGAATCATTAGAAAAATAAAAATTCAACATATTATTTTGTCTGATTATTTCTGAAATTGTGGTGATTGTAAAACTATTTTGCGAAAATTTCCTTATTTCATTCATATAATTATCAACTTCATTTTGCGGTATACCATTAATTTGCGTTCCGTATAAGTCCGCATAAATAAGTATCGGCCTGATTTGTAACCCTGTCTCCTCCAGATTTTTTAAGACGTTTTTAATATCTCGCAACATTACAAATTCAGGCTGACTTTTTGAAAATGTATTCTGTTTTTTACCTTGATTTTCATACGGTGGGCCCCAGATAAAAACAATTGGTTGCGGAACACTTTTATCTAAATTACTTTTTAATCTTTTTGTCATTTCGTCAATATTACGGATTCCATTTTTTTCTGATATTTGAAAGATTCGTTCAAGTACTGAATTTGCAAATATTTCGTTAGTCGGGCTATTTTCCCACTGACTCATTGCCTTGGCAACTCGACTATTCCGTTTTATTGCGACTCTTTCTCGTTCAGCTTTCCTTGACACTAATTTTTTTTGTTTTTGATTTTTTAACCATTGGTCAAAAGGAGTAAAATTTACGGTTCTTTGAAGTAATTTTTGTTCATCGGCTTTAGATCCTGTACGCCAATTTGTTGGTTGCCTACTGCGTTCAATGACAACACTATCTCTTCGATAAACTGTTTTACGACCACTTTTTGGAGATGTAGTCTTTGCGGTCAACCTAGAAAGCCATTTTATGATTCCACCTTTTAATTCCTGTTCCTCAGCTAATTGTGCTACAAAATTTAAGCCTAAAACACTAATCGCCACACCATCTTCAAGATCATTAATATATTCTTTTCTTGAATACCCATTAGATATTTGTTTACCACGTCTTTCGAGTTCAAGAAAAGATATTGGCCCATTAATTCCCCTTCGAAAATTAGATTCGAAAACTGATTGTGTAGCTCTAAGATATATATTATCCATAAAATTATTTTTTAAATTAAATTTTTAACCATAAAAAATCCCCGCTTGTGGCGGGGTAGAGTACTTAATTATTCAAATAATTAATTACATAAAAGGCAACCCCGCCTGAGGCAGGGGATGATGAGAATTTAAGTTCGTAAAGTTTATCAAATTCATAAAGAAAAATAAATATATTAACGTGTTAACATGATAATATATGAATATTAGTTTGTCAAGTGGATTTTATTGAATCGATTGACTATTTTTTATATAATCTTTAATATATAAATATATGAATACAGATTTAACTCAGATTTACAAAAATTATAAAGGACTGTGGGTAGCACTAGACGGGAATTTAAAAAATGTTCTCGCTTCGGGATCTGACGCAAAAAAAACCTATGAAAAAGCAAAAAAAAAGGTGTCAATTCCTACTCTATTCAAGGTTCCTGAAAATAACTTGCCCTATATAGGGTGACGATTATGAGTAAGAAATATAATTTTCCTTACTTAAAAACTCCTAAATTCAAAGGTATGGGTGCTGATTGGAGAAAAAGACCGCTTGTGCCCATTATGATAAGACATAAGGGAATAACTGTAAGTTATTTAGCCTTAGTAGATTTGGGCGCAGACTTTAACGTTTTCCATAGTGATATTGCCTCTCTGTTGGGAATAGATTTAAAAATGCTTAAAAATCAAATTCCTTTTGGAGGGATTAAAAAAGGTAACGCTCAATGTAAAGGTTATGTTGCATCCGTCGAATTAGGTATAGAAAAAGATTTTTTTGACAATACTCTTGTAATTTTTTCCGATGATATTTCTCACAATGGGTATGGAATTCTTGGACAATTTGGTTTTTTCAATTATTTTAAAATAATTTTTGATAGGTCTAAATATTTATTGCGGTTAGAAAAAAAATGAATTTCGTATGAATACTTTTCAACCATATAAACCAAAAAACGACAGGGAAAAATTTCTTGCAAAATCTTTCTTGAAGTTGAAAACAGAACAAGAGGTAGACAATTATTTACGAGATTTATTAACCATCAAAGAGATTGAAGAGTTTGCCAATCGTTTAGAAATGGCGAGATTGTTAAAACAAGGAATGTCATATAAAGCCATTGCCAAAAAACTAAAAGTTTCAACAACTACAGTCACTCGTGTTGCTCACTGGTTATTTAGAGGATGTGGTGGATACCAAAAAGTCTTATAATTTATTTGGGAATTATTATTTTTTTGTTTTTAGCGGTTTTAATAGCTTCTTGATAACCGGCGTCTACATGGCGGGCGACTCCAATACCAGGGTCAATTGTTAAGACTCTTTCCAATCTTTTTTCTCTTTCTTTTGTTCCATCAGCAACGATAACCATCCCAGCATGTAAAGAATTTCCGATTCCTACTCCTCCTCCATTATGAAAACTAACCCAACTTGCACCAGCCGCTGTATTTAGTGCAAAGTTTAATAATGGCCAGTCGGCAATCGCATCACTACCATCTTTCATACCCTCGGTTTCTCGATTAGGAGAAGCTACACTTCCACAGTCCAGGTGGTCACGACCAATGACAATAGGAGCTTTGACTTTCCTCTTTTTTACTAAATCATTTATCACTATCCCAAATTTTGCACGTTCACCGTACCCAAGCCAACAGATTCGAGTCGGTAAACCAATTACCGGGACACGTTCCCGAGCCATTGCAATCCATCTTCTTAGAGGTTTATCATTGGGAAAGGTTTTAAAAAGAGCATCATCTATAACTTCAAGATCTTTTTTCTCTCCAGAAAGGGCTGCCCAACGGAATGGCCCCTTACCCTCACAAAATAATGGCCGGATATAAGCAGGGACAAAGCCAGGATACTTAAAAGAATTATCTTTATTTCGTATCTTGACACCGGCAATTTCTGCTTGACCGCGAATATTATTTCCGTAATCAACGGCGATTGCGCCTCTTTTCTGCATTCCAAGAATTGCCTCAACATGTAGAGCAATAGATCTTAACGATCTTTTTCGGTATTCTTGAGGATTTCTCTCTCTCAGTTCATCGATATCTTTGAGATTGCCGATTGGAATATAACTTAAAAGGTCATGAGCAGAGGTTTGATCAGTGACGATATCGGGTATAATATTTCTTTTCACTAATTCCGGTTCTATTTCTGCAGCATTACCCACGAGTCCGATTGATAACGGAGTCTTATCTTTTTTAGCTTTGTTTATCCACTTTAATGCCTCTTCTAAGTTATCTGTTATTCTATCGCAATAACCTTCATTAACTTTTTGTTGAATTCTTTCTCTTCTTACTTCAATATCTAATATTACGGCTTCGTTCATGGTTGCAGCCATAGGTTGAGCACCGCTCATTGCACCCATACCTGCAGTTAAAATAAATTTTCCCTTTAAAGAATCGGTTTTAAAGTTTTTTTTACCAATTGCGCCAAAAGTTTCATAAGTTCCCTGAAGAATTCCCTGAGTTCCGATATAAATCCAACTACCAGCAGTCATTTGACCGTACATCGTCAATCCCATTTGATCATATTTATCAAAGTTTTCTTGAGTTGACCATTTAGGAACAATATTAGAGTTAGCTATTA
>JBBTSP010000030.1:0-5216 GCA_038064655.1 Patescibacteria group bacterium | reverse complement strand
TATGACTCTTGGCGATTCTTCATATGTTTTAGCAACATAAACAGGTTTTCCTGACTGAATGCATAAGGTCTCGTCCTTTTTTAAGGATTTTAAGGCTTTGATGATTCGATTATATTCATGCCAATTTCGAGCTGCCCTTCCGGTTCCGCCGTAAACAATTAACTCGTCCGGTTTTAAGGCAACGCCAGGAGTGATATTATTCATCAACATTCTCATCGCCGCCTCAGCGTCCCAAGTTTTACAACTGATTCTAGTTCCGGTTGGGGATTTAATCGCTCCTTTTGGTTTTTCCTGAAAAAACATTGGTCGAGTCATAATATTTTTTATAAAACTTATAATAATTTATTTTAACTAAAAAGATATCTTTTTAGTTTTTCGATATAAGGATAATATTCTTCATCTTTTTCAAAAAAAGGAACAACATTACGAACTTTTTTATACCATTTATTTGTTTCTTTGCCTAACTTAAAACCCCGCGCTAATCTAAAATCAATCGCTTGACAAGCGGTCATTATTTCAATAGTTAGAACAGATTCCAAATTTTCAATTATATTGCGGGCTTTCCTGGCGGCAATAGTTCCCATAGAGACGAGATCTTCTACATTGGCGGAGGTTGGAATTGAATCAACTGATGCCGGATGAGCATATATTTTATTTTCTGAAACTAGTGAAGCTGTCGTATATTGTAAAATCATAAAGCCAGAATTTAATCCTCCTTCTTTTGCTAAAAAAGCAGGTAGTCCGTTATTTATTGCTGGATCAAGAAGAGAGGCAATTCTTCGGTCCGATACGTTTCCGTATTCGCAAAGAGCCAGACCCAAAGTATCCATCGAAATAGCAACAGCTTCTCCATGAAAGTTGCCTCCGGATAAAACATCAATTACTCCATTGCTATTAAAAAGTAAAGGATTATCAGTCACAGATAGAAGTTCTGTATTAATAATTTTCTCAGCGAATTTAACTGCTTCCCTAATTGCACCGTGTATCTGCGGTATGCAACGGATAGAATAATTATCTTGAACCTTATTTAAATCGCACATTGTACTACCTTGAAGAAGTCTGATTAAATTTTTAGCCACCCTGATTTGACCTTGATGAGGTTTGATTTTATGAATTCTTTCATCAAAGGCTTTTGGAGTAGCTCTAAGAGCTTCAGCTGATAATGCCCCTGCGATATCAGAGAGTTCAATAATTTTATATGCATCTGATAATGCAAAACAACCATTAGCTGTCATCGTCGCAGTATTGTTTATTAGAGCCAGGCCTTCTTTAGCTTCTAAGATAAGAGGTTTAATATGGGCTTTTTGTAAAGCAATTTTTCCCGGCATCAGTTTACCTTGAAAATATGCCTGACCTTTGCCAATTAAAACTAAAATAATATGAGCAGAAGGGGCAAGATCTCCACTTGAACCTACTGAACCCTTTTCAGGAACAAAAGGAATGACATTTTTATTGATCATCTCTAAAATTGTGTTGATAACGATTGGTCTTACACCTGAAAATCCCTTTGAAAGATAATTAACGATAATCAGCATGATTGCTTTAACTGTTTTTGCGTCAAAAGGTTTTCCTTGTCCGACCGCATGAGAGACAATGAGATTTTCTTGCAGTTTTTTGGTTTCTTCTTTAGAAATAAATTTATTTTTGAATGCTCCAAAACCTGTCGTTATTCCATACATGATTTTTTTATTTTCAATTTCTTTTTCCAGGAGACGTCTTATTTTAGATAAATTAATGTTAGGTTTATTTTTTATAAACTTATTGGAATTGACATATCTGATAACCTGCGAATAGTTATTAATATTCATAAATTTATTTAAAGCTATTATATCATGAACTATTTATTCCAGTCCTGTTGATAATATTTCCTTCCTCTCAAGTTCTTCGGCAGATATTCTTGAATTATTTTTCTGCCGGTTTCGCGTTCAATTTTCCAGGGATATCGGACGTGGCCTTGACCGTAACCTAGGTTTTTCATGATTTTATTTTCCGGATTGCGAAGATGGAGAGGAATTGGATCAAGGTTTTTTTCGTCGATATCAGATAAAGCAGTCCAAATACCTGTGGATGAAGAAAGAGATTTTTTAGCAGTAGCAAGATATGTTGCTGTTTGCGCCAGTATTAACGAAGCCTCCGGCCAGCCGATCATATGACAAGCCTGCATCGCCGTCGTTGCCAAGACTAAAGCGGTTGGTTGAGCATTGCCAATATCTTCGGAGGCAAAGATAACCATCCGTCGGGCAATAAAGATTGGGTCTTCGCCGGCTTTGATCATCCGGGCCAAATAGTGCAAAGTCGCATCAGGATTTGACCCCCTCATTGATTTAATGAAAGCGGAAATCGTATCGTAATGCCAGTCGCCCTTTTTGTCATAATAAATGGCTTTGCGTTGGACAGCTTCTTCGGAGACTTTTAAAGTAATTTTTTTGGACAAAGAAGCGGAAAGTTCAACGGCATTAATGGCGGTTCTTCCATCACCGTTAGCATTTTTAATAATATGTTCAACCGCTTCCTTTTCAAATCTGTGTTTTGGATAAAACTTAATTGCCCGTTTTGTAATCGTTTCAATTTCTTTTTCAGTCAAAGCGTATAAAACATAGATCTGACTTCTGGAAACTAAAGGCGCAATGATTTCAAAACCGGGATTTTCCGTGGTTGCGCCTATTAACGTTATTGTCCCGTCTTCAACATAAGGTAAAAATGCATCTTGCTGGGCTTTGTTAAAGCGATGAATTTCGTCGACAAACAGAACGGTTGTTTTCTGAAAAAGTCCGTAATTTTTTTTTGCCTCGGCAATAATTTTGCGGACTTCAGCCACTCCTCCTCCGGCAACCGCCGAAAAAGGAACAAAGTTAGCCTCAATATATCTGGCAATAATCCGGGCAAGAGTAGTTTTCCCCGTACCAGGAGGACCCCAGAAAACCATTGAGATAACTTTTTTATTTTCGATCATCCGGCGGATTGGTTTACCTTTACCAACTAAATGTTCCTGTCCGACAAAATCATCGAGGGATTGGGGCCGCATTCTGTCAGCTAGTGGAGTATCCATATATTAATGAACTTTCGTTCACCTTAATAATAAAGTAGCGGTTTTTGAAAATCAAGAGGTATTTTTTCATTTTTTGATAAACTAAAGATATGGGAGAAAATAATATCAGCAGTAATATAAGAATCATTATTGCTTTGGTAATTTCTTTTTTTGTATCGTCTTTGATACATAAATTTATTTTTGTAAACAAGCTTAATATTGCAAAAAGTTTTTCTGCTGAAAATGTTCTTTTATTAAAAGAAAAAATGATCAATTTGATTTCGAAATTTGATTTTTCATCGGATGATACGCCTTTATTAAATAATCAATTTAATAACCAAGGATCGACAGGAGTCACTTTTGATAAATCTTCGGAAAAAATATATCCGACGACTGTTACACCGACCAAGGCAATTATTTATCCTTCAAGAAAACCAAACACGCCGACTCCAAACAAAATTCCAACCAACATTCCCGTGTCATCTCCTACAAAATCGGCTGATAGTTGTGACATGACTAATGATAACGTTGATGGATTAAGAGCAATGCTTCAAAATCCGCTTCCACCCATCAGTCAAAGCGGTTTAAATAATAAAAATAATGTTGCCAAATGTTTGGAGAACAAAGAAGTTTATAAAAAAGCCTCCTGTGTAAATAAAATACCCTGGCAGATTTTGGCCGGGATTCATTATATTGAGGGAGGTTGTGACAAGCGGAGATCTTTACATGACGGATCGATTTTACCTTCAATTAATGTCAATATCGCCCCTGTTTCTTTGAAGTGTCCGAAAGGAAATCCAAAATCGACGGCCGGTTATATCTACATGGAGATAAACGGGAAGATCGGTTGCGGGTTTGAAACCTTGTATGATTCAGCTCTTTCCGCCGGATTTGCGATCAGAAATTTATCCGGCAGCCCGTCAGCGATGAACTTTTCCGGTGTGGTTAAAGGGCTGTCAAAATATAACGGCTCGGTGAATAGAAACTGCGGAGTAACAAAGTATTCCAATTGTCCTCCATTATTTTACGGAGAAGATGATATGTATCCGTTAAATTTTTTTGATAGCAGACATGAAACAATGTATTTCGTCTTTGATGTGGCGGCTGACCCTGCGAGAAATAATACAAGATTTCTGACGCCGGGAGTCCTCACTGTGGCAAGATTACTGGGCGGATTGTAGAATGATTAGGCAACATTCGGCAATATTAGGCAAGATATGGTAAAATTATTTCATGAAAATCCCTCCAAATTATAAAATAACTCCGGGTATATTAAATTTAGTCAGTAAAGTTGATGCAAACTTAATGTATCTGTCTTCGCTTACAATTCCGAAAGAAATTAAACAAAAAATTCAAAGAATCAGCCTTTTAAAAAGTTCTCTATTTTCCGCGCGAATCGAAGGTAATTCCGCAACGTTAGAAACACTTAATAAAAGCGAAAGTAATCAGGAAAAAAATAAAGAGATTTTTAATATTTTAAAAGCCAATAAATTTCTAGAAAAAACAATAAAAAATAATTTTAAAATAACAAAGAAATTTATCTATGATCTTCATTCAATGGTGATGTCAGGAGAACCGGAAAAAACAAAAAGCTTCAGACACGAAATGGGAGCCATTTTTAATCAAGATGGAGTTGCCGTTTATCTTTCTCCACCGCCAACACAAATAAATAGTTTGATTAATCAATTAATAAAATACATAAATTCAAATATTGAAAAATTTCCTTTAATCTGCGCTTTGGTTTCGCATTTGGTATTTGAAAAAATTCATCCGTTCGTCGATGGAAATGGACGGGTTGGGCGACTACTTATTTTTTCAATCTTGAAAGCAAAAAATTATGGTGAAGGCTTTTTAATTTCGTTTGAAAAATATCTTGATGAGAATAAAAGCGACTACTATTATTATTTAGATCAAGGATTTAAAAATACGGAAGACTATTTAATTTTTATGTTAAATTCATTTCTAAAGGAATCTGAAGAATTAAAAAAACAAATCGAGTCGGCTCAAAGTGGAAAAGAATCATTGCTTCCGCCACGGCAGGAAGAAATATATTTAATTATCAAAGAACATAAAACGGTTTCTTTTGATAACATTCGGCGAAGGTTTTTAAAGGTGCCAGAGCGGACTTTAAGGTATGATTTGAAAAAACTTGCTGATAAGGGATTAATTATAAAAATAGGAGAGACAA
>JBBTSP010000029.1:0-3980 GCA_038064655.1 Patescibacteria group bacterium | reverse complement strand
CTCCATTGCGGGTAGGAAACCCCGCAATCGAGCGGCATAATCAGATCGACCAATTATGATCTTCTCACTCTCTGCCTCCCTCTCTTCTTCCGGCAAGACGAGAGGGGGAACTTGTTTGTTAACCGCTTGTGTGTTCCGGTCGGTTAATCTTTATTTTGATTTTTAGTTAGTAGTCCGACCGGTCTAGTTGAATTCTTAATTTGGGTAGGTGTAAAATAAAAGTATCTTATGAAAATTATCCGTAAGATTACTTCATCAGGTAAATATTCAAAAGTTATAACTATCCCTCGTGAATTCTTGAAAGCCTTAGGGTGGAGACAAAATCAAAACCTAGAGTTTGAGTTAGATGAGAAAGGGAAAAGGATTATTATTCGAGATGCTAAAGATAAATGAAAAACAAATCCTTATCTTATATTGTAGTTTTCGTTCTTGTGCTTATATCTTTTTTTGGTGGCAGTTACTATGAAAAACAAAAATCCAAGTCTTCCTCATATCCCCCAGTTCCAACGATTTCCTCAAATCAAAATCTGTCAGTAGTTGAAGTTTCCGATGGAGATACTTTCAAACTTTCCAACGGAAAAACATTCAGACTTTATGGTGTTAATGCTCCAGAAGTTAAAGAACCATCTTTTGAAGAAGCAAAAGCTTTTACTGAAAATTTAGTCTTAGGAAAAGAAATCACTTTTGAGCAGGAAGTGAATTACAAGGTTGATAAGTTTGGAAGAGAATTAGGCTATTTATTTATTGGTGGAACTAATCTAAATATTGAGTTGGTTAGAAATGGACTTGCTCGAGTTGTTCTTTATGAGAAAAGAGCCAAGATAAAATATCAGGATGAATTGTTGAGTGCGGAAAAGGAAGCAAAGCAATTGAGGATGGGGGTTTGGAAAAAATAACTTGAAATTATCTAGGTGGTTTATAAGTAAAAATGTTGGTGAGCTTTATTCTTTGGCCACGCATTAACATCAAAACGTCTCCTCTTTGAAATCCATCTTCAGTTGGTTTATTAACAACAAATCTTCCTTTGATACCGCCATCAAGAAAAGGTTTATGTTCGCTACCAAAAGGTAAAAGTTCTTCATCGGAGCTTCTATTTTCTCGCAACGTATTTAAAGCAGATATTACTCCTATTCCACAAACATGGAAAAAGCAAGCACGTGGTGTTGCTTCGGAACTGTCTCCAGATATTCCAGATAAATAAAATGGTTGCCCTCTCATTTCATCAACTGATTCTTGATAACAATCTTTACAAACGGTACTCATATTTAAATAATATTTTTTTAAAATTAACCTACTCTAAATAATTTGTAACCTAAATCATCAGTCGCTGAACAATTTGAGTTTGAGAAAGTGCCAAAATCATATACTTGGGTTTCATTATCTGCGTCTTGAAAAACTGCTTTACATTTTCCATAAATTGGAGGCCTACTGCCCCCCCTAAGAGCGACTTTTTCACTGACCGTTTTTTAATCTCTTGCTCTTTTACTACCGGAGCATTTGGATTTATTGGAGTCGCTGGTTCTGGTCTAAACCATACACAGTTTGCACAAATTTCTTTCATGGTTCTTATTATATACTATAGGTTGTTGATCTTCAAACAGGATTTTAAATTTTTAAATTTAAAGTGATTTAATTTGCTCTTATTTAATCAAGTTCCAATTATCTAAGAAGTATCCCATCTCATGATTTTTATTTCCGAGATAAAATTTTCCCTCACGAAATTTAATACTTAAAGCATATCCTGTTTTATTATTTACTGTAAAGATTGATCCTTCTTTTATTCTCTTCTCAATTTCATTTGCTGGCAAAATTAAATAACTATTTTTTAAAATATCTTTTAAAACTAATATATAAAAGATATTACCTTGATTAAATCTCTCAAAAGATTTGTGGCGAATATGAAAGTTATAAATTTCAGAATTATTTTTTCTGGCTGTCTTTACTTGGATACCAAAAAACTTATTATCTTTTATTGCTGATAAATCTACACCAACATCAACGCTCATAATACTGGCATTAAATCCACGGAAAAGAAGTTCGCTGCAAACTAAATGTTCGCCACCTTTTCCGATGAATCCTGCTTCAATAACAATTTTTTCTTCTTCTTCCTTTTCTGTTTCAATAATTTTTTCTGTTTGTTCTATTACTTTCTTGTTTGGGTTTAGTGCAAAAGTACCAGGTGCGGTTCGTATGAAGTCAGATCCTTCTCCTTTATTTTTAATATCCATTACTATTTGAGCGTTCATTGTTGCCTCCGGTGTTGCTCCCTCGGTTTCCAAAATTCCAGATTCTAAAGCAAGCTTGGTAATTTTTGTATAGTGAAGAGGTTCTTCCGCTTTTTTTAATATCTCGATTGATGATTGTTTGAATGTATTCATATTATTTTTTGATGAATCCTAAGTACTGATCAACTTCCAATGCTGGCACAGATCCTAATGCTCGTAATTTTTCAATAAGTTTTAATAGAAAAAAAGCCAGCAAAGGTTCTTTATCCTGTTTTTCTATAGTCTCATTTATAACTTTTATACCGTAATTCAAGGACAATATTATTGATAATTCAGAATCAGTATTAATATTATTAAAATAATTTATACTTTTTATTTCTTTAGTTAAAATTCCACCAATAATTTTGAATAGTTCTTTTTTATCTTTACCCAAAATATGAGTGAAATTTGCAGTTGTTCTTAAAAGATCCTTTACGCTTTTTAATTTTTTAACTGCGTAATTATAATTCTTCTTATCAAAATGTGGTTTAACTTCAAAGACCGCATAAACGCCTTCGGCGGGAATATAAACAACATTCTCACCTCTAAAGATAAAAGGTGTAAAATGTCTGTCATAAATAATAATATCAATCTGTTCGCTTATATTTCCCTTATGGTCAACAACAAACCCGCTATCGACCGTGTATCGTTCTGGTAAATAAGATCTTAATAGACCTTTCCAGTTTAGTTCCGATTCGTCCCCTTTTGCTGTCGGATGATAGATTTCATCAATCTTACTCGAAAGTTTCAATCGCATTTCCTCATCAAGTGCTATAAATAATTTTTGAATATTTATTTTTTTAGACATATTAAATTAGTAAAAAACTTGATTCCAATTACTACCAATTGCAATTTTAGCAGCGTCTATAATTTTTGTTTTCTCAGTTTGATTTAATAAATCTGATAGGACATTCGATGTATTTGCAGGATCTATAACTCTTGCATCCAATGGATTTCCAATATCTCTTGCTAATTCAGTTAAGGTATAAGTAGTATTATCTGCCAGATTATTTATATCATTTGATTTACCGAGTAATATATTGCTTATTATTAAGTATTCAAGATAAATTGAAGGAAAATCTAATCCATTCAATTCTCGCCAAATTTTAAAAAGTTTAATTTCATTTGTTCTTCCAGACTGAGAAATATCTGTTATATGTTTTTGAATATTAGTTTTTTGCCAAGTATTATTTTTAGATTTCCAAATACTGTGATCGTTAGTATTTCCAGGTTGCTTCGTTGCTGGTGTAATATCTATTTCAAGATTATTTAAAGTAATTCTAGAAGATACATTTTGTTTTCTAACATTTTGATAACCTTTGTCTATTAAGTGTTGATAAAGCTGATCAAAAGTAAATTCTAATCCACCATTGGCTTGATTACATCCATTAGTTAAGGATATTAGATAGTCAACATCGGAAGCCAATGATATTGCGGTACCTTTTGCCCTCGATCCAGAATTTATTATTTCAATAAAACAAGAACTCGCCCATGCTTGAAGTGTTGCTTTCAAGTGAGAAATTGAAACAGAATAATTAGTCAAATCTCTTGCTTGGTATTTTTGTAAAATCTGAATTAAATACATAACAGTATCGTTCATAAAATTATTTTTTTTCTACTCTCTTAAAACTTCCTCAATCTTTCCCCAATTTTTATCTAGTTTTCCAGGTACATATTTATAATCTTCTGAATCGTTGTAATACCAAACTCCGTTTT
>JBBTSP010000028.1:0-9780 GCA_038064655.1 Patescibacteria group bacterium | reverse complement strand
GGCCGGGGATACAAATTTTTAAAAATGGGGTAAACTAATTTAAGTTATGATAAATAATCAATATACTATTGCTACTCTCGGCAGTCATTCGGCACTGCAAATTTTAAAGGGTGCTCATGATGAAGGATTTAAAACCCTAGTAATCGCTCTTAATAAACAAGTTAATTTTTACAAAAGATTTCCTTTTATTGATGAGATTATTGGCGTTAATGCTTTTTCCGAATTTCCCGTAATTGAAAAAAAACTTATTGATAAAAAAATCATTGTAATTCCTCACGGATCTTTCGTTGCCTATCTGGGAATGGAAACCAATAAAAAAATGACCTTGCCATATTTTGGCAATAAAAAAGTTCTTGACTTTGAATTTGACAGGATTAAACAGGGAGAATGGTTGAGAAAAGCCGGAATAAATATTCCAGAAGAATTTAAAAATATTAAAGATGTGAAATTTCCTGTCATTATAAAATCTTTTGGTGCAGCCGGCGGTAAAGGTTATTTTCTCATTAATAACCATGAAGATTTGGTTAAAAAAATTAAACATTTTAAAGATAAGCAATTTATTATTCAACAATATATTATCGGTGTTCCCCTTTATATCCATTATTTTTATTCTCCGTTGACAAAAAAATTGGAGATTATGAGTATGGACAGACGATACGAAACCAATGTTGATGCTTTGGGAAGAATTCCATTTAATGTTGATCCAAGTTATGTCGTCGTCGGAAACAGCCCTTTGGTTTTAAGAGAGTCAATGCTACCGGAAGCTTACGCGATGGGAGAAAAAGTTGTCAAAAAATCCCAGGAATTAATCAGCCCTCAGGGATTGTTTGGTCCTTTTTGCCTGGAAACAATTATTACTCCTGATCAAAAATTTTATGTGATTGAAATTTCAGCCCGGATTGTGGCCGGGACCAATCTTTTTATAGAGGGTTCGCCATACGCGGATTTACTTTATAATGAACCAATGAGCACGGGACGGAGAATTGCCAGAGAAATTAAAAATGCAATTAAAGAAAATAAGTTAAATTTAGTATTAGATTAAAAGCTTGATACCATATTTTTTCGACCGCCACACCCCAAAGGGGCCCCTGGCGATAGTCTCAAAAATAGGTATCTTCGCTTTTAACAAATTATGAATATTTCATCAACACTAAAACAATATAACTTAAAAAAATTAACCATTTCAACCCTTGGCTCTCATAGTGCCCTTGACGTTTGCCGGGGAGCCAAAAATGAAGGTTTTTCTACTTTAGTTATCACAGAAATCGGTCGGGAAAAAACTTACGAAAAATATTATAAAACTGATGGAAAACTTGGCTGTGTTGATGAAACCTTAACTCTAAGTAAATTCTCTGATCTACTCAAGCCTGGAGTTCAAAAACAATTATTGGAAAAAAATTGTATTTTCGTTCCAAACCGCTCCTTTGAGGCTTATTTGAATTTTAACTATGAGGCGATTGAGAATGATTTTAATATTCCTATGTTTGGCAACCGCCAACTTCTTAAAATTGAAGAACGGGGCCGGGCCGAAAATCAGTATTATTTATTAGAAAAATCGGGCATTAAATATCCAAAACAGTTTAAGGATCCAAAAGATATTGACCGTTTATGTTTGGTTAAAGTTCAAGAAAAAACACGTAATTTTGAAAGAGCTTTCTTCTTAGCGGAAAATTATCAAGATTATAAAAAACAAGTTGATGAAAAATTAAAGCAAGGCGTTTTCACTGAAGAACAATTAAAACAGGCGGTCATTGAAGAGTTTATTGTTGGTGTTCAAGTGAATTTCAACTTTTTTTACTCCCCTATTTCTGATCGACTGGAATTATTGGGGACTGACATGCGCCGGCAAACCAATATCGAAGGCTTACTTAAAATTCCTGCGGCATATCAAAATGAAGTTTCCAAAAAAATTAATATTAAATATGAAGAAGCCGGCCATATTGCCGTCACTGTCCTTGAATCAATGTTGGAAAAAACATTTGAGTTGGGAGAAAAATTTGTGAAAGCTAGTCAAAAATTATTTTCCCCAGGAATCATCGGACCGTTTGCTTTACAAAGTATTATTACGGCCGGCCCACCCAAAAAAGATATCATTGTTATTGATATTTCTCCCCGCATGCCCGGATCACCTGGAATATCTGCCACTCCTTATAGTAACTATCTTTACGGACAATCTATTTCTGTTGGTCAAAGAGTGGCTATGGAAATAAAAGAGGCGATAAAATTAAAAAATTTTGATAAAATATTAACGTAAGTTTTATGAAAAACTTTGATTTCTCCACCTATCTATCTCCCCTTACTTGGCGCTACGGATCCGATGAGATGAGAAAAATTTTTAGTGAAAAGCACAAATATGAACTATGGCGAAAAATTTGGGTTGCCCTGGCTGAAGCTCAACATCAAGCTGGTTTGGTTAGCAAAGAAGAGTTGGAGGATTTGAAAAAAAATGAAAAAAATATTGACATAGATAAAATTTTTGAATTAGAACGCGATACCAAGCATGATGTTGTGGCGGCCATCAAAGAATTTGCAGAAATTGCAAAAGTCGGCGGGGGAAAAATTCATCTGGGAGCAACCAGTATGGACATCGTTGATAACGCCGATATGATAAGAATTTATGAGGTTTTGGAAATCGTTGAAAAAAAAGTTATTGTTATTTTAAATTTGCTTGCCGATAAAATTGAAGAATATGCTGATTTTCCCTGCTTGGGATATACACATCTTCAACCGGCTGAACCAACGACCGTTGGTTACCGTCTGGCTTTTTACGCCCAGGATTTATTAACCGCTTATGAATCTATTCAATTCGTCAAAAAAACCATAAAAGGAAAAGGAATGAAAGGAGCGGTTGGAACTGCGGCCAGTTATCAAGAACTTCTTAAAAATAAAACTATGACAGTCGATCAGTTGGAAACAAAAGTCATGAAAAATTTGGGAATTAATGCCGCTTTGATAACAGGACAAGTCTACCCCCGTCTTTATGATTTTATAGTTTTGAATTGTTTAGTAATGGTTACTTCGGCTCTCGCAAAATTTGCCGGAGACTTGCGAATTCTTCAATCGCCACTTTACGGCGAATGGTCTGAGCCGTTTGGGAAAAAACAGGTTGGAAGTTCAGCGATGCCTTTCAAAAAAAATCCCATTAGCAGTGAGAATATTTGTTCTTTGGCCCGTTTCGTTGCTACTCTTCCACCGGTAGCTTCTGAAAATGCTTCGTTTTCTTATTTTGAACGAACTCTTGACGACTCTGCCAACAAACGAATTGTTATTGCCGAAGCTTTTTTAACAACAGATCAAATTTTGATGACCGCCGAAAAAATTATCAGCGGCCTGGTTATTAACAAAGAAAGAATTAGCTTTAATTTACGACAGTATGCCTCATTTGCCGCCTCCGAATCGATCATTTTGGAAACAGTAAGAAATGGAGCTGACCGCCAAGAAATGCATGAAGCTTTAAGAATTAATTCGATGATTGCTTGGACCGATATCCAAAACGGTAAAAAAAATCCCATGATGCAATTATTATTGGACGATAAATTGGTTAGTAAATATTTAAATAAAGATAAATTGGAAAAATTAATGGAAGTTGAAAATCATATTGGTAACGCACCTGAACGCGCGAGAAAGTTAGCCAAGTTGATTCGTGTCATTCCCGCGTAGGCGGGAATCCAGACTAAAATTATTATTTATAAATTTATGTATGAATAATATTACCATTTCCGTCATCATGGGTAGTGATTCCGATTTACCGATCATGAAAGAGGCTCTTGATGTTTTAAATGATTTTGGTGTTGAGAATGAAGTCCTTGTTTTATCTGCACACCGAACTTTTGAAGCCACTCGAGAATACGCAATGGCTGCAATTGAAAAAGGAATAAAGATAATTATTGCCGGAGCTGGCGGGGCCGCTCATCTCCCTGGGGTCATTGCTGCTATGTTCCCGCTACCGGTCATCGGTGTCCCGATTAAAACTAAATCTTTAGACGGTTTGGATTCGTTGCTTTCAATTGTCCAAATGCCGCCTGGAATCCCGGTTGCAACGGTTGGAATTAATGGCGCTAAAAACGCGGCTTTACTGGCAATCCAAATACTGGCAACCAGTGATAAAGGATTGGCGGAAAAGTTAAATATTTTTAGAACAAAACAAAAAGATTCCGTTTTGGAAAAAACTGAAAAATTAAAAAACCTTGGGGTAGAAAAATATTTACAAATTCTTAAAAAATAAATATGGTTTCAGAAAAAATAATTCTTAAGTCCATTCTAAAAGTTTTGAAAAGTATTCATCTTCCCCTTGGTAAAAAACTTCAGGGAAAAGTCCGTGATATTTATTTTAAAGATAAAAAAAGAATTTTAATCACAACCGATCGCCAATCGGCTTTTGATGTCATTTTGGGCAATATTCCTTTTAAAGGAGCCGTCTTAAATCAACTGTCCGCTTTTTGGTTTAAGAAAACCAAACACATCGTTGATAATCATCTTTTAGACGTTCCTGACGAGAATGTTTCAGTGACAAAAAATTGTGAACCAATTCAAGTTGAGATGATTGTCCGGGGATATATTTCCGGTGTCACTAATACTTCCATCTGGGGGTCTTATGAAAAAGGTGAAAGAACAATTTACGGACTGAAATTCCCAGAGGGATTGAAGAAAAATCAAAAATTGGAAGAACCGGTTATTACCCCAACCACTCACCCATTGGTTGGCGCCAAGGGTCACGATGAAAGATTGACCCGTGAACAAATTATTTCCAAAAAAATTGTCAACGAAAAATTGTATAAACAGATGGAAAAGGCCGCTTTGGCTTTATTTAAATTTGGAACAAAACTCTGCCTTTCCAAGGGTTTGATTCTTGTTGATACAAAATATGAGTTTGGACTGTATAACGGTAAACTGACTTTGATTGACGAAATCCACACTCCTGATTCTTCCCGTTTCTGGATCGCTAAAACTTATAAGACCTTATTTAATAAAGGGTTGGAGCCGGAAAACTTTGATAAAGAATTTTTGCGTTTATGGTACGTTAAGCGGGGTTACCGAGGTGATGGCCCGCCTCCCCCAATGGCTAAAGAACTTATCGTCGCCGTCGCCCAACGTTACATCGGAGTTTACGAAAAACTCACCGGCAAAAAGTTCAAAGCTTTCGAGTATCCGATTGAGGAGAGGATAAAGAAGAATCTTAAGAAATATTTTTGATAATTTAGCCTCATACAACTGACGCAGTTGTACACGGCTTATCCCAACTACCCGTTACATAACCGCGGCGGTTGTGTATCGGCTTGGCTTAAAGCGATAATTAAACTCTAACTTGTAGACTTTGTTTTTCGAAGATGATGTTTTTTGGTTCGATGATGACTTTCTTTTCCCCCATTTCAACGACACCAGCATTGTAAGCTTTAACCTCAAGTTTTTTGGTCATATTTAAAACTTGACTGACTTCTTTGGCGGGAACAAAAATTGCAAAACCAGCCCCCATATTTAAATTTCCATAAGCCTCTTTATCATCTAATTTTCCTTGTTTGACAATAAATTTCAAGATCTCCGGAACTGGAGGTAGATCGGTAATTCGATAAGTTAAATCTTTTTTGTGTCTCATTAATTTTCTCCAACCGTGACCAGTAATATTAACCATATAATGTATATCTATATTGTTTTTTAATAAATCTTCAATTAATTTTGCATAAATTACTGTTGGGATCAATAAGGCTTCTCCATAAGTTTTTTCTTCATCGATTTTAGTCAAATAACCTTTCGGTAAACTTTCGGCAATTTTTCTTGCCAAAGTTAAACCATTGGCATGAACCCCGCTACTTTCAAATAAAATTATTCTGTCACCAGTCTGAAGTTTTTCTCCCAAACACAAATTCTTTTTCGGATTAATAATTCCAAAACAGCTGCCCGCCAAATCAATTGCATCTTTGTTAATTATTTCGGAAAGAACCGGAGTTTCACCTCCGCCCCAAACAACGCCGGAATCATTACTTGCTTTTGTCCAACCGGTTACCAAATCATCGATCCGCTTTTTATCTTTAAACCAGTCCGAAGAACCGGCTGCCCAATAGGCCATTACAGTTAAAGGTTTTGCTCCAACTGTTATCAGATCATTGACAATCATTGCCACCGTATCGTAAGCCAAACTGTCATAATAAGTTTTTCCTGTTAATTTATACATTTCATCTGCTACTAAACTTTTTGTTCCCAGTCCTTCAATAACTGAGGCGAAATAATATTCTCCGGCGTTAACCACATGAGCCGATTCTCCCCGGCTTTGGCTGACTTCTTTATAATTTAAGGTAAGATTATTAACAGTTTTTTCTCCAGATGCCTGGGCTATTCTTTTTAAATAGTCTATTGTCTTATAATTAACACCGGATTTTTTATATGTTAGTTTACCTTTCATGTTTTTAATTATACTTTATAATGTTTGGACTATTCCTTTGTCAAAATAATAAATGTTTTCCAGTCTAACGCCGTAATATCCATTTTTCTTTTTTAAATGTGGTTCAAAAGTAAATAAATCTATTTCCTTAAATTTGATTTTATTGCCTGCTTCAATATATTTTCTGTCGTCTATATTTTTTTCAATTGAATGGCCAAGATTTTTTTTGAAGTCTAAATTTTCAAATCCAAGTTCATCAATAAACAAATTCATTTTTGTGTATGCTTCTTGAAGGCTCATATCTTCTTTTATGGTATTTTTAAATTTTTCGTGAACAATTGCTTCTGTTTTGATACCCTCAGTGATTTCCGGAATTTTCGACATATTTTCATCCCCGACTATTTCATTAACAACAACAAACGACCTGGCAAAATCACCCCAAAATCCGTTAATCTCGGGAGCAAGATCAACTGTCACCAAATCTTCTGACTGTACTTTTAAATCGGTTGGTTTATAGTTTTTGCCCGACATTGAAATCGTAGTTCTTTTCCCAACAAAAACCATAGCTCCAGCATCATAATACCAGTATGAGTTAATGCCTTTTTGCTCCATGATTTTTTCTGCTTCCTGAAATATTTCTTTTTCAGACATTCCCTCTTTAATGAAAGATTTTAAGGATTCGATCGTCTCTTTGGCAATTGTTTGAACTTTTTTATATTTTTGTAAATCTTCTGCTTTCATATATCGTTTTATGTTTGTCATTCCCGCGTAGGCGGGAATCCAAACTAAATATACATTTTAAAAGATGTGTTTATAGACTGGATCCCCGTCTTCACGGGGATGACATCTCTCAAATACTTAATCTTTTAAGACATTCTTCTTTTCCTAATATCTCCATCGACTCGTTTAACGGCGGGGAAATTTTTTTCCCAGTAATAACAATTCTCATGTCCATAAAAAACTGGGAATTTTTTATTTCTAATTTTTTTGCCAGATTAACCAGTGAATCTCCGATTGTCAACGCTTTCCAATCGGTCACTTTTTCCAATTCTGCGTGGACTTTTCTAAAAAAATCTTTCTTACTTGCCAAATCAACTTCAAACTTTTCAGGAGCTTTGAAAAAAAATTCGCACAACGGTAAATAATCGGAT
This sequence comes from Patescibacteria group bacterium, assembly GCA_038064655.1. Taxonomy (GTDB): domain Bacteria; phylum Patescibacteriota; class Microgenomatia; order UBA1406; family GWC2-37-13; genus GWC2-37-13. Next base: position 2,253 of record JBBTSP010000028.1, on the reverse strand, counting down.
AATTTTTTGATTCTCTCTTTAATCAATGGGGTTGTTTTCTCAACAATATTTTCTGGTAATTGTTTTTTATAAAATTCATAAATCTTAAATCTTAAATCTTCATTCTCCATGTTCCTCAAATAAATTCCATTCATCCACTCCAGTTTTATTAAATCAAAAACAGGCCCAATTGGTTTAATGTCTTTAAAATCAAATAATTTAATAAATTCGTCTAATGAAAAAATCTCTTTACCATCAGGGTGACTCCAACCCATTAATGATAAATAATTAAGAATTACCTCAGGAAGAAAACCCTGCTCTTGATACCATGAAACGCTCGTATGACCTTGTCTTTTGGAAAATTTAGATCGATCTGGATTTCTGATGATTGGCGTATGAACAAATATTGGCTTTTTCCAACCAAAATATTCATAAAGAAGAACGATCTTTGCTGAAGAAGTCAACCATTCTTCACCGCGAACCATATGGGTTATTTCCATTAAATGATCATCAACAACCACTGCCAAAAAATAAGTAGGGTAGCCGTCCGATTTCATAAGTACTTGATCGTCGACTGAATTTGATTCAAAAGTAATTTCTCCTCTTAATTCATCTTTTATTTTAATTTGAATATTATTCGGGACATTTAATCTGATCACATAAGATTCATTTTTTGCTAATTTTTGTTTAATTTCTTCTTTAGTCAATTTTAAACAATGTTTATCATACATGGGGACTTTGTCTTTTTTTTGAAGTTCTTGTCTTAGTTTGTCCAATCTTTCTTTCGAACAAAAACAATAATAAGCTTTGTTTTTATTAATTAAATCATCTGCGTACTTTTTATAAATATCTAATCTATCAGACTGACGATATGGCTTATAAGGACCTTCTTTTCTGACACTTTCGTCCTCAATTAATCCAAACCAATCAAGAGCCATAAATACTTTTTCTTCGGCATCGGCAACTGTTCTTTCTTTATCAGTATCTTCGATTCTGACAATAAATTTACCTTTATGTCTATGTGCAAAAACATAATCAAAAAGGGCTTGATAAATAGTCCCAATATGAGGATAACCTGTAGGTGATATTGCCGCTCGAGTTCTTACCATAGGTCAATTATATCATTGACCATGGCAACAAGAAATTACTTTTTCAAATCTTTTTTCAACTGATGGCCAGTCCAGATTTTCAAAAAAAGCATCTATATAATTTCCTCTATTGACACCAAAATCAATAAAATAAGCGTGTTCATATGTATCAAGAGCCATAATTGGTTTAATACCCCACATCATATAAGTATTTTGTGAGTCGGAAAGGTAATTAAATAATCTGCCTTCTCGCTTATTCCATCCTGTAAATACCCAGCCGCGAGCTGATAAACCGGTTGCTTTTAAATCTTTTTTAAAAGAATCAAATGAACCAAAGTCTTTTTCTATTTGCTTCAACCATGTGCCGTCTGGTACCTGGCCACCTTTACCTCCCAGATGGGAAAAATATATTTCGTGATTTATTACCCCACCCCAGGCAAAAGAAAGCTCAACTTTTAATTCTCTTATTGTAGAAAAAACCTGATTCGCTTTTGCATAATCATCATCTTTTAAAGCAGATAATTTTTCCTGAATCTCATTATATTTGTTAACATAACCCTGATAAAGTTTTAAATGCTCTTCAACTGTCTTCTTGGAAATACCTTTCATTGATAAAATCGTATCGGAAAACTTTTTTAATTCTAATTTGATTGCTTTCATATCAATCTATTATTCAATTGGTAATAGTTAGATTTTAAACTATTTATTTATTGGGGTCAAGTAGATCCGGCCGTGTTTTTTTCGTTTCCTCAAGGGCTTTTTCCGATTGCCATTTTTCAATTTTTTTATGATCCCCTTTTAAAAGAATTTTAGGGACTTTTTTACCCATGAATTCTTCAGGTCTTGTATATTGGGGATATTCTAAAATCTTTTTATCATTGATATTAAAACTTTCATTTATTATTGCTTGATCTTTCTTTAAAACTCCCGGAATCAGACGGACAACAGAATCAACTATTGCCGAAGCCGGGATCTCTCCACCAGTAAGAATAAAATCTCCCATTGATATTTCTTCATCAACATAATCTAAAACCCGAGCATCAACATCCTCGTAATGTCCAGCAATGATTATTAGATAATCTAATTGTGAATATTCCTGCGCTTTCTTTTGATCAAAAACCTTTCCCTTTGGCGAAGTTAAAATTGTTTTAACTTTTAACTTTTCATTTTTAACTTTTAATTTGTT
>JBBTSP010000027.1:0-1774 GCA_038064655.1 Patescibacteria group bacterium | reverse complement strand
GAAAATAGTTGTTAGTGATTAGAAATTAGTAATAGAAACTTGAAAATAGAAAATAGAAAAAATATCTCATTTCCAATTTCTATCTTCTATTACGATTTTCGATTTTCCAACAACTAATTTCAAATTTTAAAATAGCGCCACAGAAGAAGAAGAAGAAGAAGAAGAACGAAAATTGCCCTTGACAAAATATACCATTATCCCTATTGTTATATTTATAATGAGAAAATACTTATATCGAGTAATTATCCTTTCGGTAGTTTTTTTACCGGCTATTATAATATACCTATATACAGTTCCTAAGTTCACCTCTAAACTTGATTCGGCTAATTTAACTTCGGCCTCAGCCACTTTAAGTAACTCAAGACTGTCTTACCGGGGGGGAGTAACGACTGGAGCGGCTAACTCATCAATTATTACTATTGACGGTTCAGGTAATGCTGATAATGATACCAATCATCTATTTCCAAAAGATACCGTCTGCTTTTCCGGCTCGTTACTTGACGGATGTTATAGTCAGGCGACCTATACTATTGCCAGTATTCCAAGCACAACGACATTTAATATTGCCACTCCGCTTGGTGCTACTGCACTGAGTGCCAATGATTTTGTCATTGCCACTCAATCGGGAAGTTTGACGATTGCCTTTACCACTGTCAATCAAGTTCCGTTAAACGGCGATATTTTAATCACTATACCGGCCATTCAAACGGCCAATAAAACCTGCGATGGTTTTCCTGATACTAGTACTTTGGCTGATAATGGTTTTGACTTGTCAACTGTTGCCGCGGCAGATATCAGCGTTACCGGCTGTACCGATGCTAACTGGGTTGCCACCGAGATTATCACCTGCGGCACCGGTTCGACTGATCATACAATTAGAATTGACCGGCAAACTACAGCTTGTGCCGCAAGCTCTGCCATCACCGTCACGATCGACTCTTCTCCCGGAGTGATCAATCCGGCACCCGTTAATACCTCTCATACCCAAGGAGCCTCCGATGTCTATGAAATTAATATTAAAACCCGTGATGGATCGGATGCCACTCTTGATAACAGCGATGTTAAAGTCGCTCCGGTTGAAGGTGTGTTTGTTTCGGCCACTGTTGATGAGACTTTGTCTTTTGCGGTCGCGGCCGTGACGACTGATATTTCTGTCTGCGGTATCACTCGCACCTCTTCTTCTCCTGACTCGACTGTCTACTCTATTCCTTGGGGAACGATCTCATCAACTTATGCGGTCGCTACTCATAACGCCGCTCAACAGCTGACTGTCTCCACTAATGCTGTTTCCGGTTATAAAGTCTATATTGAGGAAAATGATCAGATGGGGAAAGACGGCAATACCTGTACCGGGGCCACTCCATCGGTCGGAGAGTTTACTTTTAGCGCCGGAAAATGTATCCGTGACACTCTTTGCGGCGCCAGCGCCTGCAGTCATACAACTTCGGCCGATTGGACTGATATGGCCACCTACGTAGGACTTGGTTATTCTTTGGCTAATGTAACAAACACCGACGCTAAATTTCTCTATAACGAATCGAGCCGGACTTTTTCTTCAAAAACCCCGGCTGACCAGGAAGCTCCGGAAGTCCGCTCTGATACCAGTGCCGAGATTATGTCCAATACCGGTCCGGTCAGTGCCTCCTCCGTCTATGCTTGTTACCGGATCGCTATTGGCGGCACACAACCAGCCGGCTATTATTACAATAAAATTAAATACACGGCCGTGCCGACATTTTAATATGAAAAACAAAAGAAATATAATATTTATAAT
>JBBTSP010000026.1:1633-2005 GCA_038064655.1 Patescibacteria group bacterium | reverse complement strand
AGGGCTTCGATGATGGCGATGTTGGGATTTATTTGCATAAATTAAATTGACCTAATTAACCTAATTTCTAATTGATCTAAATAAATCCCAATTAAAATATTGAGATTTGAGTATTTTTTAGGTCAATTAGATCAATTAGAAATTAGAAATTTTAATAATTCTTCTTTATTTAATTTAAACTGTTCTCCCGTCTTCATATTTTTCAAAACAACCTTCCCGCTTGCTACTTCCTCCGGTCCAATAATTATGACATAGGGAATATTTTTCTTATTGGCATACTTTAATTGTTTGTCAATTTTTTCTTCAGCTGGATAAACCTCCGTTGTTATTTTATTTTTCCTTAATTCACAAGCTATATTTAAAGAATTACCC
>JBBTSP010000026.1:0-1623 GCA_038064655.1 Patescibacteria group bacterium | reverse complement strand
ATTAAAAACAGTCACTAATACTTGATTAGATTGGTTTTTGTTAGAAATAATACCGAAGTATCCGGCAGCTTCAACCATTCGATCAAAACCAAAAGCGATTCCAACCGCAGGAATTTCATTTCCACTAAGTTGACCGATTAACTTATCATAACGACCACCTCCACCACAAGAACCAACATTATAACCTGGTAACGATACTTCAAAAATCATTCCCGTATAATAATCTAATCCCCTTGCCAATACTGGTTTAAACTCAATAACTTCCTTAGGAACTCCAAGCTTGATAGAAAAATCAATAATTTGTTGAAGTGATGAAGAAATTTTTGTATTTACAAGTGAATTAATAGCATTTCTTGCTTTTTCTTTTGATTCAATACCTTTATCAACAAGTTCTTTTTGCACTTTTTCTGTTCCGCTTTTATCTATTTTATCAATAGATTGGATTATAGAAAATATATCTATTTCAGAATTTGTAAAAGATTTTAATATTTCAAAAAGTATTTGACGATCATTAATTAATATTTTGATTTTAGGATACCCAACGTTTTTAAAAGCAAAATAAGTAGCAGCAATTATTTCTGCATCGGCAATTGATGAAGTTGAATTGAAAATGTCAATATCACACTGGGTAAATTCACGAAAACGGCCTTGTTGAGGTTTGTCAGCCCTAAAAACATTTTGGATTTGATATCTCCTAAAATATTTTGGAAGAACATTTTGATACTGTGAAAGGACTCGGGCCGAAGGGACCGTTTGATCGTATCTTAAGGCAACTTCTCTATCCCCTCTATCTTTGAATGAATAAACTAATTTATCAGCTTCTTTTCCATATTTTCCCAATAGAAGAGTGGCATATTCTAATGTTGGTGTTTCCAATGGTTCAAAACCGAACAGTTCAAATACTTCAATTATTTTTTTTAAAACATAATCGCGCTTTCTTTTTTCTTCTGGTAAAAAATCTCTGAAGCCTTTTAAGATCTGTGGTGTAATTTTTTGATTGTTCATATTGATGATTATACAAAATTTATAATAAAAAAATCCCGCCGATTGGCGGATGCGTTGTTTGTTATCACAAAATCAGTGATAAACAACGATTTCGAGCTTTTCAATTCGTTGATCGTAGTCTTCAACCATATCACGATAACCAATAATTATAGTAATGTCTTCGCGAAGTTTTATAATCTCACTTAATATACTATCTTTAAAATCAATTAAATCGTCTTTCGTAGCAAACTTCCTTTCTAATTTTTTCACATCCTCATAAGTGATCATAGGTTTTAATTTAAACAAATAATTAATAATTATTCAATCATAAAACACTATATAGTCTTGTCAACCGCTTACCTGTCCTGAGCGAAGTCGAAGGATAACCTACAAAAGTATATGTTTAGATTATTGTAAGAGTAAATTATTATCGAATGATATACAATTTTTTATCGAAGTAAAATTTCTATTGCTTTCTCAAGTTGTTTATCAGCATCTTGAGTGATCGTATTTCCTTCTTTGATTTCATTTTCTATTTTAACATTCGGCTCGATTCCTTTACTGTTGATCCAATCACCATTGGGCAATACCCATTTGGCAACCGTCACATGTAATCCCGCTCCTTTGCCAAGATCCAAA
>JBBTSP010000025.1:0-11641 GCA_038064655.1 Patescibacteria group bacterium | reverse complement strand
TTTTTCTTTCTTAATATTACCCAAGAATTTTTTATTACCAACAAACTTTACTTGTTTGGTTTTGGCGCTTTATTGCTGATTCTAATTTCCACTCTCCATTTTCTATTTTCTAAAAAACTTTCCTGGCAAAAACGTCCGTTTGACAATCTGATTTTGCTTTTCTTAACGGCCGTTTCCTTATCTGTTCTCTTTTCTTCACCCAACAAAGTCCAGGCCTTGCTAAACCCAAGCTTCGGACTGGTGATGATGGTCTCCTTGGCGATTCTGTATTTTTATCTCTCCCGCCAGCATAAAGGTCCGTCCTCATCTGATGAGGTCGGACCTTATATAAAAGTCTTATCTGTGTTATCTGTATTTCTCTCTGTTTTAACGATTGTCTTTTTCTTCCAGCCCCTCAAAAACATTGCCCTTCCCCAAAATCTCGCCTTTCTCAAAAATCCTGAGTTTACCCCGGTCGGCTCACAACTTGATCTGGCTATATTCTTGGGATTTTTTGTTGTTATTGCTGTTGTTAATTTATTGAAAAAGGGTTTGATAAATCAAACCCCTACAAAAAAATTAATTCTTAATTCTTCATTCTTAATTCTAAATTTGCTCGCTCTCTCCCTCACCGTCTATTCGCTTATAAAAGTACAGACGGGGCATGCCCCGTCTCTACAACTACCTCCTTTCCGCCTTTCCTGGTTTGCCGCTCTTGAGATTTTAAAAAATCCTCAGACGGCTTTAGTCGGTGTTGGCTTAGATAATTTTTCCTCAATCTTTACCCGTGTCAAAGATTTGGCCTACAATCAATCTTCTCTCTGGCAGATTAATGCTTTTACCGTTTCCCGTTCGGCTATTTTACAGATTCTTACCGAAACCGGAATTTTTGGCTTGTTCGCTTTTGGACTGTTGATTTTTAATGTTTTTAAATCATTAGTAAAGGGCGACCACAAGGGATCGCCCCTACAGATTATTTGTTTATTTGTTTATTTGATTATTTGTTTATTCGTTTTTCCTCCTTCTCTAATCATCTGGTTTTTGTTTTTTGTCATGTTGGCCCAATTATCCCGTACAGACGGGGTTGATCACGTATCTGGAGGTACGGGCATTGCACGCAATGCCCCTACAGAGATCGACCTAAAAAATCTCGCTCCTATCTACCTTGGCACCGCCGTTGTTTCTTTTCTTTTAATCGCCGGTGCCGGTTATTTCTTAGGCCGTTCTTACGTCTCTGAATATTATTTCAAACAATCTATCAACGGCATCAGCGAAAATAATTTAAAAAAAGTTTATGACAGTCAAAAACAAGCAATAATTTTAAATCCATACATTGAAAGATTTCGAAGCAGTTTTGCCCAGACCAATCTTTTAGTCGCTAATAATTTAGCCCAGAAAGACCCTAAAAAAATTACCGAGCAGGATCGCCAAACCATTACTCAAGCAATTCAGGCTGGGATTGCCGAAGGAAAAGCAGTTGTTTCTTTAAATCCCCAAAGAGCCGACGGTTGGCAAAATCTGGCCGCAATCTATTTGAATATTATTGGTGCCGCCAAAGGCGCCGATGTCTGGACAATCTCCGCCTATCAAAGAGCTATTTTAGCCGACCCGCAAAATCCAATATATAGAGTGGGCTTGGGTGGAGTTTACTATTCATTAACAAAATATGACGATGCCCTGAAGTTTTTTGAACAAGCTGTCTCTTTAAAACCCGATTGGCCAAACGCCAATTACAATTATGCCTGGGCTAATTTTCAAAAAGAAAATTACCCTCAGGCCGTCAATGCGATGCAAAATGTTTTGAATCTTTTGGATCCAAAACTCAATAAAGCCGATTATGAAAAGGCGCAAAAAGAACTGGAAGAATTCAAGTTAAAATTACCGGAAGAAAAAACGGCTGCGGAAGATGGTGAAACAAAACCGGGAACATTAAATCTTCCATCACCGCCGGCGACTTTAATCAGCCCGAAGATAGAGCTACCTAAGGATGCATCGCCGGAAGCCAAATAAAATTTCTAATTTCTAATTAACCTAATTTTTAATCAAGCACCAAATTCCAATAACTAAAAATTGGGACATTGGGAATCGGGAATTATTTAGGTCAATTAGATCAATTAGGTTAATTAGGTCAATTTATTTCAAAAACCCCAGTGGATTTAGCAGCTGCCCTCCCGACCTAATCTCAAAATGAAGATGCGTCCCGGTTGACCTGCCAGTTGAACCCATTACTCCAATCTGGGATCCTTGAGCAACCGAGTCGCCCGATTCAACCGCGTATGACGAAAGATGGGCATAAAGACTCTGATAGCCATTACCGTGATCAATAATTACATTGCATCCATATCCATAAGTAGTACATCCTGCATAAACAATTGTTCCTGAATCAGCTGCTAAAACCGGTGGGGCACTTGAATTAGCAATATCAACCGCCATATGATACCAGACCGGATTTTGGGTGATTGACCCTGAAGTCGGCCAGATAAAGTTTGACGAACCCTTGACGCCGGCTTGAATTGAAGCAATAAACTGGTAAGCTGGTTTCTCCGGCTCAATTGTCCCGTCAGGCACATACAAAGTCTGGCCGGCAGTTAAAGAAAAAGTGTCTAAATCGTCAAAGCTATTAAAAATAAAGTTCACGATGTTTTGAGCATTAGTATGATATTTTTTAGCTATTGTATAGATCGTTTCTCCTGAAGCGACTCGATGGACAATACCGGTGACCGGCGGAATCTTTAATTCCTGATTAGGTTTAATTAAGTCTGACTTTAAATTGTTAGCCCATTTAATCGTATCAACGGAAATGTCAAATCTTTTAGCAATTGCCGCTAAAGTTTCATCAACTCTGACGGTATAGTTCTCTACTTTATCACGCGGCTTGACGGAAAAAACCGTTGACAATGAGCCGCCGTAAGGATTGTAGGAAACAACCATGGCCTGATAATTATTTTGATTATCAACTGGCTGAAAAAATGGAGTGTTTTCAGCGATGATTGGACCGCCAACAACAGCTGCGGCCACTATCATTAAAAAGGATGTATTTAAAAAAGATGAAGAATATTTACCCCTTTTGACGATTAAGAAGGCAACAATAATATCTTTTATACTTTCAAAAACCCTGCCGGCATTTAAAAGCCGGGAAAAAAAATAGTTCTTTAAAAAAACAACAAATTCGCCTATTTCCATCATAAACAGGCTTTCATTATAGCAGAAAAGGAAACTAGAAATTGGTTGTTTGTGACTCGAAATTAGTAATCGAAAATAGAAATTTGAGATTAGTTTTTTCTAATTTCTACTTTCCAATTTCTATAACTACTGTCTAATTTCTAACAACTATTTTCTACACTAAAGCACTGACAATTCTCTCAATCGCCACCTCAAAAGCCGCCTGTTTTAAAGGTATTTTTTTCTCCACTGATTTATCCCAAACCGCCCTAAACGCCCTAATAATCAATGTCTTAAGCTTATTATTGACTTCATCCTCACTCCACCAATAGCCGGCTTTCCCCTGTACCCATTCCAAATAAGAGACCATCACTCCACCGGAATTAGCTAAAACATCGGGAACAATAACGACTCCTTTTTTACTCAAAAGCAAATAGGCTTCTTCCGTTAAAGGACCGTTGGCCATCTCAAGAATGATTTTAGCCTTAACTTTAGCGGCATTTTTTTCATTAACTACATTTTCCAGAGCGGCCGGGACTAATATGTCAACCGGTAGCTCTAAAAGTTCTTCGTTCGTCACTGTTTTTCCATATTTAATATCACAAACAGAGCCTTTACAATAACATCCGGCCACCATACCTTTTTCCCTTTTACATTTCATGGTGGCATCAACTGAAAGACCGTCTTTAACATAAACTCCTCCTTTGGAATCGGAAATCGCCACAATCTTGAAACCGGCTTCGCTTGCCAGTTTGGCAAAATAATAACCAACGTTGCCAAAGCCTTGCACCGCAATGGTGGGCTTAGAAGATAGGCTTGGAAACGGGTTAGGATGTTGGAAATTGGATGTTGGATTTTTTTCTATCTTCTTACTTCTATTTTCCTGACTCGCTTCCAAACCTAACCTCCAACTTCCATTTAACTTTTCTAGCAACGCCTGCAAAACAAACAACCCTCCTCTTCCCGTCGCTTCGGTTCGACCCAGACTACCCCCCATCGAAACGGGTTTACCGGTAAAAGTGGCCGGGCTTTTATAACCTTTTATTTTTTGATATTCATCAATCATCCAAGCCATGATTTGCGGTGTCGTGTTGACATCGGGAGCCGGAACATCAATATCCTCCCCAATTACATGGGCGATTCGGGACGCAAATGCCCGTGACAATCTTTCCAACTCTGTCTTTGATAGTTTTTTTGGGTCAACTACAATTCCGCCTTTTCCTCCGCCGTAGGGAAGACCGGCGACCGCGCATTTGATAGACATTAAAGTCGCCAAAGCCTGGACTTCTTCGCGGACAGTATCCGGATGAAAACGGATTCCACCTTTATAAGGCCCAAGAGCGCTGTTATGTTGAATCCTCCAGCCCTTAAAAACCTTTTTCTTGCCCGAATCCATTGTGATGGTCAGGGCAAATTCGTGAGCAAACTCCGGTTCAATCAGACGTTTAATCATTTCGGGATCTAACTTCATTTCTTCGGCGGTTTTTTTGATCAAAGCTTGTGCCGACTCAAGCATCTTTTGGCCTGGGTTAATCATAGGTTTATAATCTTTATAAAATTTATAACAATTATAATTATTATATTTCGTTTAGCCACCGCTCTACATCCAACGCAGCTTCAACTCCTGTCCCTGCCGACGTGATTGCCTGCCTATAATAAGGATCAGCGCAATCCCCGGCGGCAAAAATTCCCTCAACTGACGTTGATCTTCTTTTTATAAGTTTAATATATCCTTTCTCATCCATCTCTATTTGTCCTTTAAACAAATCCGTATCGGGTTTATGGCCGATGGCGATGAAAACGCCGTCAACTGGAATCTGGAAGATAGATGATAGGTTTGGAAACGAGTTAGGAAGTTGGTTTATGGAAGTTGGATTTTTTTCTAACTTCCTACTTCTATTTTCTTGACCCGTTTCTATACCCTCCTTCAATCTTCTAATTCTTATTCCCCCTACCTTCTTCTCCCCTATTATCTTCTCGACAGCCGCATTATAGATAATTTCTATTTTTTTATTAGTAAACACTCTATCTTGCATAATCTTTGAAGCTCGGAAAAAATCCCGTCGGTGAATAATATATACTTTTTTAGCGAACTTTGTCAAGACCAAAGCTTCTTCAAGCGCCGTATCTCCTCCACCAACGACGGCAACTACTTTATCCCTAAAGAAAAATCCGTCGCAGGTCGCACAGGCCGAGACCCCTTTGCCGCGTAAACGAGTTTCTGAAGGTAAATTAAGCCAAAGAGCTTTAGCACCCGTTGCAATAATTATAGATTTTGTTAAATAGGGCGAAGGTGTCAAATTTTTTGCGGTTTGCGGTTTTCCGTCAAAAAATTTCGGCACCGAGCCCATGATTTCAAAGGGTTTCTTTGAAAAATCTATCTTTAACACATTCTCATCTACAATTCTTGTCCCAAATTTCTTAGCCTGATTTCTCATTTTTTCAATCAATTCAGGGCCTAAGATTGATTCAAATCCGGGATAGTTCTCAACTTCGGAAGTAAGGGTTAACTGGCCGCCGGGAGGAGATCCGGCAAAGACCAAAGGATTAAGGTTGGCCCGGGCCAAATAAATAGCCGCAGACAGTCCCGCCGGCCCACCACCTATTATGATTACATTTTCCGTCATAATTGACCTAATTAGTCTAATTGATCTAATTAACCTAAATAATACTCAATGTCCAATTGTTTCCAATTAGGATTTGGAAATTGGATATTTTTTAGAAATTAGGTCAATTAGTAATTAGAAATTTACAAATTAATGGCTCTCTCCACCATCTTCTCTATCTTTTTACTATCTTCATTAGGTATCAATTTACAGATATCAGATATTACTATTTCTTTAGACAGTCCGTCAATAGCTTTTTTGACCGCCGATATCTGTTGAAGCACATCTGAGCATTCTCTTTTTTCGTTTAGCATTTTTTCAATCCCCCGCAATTGGCCAATGATTCTGTTTACTCGTTTTTTTGTATCTTCCATTTTTAACTTTTAATTTTTAACTTTTAACTTCTCTCATCATACTGGATAGTAGTATAGAGTATGCGAGATTAGAATGTCAAGGACAATTTAAAATTGTCCGCAGACCACGTATACGCGCACCTCCGACGCGAGGACGTAGCCCTCGGGAGGAGGTAAGCGTTATACTGTGGTCAAGAGGAAGAGTAAAAATTAACCTAATTGATCTAATTATTCTAATTAACCTAAATAATATCCAATTTCTCAATGTTAGATTTTTTTGATATTGGGATTTTTTTAGAAATTAGGTTAATTAGAAATTAGAAATTTTTGATGAAATAATAATCCTGTAGTTCTTCAAAATGCCATGTCAAAGTATATCCTTAGTAGATCATTTACGCACCGCGGCTTAAGGAGTCCAAGAATTCTTGATTGTTTTTAGTTTTAGTTAATTTTTCCGTCAGGGCCGTCAATCTTTCTTCACCGTTCAAAAGATTTAAGATTCTTCTTATAGTATTAACTTTATTCATCGTTTCACGGTCAAACAAAAGCTCTTCATGGCGGGTGCCCGACTTTTCCGCGTCAATGGCCGGAAAAATCCTCCGGTCGGCAAATTTGCGTTCCAGATGAATTTCCATATTGCCGGTTCCTTTCAGCTCTTCATAGATCAGATCATCCATTCTTGACTCTGTGCCAACCAAGGCCGTGCCGATGATCGTCAGACTCCCGCCTTCTTCACAATTTCGGGCCGCCCCCAAAAATTTTTTTGCTGGATACAGAGCTGATGGATCAAATCCGCCGGACAGACTTCTTCCCGTACTGGTCACCGAAAGATTTAAGGCTCGGGCCAGCCTGGTGACCGAATCCAAAAGAATAATCACATCCTGCCCCACTTCAACCATCCTTCGAGCCCGATCTAAGGCTAAATTAGCCACTTTTATTTGCTGCCGCGGCGACTCGTCAAAGTTTGAAGCGGCCACTTCACCTTTTATAAATCGTTTAATCTCATTGACTTCTTCCGGCCGCTCTCCGATTAAAATTGCCATCAGATAAGCTTTCGGGTAGTTGGTTCCAATCGCCTCGGCAATTTCTTTTAAGAAAGTTGTTTTGCCTGCTTTGGGTTGTGAGACAATTAAAGCTCTCTGGCCAAAACCAACCGGCGCAATCAAGTCAATAATTCTGGTTGCCAAAACGTCTTTTGTCGTCTCCAACTTCATCTGTTTACTTGGATGTAGCGCGGTCAATTTTTCAAAATCTTTCCGCTTGGCGCTTTGTTCTTCCGTCATCTCAATTCCGTTGATTTTTTTGATAAGAAGCAAGGAATGAAATCTTTCTCCTGCTTTAGGCGGACGGGCCAAACCTTCGACTTCATCTCCCCGTCTTAACCAAAATCTGCGGATCTGGGAAGTGGAAACATAGATATCAGCATCCGGACTCAAGACATAGTTTTGCCTTAAAAATCCATAGCCGCCAAAAGTAATATCCAAAATTCCTTTGGCCTGATAACTGATTTTTAAATCTTCCTTTAATCTCTCCTCCACCGGGACATCATAATGACCCACTCTTATTAAAGGTTTTTCCTTGTCCGCTGAAGTTTTAACAAAGGCGGATTCAACGGGAATAATCGGCTTTGACTCAACTCCTCCAATCAATTTAGAAATATCAAGGGGTTGATCAATAATTGGCTCTACTTTTTTATCTTTTAAGGATTTTTTTATTACTACCATAGACTAAAATAGTTGTTCTGTAAGTAAACGGGGTTCATTAATTATTTTAATTCCTTTGAGGAACCAGAGATCCTCCATAAAAAGGGTTGTTTTGATCTTTTTCCCTCGAGAAAGAAAGGGTTAGACGCCCCCTGATGAAAAAATTCATCAAGGAAATCATCTTTGCCCTGAAGTGATCTTAGATCTACTTCATGGGTCCCCTTGATTTTAAATTGCGTAGAGAAAAAGATATCAATCCATCTCCACAATTTCGGAGGATCTGGCTCAAGTATACAAATGCCTTATCCATTTGTCAATGCCTTTCTTGATTTAAGTCAAGGGAACTGTGATAATGGATATTATATGAAAAAGCTGATGGTATCAAACATTGTCATTGGTATATTCTTGATAGTTGTTTCCTTTTTTTATACCGGAACGGTATTGGCCTCTCAAGAATTTTTCGTCTCACCAAATGGAAATGCCTCAGGTAATGGTAGTCGAGAAAACCCTTGGGATTTACAAACCGCCTTAAATCAACCGGCCTCGGTGCACCCGGGTGATATGATTTGGCTAAGAGGCGGAACTTACACCGGTAATTTTATCAGTAATTTAACCGGCACCGCGGCGGCCCCGATTACCGTCAAACAATATCTCAGAGAAAAAGCAGTCTTCGCCGCCAGCACCGGCCAGTTTATATTTAGAGCCAGTGCTCCCTGGGGAATTTATCAAGGATTTGAAGTTGTTGGGACTACCCCCGGAAGAAATACTGAACGACCCGTCGGAATACAATCTTATGCCGCCAATAATAAGTTTATTAATCTGATTGTTCATGACGCAAATGTGGGTTTTCAGGTCCGAACAGGCGCTGTAGATAGTGAAATCTACGGTTCGATTATTTATAACAACGGTTACGAGGACAGCGTCGGCTGGGGATCTGGTATCGATTTACGAAGCCCGAACAATGACCAAGGTGAGACATATTGGTTTAAAGATAATATTATTTTTAACCAATATGAATGGGGTGTTAAAGGCTATACTGGCGGCGAAGGAATCAGGGGTTATAACTTTGAAGGAAATACGATTTTTAATAATAGTATCTTTTCTTTTACCCAAGGGGGGAGTGAATGTCATCCTTGTAACAGCTGCATCCCAAAGACGTGCTACAACAGTCGAGGTGAAGAGGTGTCTTGCTGCAGCGGCGGTGGCGGTCCGGATTGGGGAAGAGGAAGTATGATTCAAAACTTCGTAATTGGCGGACTTCAAATTGCCGACCGGATTGTGATAAAAAACAATTATTTCTACGCCGGATTGACTAATGAAGAACAAGGTAATGCTATTCAACTTGGATGGTGGCAGTACGGCGAAAATGGAAGCCGAGGTAACAGAATTTTGCTAGAAAATAATGTTTCCTGGTTTAATTCTTCCAGTGGTTACGCGATTGAGCAGCGTTGGTGGAACGATATCACCATGAAAAATAATTTATTTGTTTCGCGCCAACTTTTCGAAGATATCAATGGCCTTGGAAACTTTGTTTCCGGAACCAACAATCCGCCGGAGAGATTGGAACAACTTCAGCCGAATAAGTTTTCCGGCAATAAATTTCAGCTGTCTGCCAACGAACCAAATAAAATTTTTGTCCGGCCAAATCTTTATGAAGCTGGTCGAGCCAACGTGACAATTTATAATTGGGAAAATAAATCTCAGGTAGATATAAATTTATCTTCGGTTTTACAACCCGGTGATCAGTTTGAGATCATTGACGTCCAAAATTATGGAGCCGGCACTCCTTTTTTTACCGGCACTTTTAGCGGAAATCCCGTCAATATTACTCTGCCCATTTCCACATCATCGGTAACCGCTCCTATTGGCGGCACGGCCCCAAGACATACTTCTAACCAATTTTCTGTTCTTTTAATCAGAAGGCTTTCAACAGGAATATCAACTTCTCCAACTCCGACCAACAATCCTACCTGTGTTTGTCAAACTAATAATAGTTGCTCGGCCGACTGTGTCTTTGAAAAAATAGACGGAGTTTCTTATTCCAACCTAATAAAATGTAATTTATCGTCATCGTTATTTTTAGTTTATCCTGACTCTAATCACAAAACCACTTGGTGCAATCGCCAGAAAAAAACCCGGGGGGATGCTGACGGCAACGGAGTCGTTGACCTTTCTGACTATTTTTTTTATGTAGCTTCTGTTTTCGGCGGTAAGATACCACCCAATGTCAATCCTGATTTTAACGGGGATGGCGAAGTGGGAAGAGCCGATCTGGATATTCTCAAATTGACTTTAAATTAATAATATTATCAGTATAAAAGTCAATTTATGAAGTTTTTGCGCAAGTCGGGAATAGACATTATCTGTCCCCTTGCTTAAAGAATTAAGAAATTCATTGATAAAAAGGTGTATTAATAATGTTATCGTATGAAAAACAATACATATAAGTTTTCTGTATTTTTTCTATTTATTTTTATCAGTTTCATTTTCCCTTATTCCGCACATGCTCTGGAAAAAATTGATGTGACAACGATTGATCCACAGGCAACGGGCTACGGCACTTTCCAAAGCAATAATCAGAAGGTCGTGGCCAACCAATACGGGATATTCGTGACGTATCTTCACAGCAGAAACGAAGCGTATGATCAAAATACCTGGCGTCTCTCCCGAAGTACCGATGGCGGCAAAACGTTTTCCACTATTTACGAAAACATCAATGGCACAAGTGCTCCGGTTATTGAAACAGATACCCAAGGTAATATTTACCTTGCTCATCCGGATTGGGGCATCGGTTATACTCAAACATATGCTCTTTTTTATATATTTACTCCCAGCAATAATTTTACAAATCCAACAATTTCCCAAATCCCTAATTCAGCGTCCGGAAAATATGCGATGATGATAGATGAGCCGCGGGGACAACTATACTTTCTAGCACATAATGGAACGTTTTCCGTATTAGGGCTAAACGGGGATGTGAGGAAAAATTACGAGTTGCTTACGGGTGGTTCTTCGGCGTATCAGATGTATTCCTATCTCTATTTGAATGTAAATGGTGATCTTTATGTTGCCTGGACAACGCAAAAAAAAGATAAATATATGTACTGGGATATCCACTTCATGCTCTCAAAAGACGGAGGGCTAACTTGGCAGAAACCGAACGGGCAGACTTTAACATCTCCTGTTG
This sequence comes from Patescibacteria group bacterium, assembly GCA_038064655.1. Taxonomy (GTDB): domain Bacteria; phylum Patescibacteriota; class Microgenomatia; order UBA1406; family GWC2-37-13; genus GWC2-37-13. The sequence continues at coordinate 651 of JBBTSP010000025.1, read as the reverse complement.
TGAGTGACGAAACAGGTCCGACGGACCGTATTACTCTTAACGATGAATTTGATGTTCACAGTTGGCTCTGGACAATAATCGTTAAAAATGGGAAGGCGCATTTTGCTTATATGGCGCAGTTTCCTTTACCAAACACCCGTCAGCATTATGTCCGCTATGATCTATCAACCGCACAGAAGGATTTAGACATTTACCCAGTATGGAAAGGAGAAATTATTTCTTTTCTAAATCTTGATGGATTTTGTGCTACCCACGTTTCTCAATCCGATTTCCCTATATATTGTATTTCAAGGTCGTATCCGGACTTACATTTAGGGGTGCTCGTGAGTTACGATAACGGAACCAACTGGCATGATTACGCAGTCAGCGATTTTAACGACCAGAATTTATATTCCATAGGCGGGGCAAGAGAGATTACTTCCGATGGCTATATTATTGGGTCATATACAGATGCGAGAGATCCATTTCCAGTACGTTTTTTCCGCATTAAGGCAAACGGTTTGCAGTCAACTCCAACCCCTAATCCCGCCTGTGTTTGTCAAACTAATAATAGTTGCTCGGCCGGCTGTGTCTTTGACACAATCGCCAATGTTTCCTATTCCAACCTAATAAAATGTAATTTATCGTCATCGTTATTTTTAGTTTATCCTG
>JBBTSP010000024.1:0-3707 GCA_038064655.1 Patescibacteria group bacterium | reverse complement strand
GTAACTGTAATTTCAAAATTAATTGTTCCTCTTCCGAAATTTAGGGAGTCGACGGTATTTTTGTTGCCTGTTTCGGAAGTCGTGCTATCAATTATCGAATAACTGGTTTTTTCGACTGACTCGGAAGTTGCCAGTTCCCCTCCATCACTAAGGTCGGCGCTGGTTAAAGTTCTCGTATCGTTTTTCCAAATATCGTTAATTAAAGTACCAAAGCCTGTTAGCGATCTGGTCGAATAACTCCAAATATCGGCAATCAAATTACCAAAACTGGAAAGGGTCCGGTCGGTGTAACCCCAGATCTCGGCGGCCGAAAGAACCGGTTTTTGCAGATTCTTACCAAATGTTCCGGTGGTGGCATGACCGCTCGCGGGTGCATTCCAGACGGAGTTTTCAACATCAGAGGCAGATAAAAATGATGGTCCAATATAAAAACTTTTATCAAGGCAAAGATAACTACTCGGCTCAGTGCAACACATTTGACTCCGGTAAAGTCCCTCTGTCTGACCGGTTGTATCCACATTATACGAATACCAACCATCGGTGCTGGCACTCATGCTGGCACTGTTTATAAAAACCGAACCCGTAGGATCGCGGGTCGTCAAAGTACAGCTGGCTGTGGCAATCGGATTATAGTTATCATCATAAAGAAACTCGCCGATTACGCAACTTGATCCTATTTTACAACGTTGATAATCGGCGGTAGCCGCCTCGATTGATACAGATAACAACACAAAAAAAATCAGTCCAATCAAGGAACTTATTAGATAAAAAATGGTCCGAGACACGCTTTTATTATCCATTGCTTTATTTTGACTTTGAACCTTCCTTAAAACTTTTTCCTATTTCTTTGAAAAATTGAACTATTCCTTTGGCAAATTCAGGCAATTTTTTAGGAAAAAAAATTATCAAAATAACAACCGCGACTATTGATATTTCTATTGCTCCTATATTTTTAAACATCTTTTATCACCGTCCTTACAATTTGTTTCAAAACTTATAATTTATTTCACTCCTTATTTATTTATAGTTGATAGGAAGAGAAAAAACAATATCGTTTTCAAGTTGAAAAATAATTTTCAATGACTATAATTGAAAGTATGCAGATTATTGACATCAATGGGGAAAAGCGAGAATGTCTTGAAATCAGTCCCGACCAAGGTTTTCCCGGATATATAAAAGTCATATATATGTCTAAATACCGCCCTGATCATAAATATAACGAGTGGTATAAAAAAGAAGATTTTGTAAAAAATAATCCCAACCTGGCCAAAATTATCAAAGGAACACCTCAACCCTGGAAAGAAGATCTGGGGAGAGTATCTCTCGCTTCAAACCAAACTCTGACTGATAAAACCAAAAAATGGAAGTCCAACGAATTTGCCGGCTATCCTTTATGGATTTCCCGGGGACTGGGTGAAGGACAGATGAGAAATATCATTATTAACAGCAACAACACTTTAATAATTGATAAATCTTGGAAAGTGACTCCTGATAAATCTTCGCAATATGTCATTTCCCATAATGTCCATGATCCCCAGGTGATGGGCAATACCATGCCAACAGAAATTAAACCAACAAAAAAAATTAAAAAAATCAAGAAATGAAAAAAGAATATTTTTTAGTGACAGCGATTGCATTTTTTGTTTTGGCTTATGTTTTGGACTATTTTGCCGGCCCAATTTCCTTTGCCCTAACTACTCCCCTAACCTTTCTGACAAAAAGTTATTTGAACAGTTATCCCCTGACGGCTTTTGCCGTCGCCATTCGAGCCCTTGGCATTTTTATTTCCCTGCTTCTATTATTTTCCGTCATTGAAAAACAATATTTTGTTAAGGCGTTTACCATTTTTGTCATCAGCGTATTGGTCGAACTTTATGCCGTTCAGCAGATTGCCACCGGTATGAGGACGACTACAATCCAATGGACCTTATCTATTTCTTACGCCGGTATGATTTTAATCTCTGCTATAATTTATTACCTAATTGCTGGAATCATCTACAGCATCAAGGAAAAGTTGAAAGATGATGATGATAATGATGAAAAAACAAATACAACTTGATCCAATCAGTCGGCTGGAAAAAATTCTTTCATTAAAAAGGGGGGCCAAGGGACGTTTTGTCAGTGTTAAAATTGAACAACTAATTCCGGAAAAGGAAATGACAACGGTCACTTTTTATGGCAAACCGATTCGAAAATATCAAGTTGCTGGTAAACAATATTTTGTCATCAGTGATATTTTATCTCTGGCCGCTCCAACTGATATCAGCATTGACACGGTCAAATATACAGACAATTTTGATGAGACAAAAAATAAAGTCATAAAAATTATTGATCAACTTGAAGTAGCTGACGCTGAAGGAATTTTAACACTGATTAAAGAAGTGATTGGCATTTTCCCCGGTCCCCTCGCCCGCTGGCTTGAAGGAAATTAAATCTCATATCTCGCTTTTAACAAAAATATTGTATCTTTGATCAAATTATTTTTTACCCAATCTTTAGTGCTGTTATCATTCAGCAACTCTCCCATACCATCGAGGATACTTTCTAAAGGCCAATTTTCTAGAATCTTTATAGATTTCTCAACAAATTCTTCTTTTTTAAAAGAACTTATTTTTTCAATCAAGTTCCAATTCACATCCCAATGCTTTTGCAATAAAAACCAAGTGTCAAAAATATCCCTATTAACTGGTCTCTTCCTGGTAGTTAAAGCCAATAATTTATTTGCAAAAATATCTTCTTTTTTCATTACTTTGATAGAAACACCCAAATAATTAGCGATCTCATATTCGCTTCCATGATTCCTTTTGCTAATTTCTATTTTTAAATTTCTCTCTCCCTTTTCATAATTTAAAAGAGAAAAAAGAGTGTATCTTTTGTTAGTTAATTCTTTTACAGTTCCGATATTTTTCAAAATCTTACCTAATCTTGGCAAAACTTGATCTTCTTTTTTTTCATCGAGCAGATCAAAATCCAAGTCAACACTAAAACGAGAAAGACCATACAATGTATAAAGCAAAGTCCCGCCTTTAAAACCTATGATTGGCCCCAACAAACTATCACTATAGATTGCCTTTATCACTTCAAGCATCACCGCGCGGTGCTTACTAATCGTCAACATATGATTTTAGATCGTTAATTATTAATTCTCCTTCATATATTGGTAATAGTTTTTCACATTTTTCAAAATCTATCGGCCCTAAATTATCAAAATGTCTATTACCCTGAATGTAAATAGTATCTAAAAAAGCCCGTTCGAGGATAGCTTCAGGAAAGTAATTTTCATAAATAATTCCTGAAGGATTATTCAATATTTTATTTTTAATTTTTTTGTAATTTATTTTATTTTCCCCAACCTGAACTTCCCTTGTCAAATAGCTTGCTAAATGAATTCGGCTATCGTATTGAAATACGACGGCATGTTTAGCTAATATTGTTTCAAAGCTCACATATGATGGTGTATACATCTTTGCCGCCAATTCCATTTCATTGTATTTAATATCTTTACTATATATCCCCCGTCTTATTGAAAATATCTCGCCTCTTTTTATGTAATAACTAATTTTTGATTTGACAATATTAGAGTTTGTTTCTCCTAAAATCAAGGCAATTTCACGGGTGGTAAAAACCGTTTGAGGAAGCTTATTAAGTCTGTAGGTAAGATTTTTCATTACTTCCAGTTTACAAAGCGATTAATTATTTGTCAAGAG
>JBBTSP010000023.1:0-16593 GCA_038064655.1 Patescibacteria group bacterium | reverse complement strand
TGGACCTACGGGGAATTGAACCCCGCCCTCATCCATGCCATGGATGCGTTCTACCGATGAACCATAGGCCCGATAAAAAAATATTCAAATAATTTTATTCATTATTATAGAATATTATTAATGCTTTTCCAAGACCGCCTTGATGCTGGCAACCAATTGGCTGATAGATTAACTGATTATAAAAACAGTTCTATTGTTGTCTCTCTTCTTCGCGGCGGAGTGATTGTTGGTAATGCGATTGCTAAAAAATTAAATATTCCTCATTTGTTTTTAGCGGCTGTAAAAATTTCCCACCCCGATCAACCAGAGTTGGCTATCGGCTCTTTATGTTTTAATAAAATCTATTTTGATAATCAATATGTTTCTTTTTTTGATAAAAAAACCATTAACCAACAAATAAAAAATGCCAAAATTAAATTTTCCTCCTATCTAAAAAAGTTTAATTTAAAAAAATTGGGTTATAAAAAATTAAAGAACAAAACCGTAATTTTAGTTGATGATGGTATTGCTACCGGTGCTACAGTAAAGATTTCTTTAATATTTTTAAAATCACAAGGTCCAAAAAAAATTATTTTAGCCATTCCGGTAGCACCAGTTGATTTTGACGATTCCGAATTTGATCAAATAATTATTCTTCGCCGTGATCAATCTTTTTCTGCTGTTTCGCAGTTCTATCAAAACTTCCCTCAAGTAGAAGATGGGGAAGTATAAAGTATTTAGTATATACTAAATTTATGGACCAACATCCGATCCCGAGACAGATTACAACTTTTGAATTTAAACTGATTGGTTTTTTGACGATAAAACAGTTTGTCTATTTGACTATTTTCATCCCCATTGGTGTTATCGTTTTTTATATTTTCCCCGTGCCAATTTTAAATATATTTCTCGGTATAGTCGTGGCTTTAATTGGTGTTGTTTTTGCTTTTGTTCCCATCAATGACCGGCCGATGGAAGTCTGGGTAAGAAATCTGATAAAAAGATTGACCTCTCCGACTCAATATTTATACAAAAAACAAAATTCGGCTATTTATTTTTTAAAAAATTTGGTTTTTGCCGATGACCCTCACCGGGTTATGTCTCATATCGACTCTCAGCAAAAATTATCAAAATATTTAAATAACAAGGATCCTTCCGCCAACCAAAATAAGAATGAAGAGATCAGTAATCTTTTTACTAACTCATTTTCAACATTATCAGGCAAAAAAATCAATCATCAACCTTCTAACATCAAAACTCCACCCTCTACCATCAAACCTCAACCGTCTAATATAAAAGTTCCCTTCCTCACTGGATTAATAAAAAATCACAAACAAATTCCTTTGGCCGGGATTCTTGTTTATATAAAAAAAGATCCCGCCAGCGAACCTATTAGAATATTAAAAACTAATTCCCACGGGATTTTTGCAACCTACAATCCTCTTCCTGTTTTCGATTATTTTTTTGAAACCAAAGATCCCAAAGGAAACTTCTTTTTTGATACAATCAAAGTTAAGGTAGAAAATGAAAATGTTAGACCAATTGAAATTTCATCTAAGGAGTTAATATGATAAATACTAAACCAACATCACCGGTTAAGGCTTCCACTCAATCTTTTATTGAAATTGAAGAAATAAAAGACGATATTGTTTTGATGAAAGATTTTTCCGCCGCCACTGTGGTTGAAGTGGGAGCAGTCAACTTTTGGTTATTGTCTACCGAAGAACAGTCTTCAATGATTTATGCTTATTCCGAACTGTTAAATTCTCTATCTTTTCCTGTCCAAATCTTAATTGTTTCCAAAAAAATTGACGTTTCCACCTATTTGGATTATTTGGAAGATAAAATAAGCAAACAGGCCATTGATATTTTAAAAAAAAGAATGATCGGCTACCGGGAATTTATTAAAAGCATTATTAAAATAAATACTGTTTTGGAAAAACGGTTTTTTTTTGTTGTTCCTTTTTCACCTCTTGAAATGGGAATTAGCGGGGCCAATCCGGGATCATTAAATAAAGAGTATGTCATCACTCGAGCCAAAACCTCCCTTTACCCAAAACGAGATAATTTACTAAGACTCATTACAAAAATCGGCCTGAACGGAAGTGTTTTACAAAGACAACAACTGACCGAGCTTTATTACAATCTTTATAATCCGTCGGCTACCGGCCGGCGCCTGGCGCCGATTGAAAGTTATACGGATGTGATTATGAGTTCATAATTTATGTTTAACCTATTTCCCAAGCCTACAAATAATCAATCTTCAACCAACAAAACTGGTTCTATGGGTAATAATATGGCTGATTTTTTGGCGACCGGATCGGTTTCTACTAAAGATTTGATTGCCCCGTCCTATATCGAAGTTGATTTTAACAGTCTAAAAATTGATGAAAAATATTACCGGACTTTATATGTCGTTGGCTATCCGCGTTATGTCTCTCCTAATTGGCTTTATTCTTTAATAACTTTTGACCACCCTCTTTATATTTCTATGTATATCTATCCGACCGAGTCAAAAAATGTTTTGGACGATTTAAAAAGAAAGATTGCCGAGATGGAAGCGACCATTGAAGGTGATATTAAAGCGGGAAAAGTTGTTGATCCAATTGTTCAGGTAGCGCTTGATGATGCTTTTTCTCTTCAAGCTGAGTTGGCTAAAGGGGCGGAAAGATTTTTTCAGTTTGGACTTTATATCACGATTCCGGCCGATTCTTTGGAAGAGTTAAACAGCATTACAAAAGGCGTTGATTCTGTCTTATCTTCTCTTTTGATTATCTCCCGCCAGGCAACCTTGGAAATGGAAGAAGGATTTAAATCAACTTTGCCGATTTTTTACGATAAACTGGGTGTTTGGCGTAATATGGATACGACTTCACTGGCAACGACCTTTCCGTTTGCCACCGCCTCTCTGACGCAAAACGAGGGAATCCTTTATGGATTAAACGAACATGATGGTTCATTAATTATTTTTGACCGATTCACTTTGGAAAATGCCAACTCGGTTATTTTGGGAAAGTCTGGTGGCGGAAAAAGTTTTATGGTCAAACTTGAGGCTTTGAGATTATTGATGATGGGGACCGATGTAATTATTATAGATCCGGAAAATGAGTATGAAAAATTAGTGCCGGCCGTCGGCGGTGAATATGTGGTTTTTTCTTCCTCGTCCAACTATAAAATCAATCCGTTTGATCTGGAAAAAACCAATGCCGGACCGGATGAACTTTCCAACAAAATTTTAGATCTTCATTCGTTGATGAGGGTGATTATGGGAGAATTAACTCCGTCACAGGACGCTCTTTTAGACCGGGCTTTGGTCTTGACCTACCGGGAAAAAGGAATCACTCAGGATCCGGAAACATTTTCACTTGAATCACCTTTATTGGAAGACCTTTTTAAAGTTTTTAACGGCATGGAAACACCTGAGGCCAAAGAAATGGCTGATCGGTTGGAAAAATTCGTCTCCGGCTCTGCTTCCGGTATTTTTAATCAACATTCAAATTTTGATATAAAAAATCCTTTTACCGTTTTTGGCATTCGCGATCTGGAAGAAAATCTGAGGCCGGTAGCTATGTATATTGTTCTTGACTATATCTGGAATCGGGTCCGCCGGGAAAAGAAAAAAAGAGTTTTGATCGTAGATGAAGCCTGGTATCTGATCAAACAAAAAGATTCGGGTGCTTATCTTCATTCTTTTGCTAAAAGAGCTAGAAAATATCATCTTGGGTTAACAACAATCACTCAAGACGTCGAAGATTTTCTGTCAACTGATGAGGGGAAAGCAATCATCACCAATTCCTCTCTCCAAATTATTTTAAAACAGTCGACGGCCGCCGTTGAAATAATTTCAAAAACTTTCTTTTTGACCGGAGGGGAAAAACATTTTCTTCTTCAAGCTGGTATTGGCGAAGGTCTTTTCTTTGCCGGCCACTCCCACGTCGGCTTCAAAGTGATTGCGTCAGAAGAGGAAAAGGGACTAATTGAATAGTTTTTAATTACCTATTGACATCTTTTGTAGTCTTTGGTATAAATTAGTTATGTTAAACCAAATAAATATTCCACAAACTTATACCCCAGAACAGGTCGCGTCAATATTACAGTTAACTAAAAATACTGTTTATGACCTTATTGGTCGTGGTGAAATTATCGCTAAAAAAATCGGTAAAGTTTACCGTATTCCCGTTACCTCGGTCTATTTTGCTTTAACTGGCATGGATTATGATCTTTACTTATCAGAAAAAGAAGATTTTAAAAATCTTGACCGAGTAGAAAAGGCTATCAAAGAAGTAAGAAAAAACTTATAATTTATGATTAATGCTTTTCTTGATTCTGATGTAATTATTTCCTCTTTAATTTCTATTCTTGGAGCCTCTTATCAACTTATTAACAATAAAAACATTAATTGTTTTATATCTAATATTTCTTATAAAGAACTTTTATTGGTTGTTAAAAGACTTAATATTGATGAAAAAAAATTAAAAGCCGTTGTAAAAGAAAAACTTAAAATTGTTAAACTATCTCAGAATTTAAAACAAATTAAACTAAATTACAAAAATTGTGTAAAAGACCTAAACGACGCTCATATTGTGGCTGGAGCTGTTGAGTCGAAAGTTAATTTTTTAATTACCTTTAATTTAAAAGATTTTGAAATTAATCGAATCAAAGAAAAATATAATATTAAAATAATGTCTCCGGGAACTTTTCTGCAATTTTTACGCAGTAAATAATTTCGCCGGCCACTCCCACGTCGGCTTTAGGGTCGTCGCATCTGATGAGGAGAAAGGGTTAATAGAATAACTGTATGAATCGCCCTTGATATTAATGTACAATGTTGTACAATGATTAAATATGGATAATATTACTTTTATTGACGCCAGTAAAGCTCGGGTTGATTTCTTTAAAATATTAGACTGGGTTTATCTTAAAGATAAGTCTTTTTTAATTAAAAAAGCAGGTATTCCTGTAGCTGAAATCAGCAAACCTAAGTCTTTATTAACAAAAAGGGGTATTCTTGAGTTTGCCGGCATCTGGTCAGATATTGATAATAAAAAAATTATTGATATTATTTACGAGGGTCGAAAGGACAAGGAAAAATCAAAAAGAAAATTCCCTGATTTTTAAATTTATATGTATTTAATTGACTCAGACGTTCTGATCAACTTCTTAAAAGGTGAAAAGGAGGCGGTTAAAACGATTAATAAACTACAAAGTCAGCCGCTTTATATTAGTATTATCTCCGTTGGAGAAATTCTTGAAGGATTATTAGAAACAAAAAATAAGAAGAAATTAACTTCGTTTAAGGAATTATTAAAAACCGTCACTATTATCAATATTGATCTTTCGATTATCGAGAGATTTGCCTCAATAAGGCGATCTCTTCGCCAAAAAGGTTTATTGATCGATAACTTTGATCTTCTTATTGCCGCAACCTGTTTGACCCACAACTTAATTCTAATTACCAATGATATTTCTCATTTCAAAAGAATCCTTGAATTAAAGATTTTGACAATCAAGTAATATAAATTGATTATGATAAAAAATTATATTAACAACTCATTATAATACGTTTTTAAGTTCCCCGGGCGCTAATGATAACGCTTCAGGAGTGGCTGTTTTACTAAAAATTAACTCAATTTTTTGTTGAATATTTTAAAACACTATCATAATCCCGAAGACCGTTTGGAATTTATTGAAGAAAAAACATTACAGATGATTTTTGATCTTTTATGGAACTCTGTGATTAAGTAAAAACCTCTTTATAAACTGGAGTTACCTATACATTACCGGCTTTTCTGTTTGGGGAAGAATAAGACTCATCCGGCGTTCTTTTTTACTAACCCTTTCGATGAAGGCTTTGATTTTCTGGCCGATCTTTAAATCTTCATCGCCTTTGAGTTTGGAAATATGGATTAAGCCTTCAATTCCCGGCTCCAATTTGACAAAATAACCATACTTTTCTCTTCGGGTCACTTCGCCCTCAACCTCTTTATCTTTCGGATATTTTTCTTCAATTATATCCCATGGATCTTTTAACAACCTTTTTAGAGAAAGATTCAGTTTAAAATCAGTCATATTTTTTTCCACCACAAAGACGTCAATCGTGTCGCCGACTGTCACAAATGAAGCAGCATTATTCACTTTTTCCCAAGAAATCTCTGAAATATGAATCAATCCTTCAACCCCTTCGACTTCACAAAAGATTCCAAATTCCGATGCCCCCAATACTTTGGCCTTATAAATTTTCCCTTCTTTGATTGCTTCAAATTTCTTGACTAAATCTTTATGGGAAATTTTCAAAACTGAAGCTTTTTGGGAGACTACCAAGCGGTTTTTTTCTTTATCGACCTCAAGAATTTTTACCTTGACCTTCTGATTACGCATTTTCTCCGGTTGGGTCAGGAACGGCTCGGTTAATTGAATTTTTGGAATTACCCCTCTAATTCCCATAAAGTTAATAAAGACTCCACCTTTCCCATATTCTCCACATAAAACATCAATCTCTTCTTCTTTTTCTTTTTTCTCTTTTAATATATCCCATTTGCCTTTATCAAAAAATCTGCGCAAGGAAACTACCGGAAAACCATTTTTTGATTCCTCGCTAATTATCCTTACCAGGATTTTATCACCCATTTTAAGATACGGCACGTAGGTGGAAATTTCTTTTATTTCCAGTTCTCCCAAAATCGCTTGGGCTTTTCCCCCCACATCAAAAACTATTCCTTTTTTTGATATGGAAACAATCTTTGCTTCAATTTCCTTTCCTTTTTTAAGCAGGCTTGGTTTGGTTTTCTTAAGAAGCACATCCATGATATTTGGATTTACTTTTTTAGCTTTTTCTTTTTTTTCTTCCTTCATCTTTGATTTCTCTCCTTTTTTATGACAATGAGACTAACAATATACCAAATAAAAGAACCGTTAGCAAGGGAAATATTAATATATTTTATTAGTTATTAAGCTTGTTCTTGAAATCTTAATTACTTTATGTTATATTATAGGGTGTTATGGAAAATATTTTACTTCCCTCTCTGGTTGACAGATTTATTAAATATCTGGAATCACAAGGAAAATCATCTTTTACGATTGTGGCCTATAAAAAAGACCTTGAACAGTTTATCGGTTTTTTAACTACCCAGGAAATCGCCGATATCCGCGAAGTAAAAAAAGACCATATTAATGGTTTTATAAATAAATTGGTCGCTGATAATTACACCAAAAAATCCGCCTCAAGAAAACTTAATTCTATCAGGACATTTTTCCGTTATCTAAAAAATGACGGTGTAATTGAACAAAATCCCTCTCTTGATGTCTCTCACCCAAAGTATGTCCAATCGGCTCCAAGGATCTTTTCCAAACTAGAGTATCGGGCTTTGAGAGACTTTGCCAAAGAAGAACCGCGTACTTACGCTTTAATTGAAATACTTCTGCAGACCGGAATGAAAATCGGCGAACTGGCTGGATTAAAAACCAATGACGTTAAAGATTCAACTATTCATATCAGCCAATATGGGAAAACGCCGACTCGTGATATTCCTTTAAACAAAGCCGTGAAAAAATCTATCGACGACTATTTGAAAGGCCGATCTGACCTGGCAAAAAGCGACCATCTTTTTATCACTCGCACCGGCCACCCTTTACTTATCAGAAACATCCGCCAGATCATTTCTCGTTGTTTTCGGGAGGTTGGGATTGAAAAAGCCAACGTTAATGATTTAAGAAATACTTTTATTGCTCATCAACTTAAAAATGGAGCTTCTGTAGAATATATTGCCAGATTGGTTGGCCACCGCAGACTTTCTTCAACCGAACGTTTTTTAAACGTTGTAAAGGAAGAGATCCAGAAAAAAGAAGGGCTTGGGGAACTATAATCGCTTCGTTTAATGACAAAAATCTCCTTGACAATCGTTGTGTGCTTGTTTATTATTTGTGGATAAGTTATCCACATTAATAAATTATGTCCTTATTATCCTCTTTTTGGAACGAGTTTATAGAAAAACTGGGCAAAAGTAAGAAAAACAATCCGGTTATGTATCCCCTATTAAAGCATGCCAACCCCGTAGAATTAACTGAAAATAAAATTATTGTTTCCGTTGATAGTCAGGGGGCCCGGGAATTTTTAGCAAAAAGATCCGCAGAGATTGAAGCAGCTCTTTTTGGCCACTCTCAAAAAAAAATGGAAATAGAGTTTGTAATTAAATCCCCTCCAAAAAACAAGGTGAGCCCTCCCCTTTTTTCTTTTGAACCCAGCGTCGAAGATATCTTTACCCGGGCCGGATTAAATAACAAATATAACTTTGAAAATTTTGCTGTCTCATCAACCAACCAGGTTGCTTATGCCGCCTCTCAGGCCGTGGTAAAAAATCCCGGTAGCGCTTATAATCCTTTATTTTTATATGGAGGAGTGGGCGTCGGCAAAACTCATTTAGCCCAATCCATTGCTAAAAAAATTTTGGAAGCTGATAAAAACAAAAAAATTTATTTTTGCCCCGGTGATAATTTTACCAATGAACTAATTGAGTCGATTAGAGGGAAAACCACTCCCCAATTCCGCCGAAAATATCGGTATTTAAGTCTCCTTATTATTGATGATATTCAGTTTATTGCCGGTAAAAATGCCGTTCAGGAAGAATTTTTCCATACTTTTAATTCCATCGTCTCCGCCGGCGGACAGATTATCCTTACGTCAGACCGGCCGCCGGCAGCAATTAAAAACCTGGAGGATCGACTTCTTTCCCGGTTTTTAGGTGGCTTAACCGTTGATATCCAATCCCCCGATTTTGAACTAAGGTCGGCTATCTTATTAATTAAAGCTAAAGAAAAAAATATTAATATTGATATTGAGGCTGCCAAAATCATTGCCGAAAGAACCTCCGACTGCCGGGGTCTCGAAGGAACCCTTTTATCTATCTATGCTAAGGTTTTAGGAGTTAAAGATAAAATTGATCTGGAGGCGGTTGAAATGTTTTTTTCTCAGGATAATGGAGAAAGGAAAAAAAGAGTTAACCCTTCTGAAGTAATTAAAACCGTTTGTTCTTTTTATAATGTTAAGCAGTCTCACCTTAAGGGACCATCAAGGGCAGAATCAATTGTTTTTTACCGCCAAATAACCATGTATCTTCTTGAAAAAGAGCTTGGGTTAACTCTTTTGGAGACCGCGGAAACCCTAAACAGAAAAGATCATACCACCGCCCTGCACGCAAAACAAAAAGTTGGTAATCTTATTCTCCGTGATCTAAATTTTAAAAAAGAGATTGATACAATCACCCAATCTCTCTTTCAATCGACATAGTTTCCACGCTTCGCCCACTATCTTTTTTATTAATTCTTTTTGTCTTGAAAATCTATCTTGATTTTTATACACTTATACACACACTCTATTACTACTATAAATAAATTAAAAACAATAACCATGAAAATATCCTTACAAAAAAACGGTTTTTTGGAAAAACTTGAGTTGGCATCTCGTTTTACTTCATCACGCCTATCATCGTCAACCTCTCTTCAAGGAGTTTGTCTTAAGGGAGAAAATAATATTATTCATTTTTACTCAACCGATCTTAATTATTTTTTTCACTCTGTTTTTAAAACAGAAGATAATAATAAATTTAAATTAATAATTGAACCTAAAAAAATCATTGAGTTTTTATCCCTTCTCCCGGAAACAAAAATAGAGATGGAAATAAAAGAAAAAGCCATTATCATCAGTCAAGGAAAAATAAAAGGCCAATTTCCCCTGTTTTCCGATCAAGACTTTCCCTTTCCACCGGAAACAAAAAATGAAAAACAAAAAATAAAAACAGCCTTTTTTAAGGACAGTCTCCCCTTTCTTATTTTTGCCGCCTCAACCGATGAAACCAGGCCGGTTTTAACCGGGATAAATTTTGTTACCAGTGACGAAAACTTACAACTGGTAACAACCGATGGTTTTAGATTATCCCTTTTAACTTTAAAAAAAGATTTACCTTTTTCTTCAATGATTGTTCCGGCCGGCTTTTTGGCAAACGCGCAAAGATTTATTAACAAAGAGACAGAAATAGAATTTAGCTATCTGAATAATGAGAAACTTTTAGCGTTTTTTATAGGAGACAATAACATTTATGTGCGGATGATTGAAGGTGAATATCCACCCTTTGAAAAAGTGATTCCTATTGAGAAAAAAACCACCGTAACAATGGATGCCAATGAATTTTTAAGAAGCGTAAAACTTGTTTCCGTTTTCGCCCGGGAATTTTCCAACATTCTTATTATGAATGTGGAAAAAGATTCTGTTAAATTTATTCCCAAGGCGGGAATAGAAGAAGAAGATGTTGTTTACCAAGAGGCAAAAATTGAAGGGGAACCCCAAAAAATTGCCTTTAATTATAAATATCTAATTGATTTTTTAAACTGTGCCTCAGGAAAAAAAATAATTATTGAGTTATTACGATCAGATGCGCCGGCGGTTTTTAAAATAGAAGGAGTTAATAATTTTTTTCACATAATTATGCCTGTTAGAATACAAGAATAAGTTAATAAATCATATGGAAAACTTTGTTTTAGATACCAATCTTTTTTTTAACATTGGTGCTGGTTTGGATATGGGGGAAACCACCAAGGCGATTGTTATCAAACTAACAGAGATGATTAAAAAACTTAAAAAAATTAAAAAGGCTGATTTTTATATGCCACCCCGTATTGTTGAGGAGTTTTTAGGGTTTTTTGAAAACAAAAACCAAGAATTTATTAAAAATTTTTTATCAGGGGTGAATATTAAATCACCCAACCCGTCGGGGACGGATTTTTCCAGTAAGATTTTTTATCGTCTAATTGAGGATATTCGCAATCGTAGTTACCGTGGGCTCAATATTGCCGAAGAGGAAATTATTAAAGCGGGTGAATTGACCTCAGGGAAAAAATTTGAGTCAAAAAAAGACTTTCAAATAACCATTGGTAAGTTTATTAGAAACTTTCGCGATCGCTATCGAAATGCGACCCGGACAGGCTTTTTAGATAGTGTTGCCGATTTGGATCTAATTGTCTTGTCAAAAGAGATCGACGGTTTTTTGGTAACCAGTGATGAAGGGGTTTTGTCTTGGGGGAGAGTTTTTGGGATTAAAGAGATGCCCGCCTCAGTCTTTCAGAAACGGCTTGGAGACCTTCTTCTTTAAATACTTCTTCTTCATCAGGGATAAGGGCGGACAACCAATCAAGCATTTTATCAGTGATAGTTTTATGGGGAGTTTCTTGATAAAGAAGATGGGTAGATAATATTGTAATTAATTTTTTTTTCATTTCTTCGGTTGGGACGACTAAATAGGCATGATAAAAATAAGGGGATTGAGAAACAATCGTTAAAGTATAAAAACCAAATCTTTTTCCAAAATAAAAATGGGAAAGGACTTCCCAGCGTAAAGTAACACCAGCCGCATCAACTCCAAAAGTGGTAATTTTGTTCTCAACTTCCGGGGGAGGGGTAATCGTCAAGACATAAAAAATAAATACCAAAGCCCAGATAGGAATTAAAAGAATTTTATCGCCAAAGAAAAACATAATCAAAGACAAAAGCAAAGCAACCGTCAAATAAAAACGGAGAATGATACCGGAACGTTTTTTATATGGGCGTAAAGGTGCTTTCCAAGAAAATATTACCTGAGGATTTTCATTCATATATACAGAATACTAATAAAGTTGAATCCTGTCAATCATATGCTATAATAAATACTATATGGATAGTTTCAATAAGGTAATTTCTTTTGTTTTAGGCTTAGTTGTTGTTTTGGTGTTTTTTGCCGTAGTTACGGGTAAGCTTAATTTAACAGGTAAACCGTCTTCCACTACCGCATCAAAAACAAATAGTTTTTTTAATTTTGGTAAAACTTCCCCAACCCAAACCCCTACCCCGACTAAAAAACCACCTTCAATTGTAATTATAGATACAAATGGAAATCAAATTCCCAAATCCATCCCTTCGACTGGCTTACCAACTTTATTTATTCCCACCCTATTATCAGGTTTAATTGGGGGAAACTTTTTAAGAAAAGCAGGAAAGAAATAATATCATTCCCCAAATCCCGGTATTTTCAAAATTCCCGAAGCGATAAACTTAACAATAAAGACCGATCCCAAAGTGAAAATCAGACCGGCAATTGCTCCGTAAACTACCCTTTTTCCATAGTTTAATTTTTCCGGATGGGCTTGAGAAGTAGTAATAACAAAGGCACCGTATAAAAGATAAAGAAAAGCAACACCGCCGGCCAAAGAAAAAACAACATTAAGAAGTGATTGGGCAACTCCGCCAACCGCACCCTCTTGACCAAACCCACCACCACTTCCCAGGCAACCTAAAAAAGTATACTGGCGGCCAGGGGCGGGGGTGATTGGAAGATTGTTTTCGGTGTCGACCTTCAAACTGTCCATGACAGTTGGATCAGGGTTAATATCTGGATAGAGACATTTTTGGCAAGAGGGCCAGCTTTGTGGAGCGGGATTTGGTGGGCAATAGCCGCAAAGGTCACAAGCGGCATACCTCGGCCCCCCGGTTGGAATAGTTGTTGGCATCTGCGCAAAGGCTTTACCTGTAAAAATGACAGATGCTAAAAAAAACAAAATAATTATAAATACTTTTTTCACATTTTTAGTATAGCAAAAAAACAATTAACGCATTGTTATAATGATTTTATGAAGAAGTTTTTTCTTATTTTATTTTTATTGATTTTATTATTACCGTTTTTGGCAATTATTAAAGCCGACGAGTTGGACGACATTAACAATGCTATAAATTCATTAAAAAGAGACCTGGATAATAAAGAAATAGACTATCAAAGTCTAAATACAAAATTAAAAGAAATAAAAAATAATATAAATAGTTTAGAGCAAGAAATAAGTCAAAAAGAGATTGAAGTAAAAAAAGGAGAACAGGCCCTAACATATCAAAAAGGGCTTCTTAATGAAAGAGCCAAGTCATATTATAAAAATGCTAATAAAAACTCAACGCTTTTTTTAAACGTTTTAATTTCAAACGACCTCTCCTCTTCCTTAAAAAAAATTTTTTATCAAAAATCACTCGTCGATGAGGATAAAAAAACAATTATTAAAATCGTCCTTTATGTAAAAAATCTTGAAGAGATTAAAAAAAAATTAGAAACGGATAAGCTGGGCTTGGCAAGGTTAAAGATAGAAGTTGACAAACAATCTCAAATTGTGGCCGGTCAAATTAGTCAAACCCGTTCAAAAATCGCCGAACTGACCGTAAAACAACAGCAGTTAATCGCCCAAAAACTATCTAGTCTCGGAATTTCCCGGTCCGCCTCAAGTCTGGGGAGATGTGACAGTGATCTGACCAATGGACGAGATCCGGGATTTTCCCCCGGATTTGCTTTTTTCACTTATGGGGTTCCAAATAGGGTAGGTATGAATCAATTTGGGGCTTATGGAAGAGCCAAGGCCGGACAAAATGAAGAGCAAATTTTACAAGCTTATTATAATGACTTTGAATTAAAAAAGGACTATGACAGAGGCATTA
This sequence comes from Patescibacteria group bacterium, assembly GCA_038064655.1. Classification (GTDB taxonomy): domain Bacteria; phylum Patescibacteriota; class Microgenomatia; order UBA1406; family GWC2-37-13; genus GWC2-37-13. The sequence goes on along the minus strand of JBBTSP010000023.1, from coordinate 3,119 downwards.
ATATCAATGTTGATGGTTATGGGGGTTTTAATATCGAAGATTATGTAAAAAGAATTTATGAAGTACCGGATAACTGGGGTAATGATGGTTATGCAGTTTTAAAAGCTCAGGCAATTGCCGCCCGTTCATATGCCTTGGCCTATACAGGAAATGGACAAAGGAGTATTTGTGCAACGGAAAGTTGCCAAGTATTTCATTCTGATCCAAAAGGCGGGAACTGGGAAAGGGCGGTTAATGATACGGCCGGTTGGGTAATGGTACAAAACGGATCGCCGATTAAAGCCTGGTTTTCTTCAACCCATGGTGGTTATATATTAAAATCTTCAGAAATCGGCTGGTCGGATACTTCCTGGACAAAACATGCCAATGATTTTGACGGAAATATTAATAATTTTTCCGATTTAAATTCAAAAGCTTATGATCGGGATTCGCCTTGGTTTTACTGCGATTGGGGGTCAAGAAGTCAATATAATAAAACCGCCTGGTTAAAACCGGAAGAATTAGCTGATATAGTTAATACGATTCTTTTGGCAAAAGTCGATTCTTCAGTCCGCGAACACCTTTATCAACCGGATAATCCACCGGCCGGGACGGATAATTGGAATCAGGATAAGGTCAAACAAGAACTGCATTCGCGCGGACAGAGTCCCTTTAATACGATCAACAGTGGTTCAGTTTCAGCCGATTTTTCTTCCGGGCGGGTAAGTTCGGTTAACTTTAACGGGGATGCTGGAAATATTTCCTTTTCTTTAAATGAGTTTAAAGACTGGTTTAATCTAAGAGCGCCGGCCAATATTCAAATAGTCGGGCCATTATTTAACATTGAAAAAAGATGATTTTTTTGGTTATATTAATGTAACAGTATGAAAACTTTCTTAACATCATTATTGTGTGTTTTATGTTTTATGTTTTATGTTTCATCTGTCCAGGCTTTGACGTTTGATTTAATCGCTCCTTCGGGCCAATTAGTCAGAGGTCAAGATGTAAAATTTACGGTTAACATTAATACTGAAGGAAAGGCTTTATCATCGTCATCAATTGGAATGGCATATGAAACTCAATATTTGGAATATGTTTCCGCCGTAGCCGGCAATACTTTTACAACAATTTCAACCGATGTCCAAAATTCCGGGAAACTAATTCTAACTGGATCTTCAACAACATCGTACTCCGGTTCAGGCGTTTTTGCTTACGTGACTTATAAAATCATTGCCACCGGCTCTGGCTCCACTCAACTTTGCACATTATTTGACCCGTCTTCCTCGACGCCGACTCCCCGACCAACCTTACCACCGGTTGTTCCCACATCATTGCCAAAATCAGGAGAAACAAACTCAACAACAAGAGGAATTATTTTAGCCACAGTCCTTTTTATTACTGCTGCAGGAGGATTTATTGCTTTAAAAAAAACATGAAAAAGATTTTATTATCGTTTAGTATCGTTTTCCTAATTTCCTTTTTTGTGGGAGTAAATTATTCTTTTGCTCAGCAGCCATTAACTCCTGTACCGGCAGAAACATCCCCTTTACTCTGTCCGGATAAAGACGGGCAAAGGGGAGTATGTTCTTCCGAACTGGATCAAATTTATCAACAACAGGGAAAAGGTGAAGAATGTACGACTAAATATGACGTATATAAATCAGACCCGGCCAAATACCATTTATGGATAGAAGATCCTGAGATAACTATCCAGGGAAAGTCTAATGATCGAGCGAGACAGTTTATCTACTGGGTAACGACCCATTCAGCAATAGAGACCCATCCGGTTTTAACAAAAGTTTGGGCAACGGCCAGAAACTTAAGTTATTTTTTGGTGATATTAACAGCCGCTCTTTTAGGCTTAGGAATAATTATTGGCCAACGGACCAATTTTGAAACCAATATAAAACTTTGGCCGGCAATTACAAAAATTTTATTATCAATTTTTTATATTGCCTTTTCAGCAACGATTGTTATTACTGTAGTCCAACTATCGGAGATAATAATGAAGTTTTTTATTGAAAACTTAGGCGGAAAAGATCTTTTTAACATCTATTTTTCCGGAATCAGTCAGGAAAAAAATTATGTTGATTTTATCGGTTGCCGTGATCTGAATATCAGGGTTCAGGAAGCGGCCAAGACGGAAATTTTTTTACTTAAACTGACCAATTGGAGCTACTATTTTATGGGTGGAATGTTATTACTGCGAAAAGTAATCCTGTGGTTTTTACTTTTTGTTTCTCCATTTTTAGCAATTATTTTGTCTTTTGCCTTTATTAAAAACGTTGGAGTGATTTGGATTGGGATATTTTTTCAATGGGTTTTTTATGGACCTCTTTTAGCATTGTTTTTGGGAGGGATGGCAACGATCTGGAAATTCGGACTACCTTTTGTTTTTGATTTTTCCCGGGTAAATACTGCGGCCGGTTACATTTATCCTACCGCCATTAATATTATTTACGGCGGGCCGGCCCAAAAAATAGGGACGATAAATAACGGCAACTACATTGATACTTTTGTCGAATATATTATTACTTTGATTATGCTTTGGGCGGTGACAATCTTCCCTTGGTGGTTGCTCCGAAATTTCAGAGACTATTGTTGTGATGGGATTAATGCCATAAAAAATATGATGTTATCAACAATCAATCCGGCAAAAGGAGGAAGCCCTTCGCCGGTCCTTTCGCCTCTGAACCTGAATTCCAATCTTGGAGCGGCTTTGAAAATTCCCAGGGAAACAGAAACTTCAGTTAGAACAAAAATAGAAACAATTGAAGAAATAAAAAAGGCCAGGACGGAAGAAATAACCCAATCCTTAAGTATTAAAGCCTCAAAGATTACGGATGTGGCCCATTTTGAAACCAACAAGACGGTTAACGAAACAGTCAATAAAAATATTAATTATTTAAAAAATCCAATTCAAGCCCCCACTTCGTCAGAGAGACAAAAATATATGAATTTAAGAAGCGAACTATCCTCCCGGGCTTCAAAATCGGATCCAATCGCCGATCGATTCATAAAATCATTTATTGTCTCGAAAATTAACATTGCTGAAAAGGAAAATATTATCAAAACATTACCAAAGACGACCGAAATTTTGACTCCCGATACGAAAAAAAATATTGAGGAAGTAATCGCCG
>JBBTSP010000022.1:0-15171 GCA_038064655.1 Patescibacteria group bacterium | reverse complement strand
ACAACAATTTTCTAGTTTCATTCCTGGTTGTTTATATTTTGCCTTCTAATCACCGGCCTGGGCTTGGATCCCTCAGCTGGGCCGACGTATCCGGCCGCTTCCAGTTGATCAAGTAGTCTGGCCGCTCTCGCATACCCAATCGAAAGTCGTCTTTGGAGGAGTGAAGCTGACGCCTTATCCTGCTGCATGATAATTTCAATTGCCTGATTAAAATATACATCGTTTTCTCCACCGTTAACGGCAAACGAAGCACCTCCGGCGGTTTTTACATTGACTGCCTGCTCCGTCACCTCTTGGGTATAGTGAACTTCAGGCGCTTGAGATTTCAAGAAGTTAACCAGATTATTGACTTCTTTTTCCGTGATAAACGGTCCCTGAATACGAACTGGTTTAGCCTTATCCGGCGGTAAAAATAACATATCTCCCCGTCCGAGTAGTTTTTCTGCTCCCGGCATGTCTATGATTACCCTTGAGTCAATCATTGAGGAGACATTAAAGGCAATACGGGTGGGAATATTGGCTTTCATTAGGCCGGTAATCACATCAACCGATGGCCTTTGGGTTGCCAATACCAAATGAATTCCCGTCGCTCTGGCCATCTGGGCCACTCTGGTAATTAATTCTTCCGATTCTCCCGGAGCAAAAATCATCAAATCGGCCAACTCGTCAATAACAAAAATAATATAAGGTCTTTTTTCAATTCCTTTTATTTGATTATAACCATCAATATTACGAGCACCGGCTTTGGAAAATAATTTATATCTTAACTCCATTTCTCCGACCGTCCATTTTAAAGCCGAGATAATTTTTTCAGCGTCAACTATAACCTCAGTCAAAAGATGAGGAATCGAATTATAAATAGAGAGTTCAACCCGCTTCGGATCAACCAAAATCATCCGCAGGTCTTCCGGTTTTGTCCGGAAAAGAAAGGCGGAAATCCAAGCATTTAAAAGAACTGATTTACCCGATCCGGTTGCTCCGGCAATCAATACATGAGGCATTTTATCAATCGAAGCGGCTACTGGAGCCCCGGAAACATCTAGTCCAAGAGGCACTAGTAACGGGTCGTTGTTGGAAGTGAAAACCGGTGAAGATAATAAATGTTTTTCCGTGACAATCTCCGGCCTTTTATTGGGAATCTCTATCCCGACCATCGAACGACCAGGAATCGGCGCCTCAATTCTCACCTGACCGGTGGTCGCCGCCAAAGCCAAAGCCAGATCGTTGGATAAGGCTGTAATTCTTGACAGTTTTGTTCCCATCGTTATTTCCAAAGCGTACTGGGTCACTGCCGGTCCTCTATTAATTTCCGCCACTCTGGCTCTGATTCCAAAAGAGTCAAGAGTTTTTTCAATTACCGAGGCGTTATATTTAACATCTCCCCGGTCGGCTTCTTTTTGAGAAACATCGGCCAATAAACTAATCGGCGGATAAACCCAGGTTGAGTTGGGTGATTGAGACAAGGGCTTAATCATTATCTCGTCTTTCGTCATCTTAAGGGAGTGGGAAGCCAAAGCAGGCGCGGTTATCATAGTTTTTGCTGACTTTTCCTCGGCCTTTTGATCAAGAATAAACTGTTTTTCCTGCAAATTTTGTTTCATATTATCTTTTGTCAACAATGACCTGAAGAGATAATTTTTTACAAAAAGAAGGGCTGACTTTAAAATTGTGAATATAAAAATCAGGAAAGCGTCTATTGAAGTATCAAGAAAAAGCACCAGTCCGATGACAAAAATAACTCCCATAATAATAATCGCGCCAATCTTGGAAAAATCCAGTTTTAAATTATCAAAAATACTTAAACCGAATTCTCCCGACTGGAAAACTCCAATCAGGGCAATGAAAATCATAATCAGTCCGCCGGTGATATTAGGCTTAATGAATTTAAATTTTTTTGTGTTAAAAAAATGAACCGAAATTAAAAGCAAAATCAAAGGAATAAAAATAGATAAGCCACCGAATTTGGCAATTAATATTTGGTTTAATTGAAAAAGGATTCGACCGTTTTCCTGGTTGGCAAAACCTTTTATAAATGAAGTGAGAGTAATCAGACCAGAACCAAAAATAATAAAACCGAATATATTAAATATCGTCTTCTTATTAATTTTAAGTTTAAAAAACGGTAATCGAATCAAAGATTTGCGTCTAGCCATATTTTTCATTGTAACGTCTACGAAGGACAAAATCAATTGCTAACTTCGTTTATATTAAACTGAATATTAAAACAAATTATTGTTGAGGCCTATAATATTTGTGTTATAATTTAGGGCTATGAGAGAAGCTAAGGTTACTAATAAAGAATTGGTTAAGGGGACAGCTTCATTTGTTCTGTTAAATGTTGCCTTACGAACAATGTTTGAGGTTATCAAAACAGGAATGACAATATCATTATTGCCAGAGTTAAGTTCATTAAATTTATATTCATTGACCGCACTTTCATTAATAGCAGTTGATTTGTGGGACATCGCAACAACAATAAATATTATAAATTTGGATAAAAATTTATTAGACAAAGGGATTAATTATAATTTAAGGGAAGAAAGTCTAATTCATAATGAAAAGCCTACTAAAAAAGAAATGACTGGAGGAAGAAGTCTAATACTTTCGACAGGAGTATTAGTTGGGTCAATAATTTTTCCTCCTATGGGAGCCGTAATGGTTTATGAAAAGTTTGGCAGTATTGTAAATATGAAAAAAATGAAAAAAAGTTTGCACTAATTATCAAGTATCTATCGATCAATAAATGCTTCCAGAACAATCCAAAATACTACTTTTGTAGGTTATAAGCGGTGGACATATTTTAATTAAATTGATCTAATTGACCTAATTACTAATTAACCTAATAAATGAACAATACACAATCACCTAAATATGATTTAGAGGAAAGAACGGCTAGGTTTGGAGAGAATATTATTAAGTTTTGTAATAAAGTTCCCAGAAGTGTGATTACTTTACCACTAATAAATCAACTTGTTAAAGCAGGGACAAGTGTTGGCGCTAACTATTGCGAAGCAGATGATGCGGAAAGTAAAGATGACTTTAGACATAAGATTGGAATAGTAAAAAAAGAATGTCGAGAATCAAAACATTTTATAAGAATGATTGTAGTAGCTGTCCCGACTTTAGATAACGAAGCAAAAACTTTAAGTCAAGAAGCATTAGAATTAAATCTAATTTTTAATTCTATATACAAGAAAGTTAAATGATTGAGAATTTTATAATTGGAAATTTATTAGATCAATTAGGTCAATTAGAAATTAGGTTAATTTTTGATCCTCCTTTACTTTATCATCTCCAAGTTCACCCGTCCCATATTATCAATCTGATAAACTCTGATCTTTACTTTTTGGCCGATTTTGACAACGTCTTCCGGATGTTTGACAAAACCCGTTCCCATTTTGGAAACATGAACCAAACCCTCTTTGCCGGGAACCATTTCAACAAAAGCGCCAAAAGGCAAAATCCTTTTAACTTCGCCGGTAAACTCTTCCCCAACCTGAATTTCGCGTGTGATATTGCCAATATGAGCAACCGCTTCATCGACCTTTGCCCTATCCAAACCACTAACTGTCACTTTGCCATCATCATCAACATTAATTTCAGTTTGAGTCCGTGCAATTAAAGCTCTGATATTTTTTCCGCCCGGTCCGATTATTTCTCCGATTTTATCAGGAGGAGGAGTCAGGACAACCACCTTTGGTGCATAGCGGGAAACTTCTTTTCTGGGTTTATTAATCACTTTGTTCATCGCTTCCAATATTTGAAGCCTGGCTGTTTTGCCTTGAGCAAAAATATCTTTAATCATTTTGCCCGTCAAACCCTTATTTTTAACATCAAGCTGAATGGCGGTAATCCCATCAACCGTTCCGGCAATTTTAAAGTCCATCTCTCCGGCAAAATCTTCCAAACCTACGATATCTGTTAATACCGCGTATTCGTCATCCGATTTGGAAACAAGCCCCATGGCCACTCCGGCTACCGCTTGTTTTAGAGGAACACCGGCGTCCATCAAAGACAAGGATGATCCGCAGACGCTTCCCATTGATGAAGAACCATTTTCTGAAAGAATTTCGGAAACTACCCTGACCGCATAAGGAAAGTCTTCAGTTGACGGTAACACCGGCTCAATCGCTTTTTCGGCCAGCGCTCCGTGACCGATCGCTCGCCGCGATGGCCCCATCATCCGGCCGGTTTGACCGTATGAATAAGGACCGTCGGAATAATGATGGATATATCGTTTTGCTTCTTTTCCCTCTGGCCCTTCAATCAGCTGTTCCAAAGTCGTCGAGCCCAGAGTGGCGATGGAAAGCACCTGAGTCTGCCCTCTTTGAAACAAAGCCGAACCGTGAGTGCGGGGAAGTAAAGAAACCTCAACATTAATATCGCGAACTTGATCAAACTTTCTTCCATCCGGTCTGATCTTTTTGGTCAAAATATCCGACTTAATATTTCCATAATTATATTTTGTAATTGCGGCTAAAATTTGTTTGGTATCGAATTTTTTTTCCAATTCTTCATAAATCGTGTCAACCAATTCCTTGATCAATATATCTTCACTTCCGGCCGTCACAGCCGCCTGTTTTACGGACTCAGTCACTTGTTTTGAATATTTTGATTTAACCAATTTAATAATTTCGGAGTAATCGGATTCGTCCAGGGCTGTATCTTTCTTTTTACCGATTTCTTTGGCGATACCTTCAATAAACTCAATGATTTTTTTGTTTTCAATCTTTGCCATTTCAATACCTTCCTGAATAATTTCGTCGGAGATCATGTTGGCTTTCGTTTCAATCATCAAAACTTTATCTTTAGTTGATGAAACAACCAAATCAAGATCGGAAAATTCCTGTTCATTTTCGGTTGGATATAAAATAAAGGCACTTTCTTTCTTTTCTGCCGAACTGACATAGCCGACTCTGACGGTTGAAATCGGACCGGCCCAGGGAATAGAAGATACCGAAAGAGCCATTGATACGGCAATGGCCGATAAAACTTCGGGGTCGTTGACACCGTCAATTGATAATAATGTCACAACTACCTGAACTTGTTTTTTATAAGTTTTTGGAAATAACGGTCTGATTGATCTGTCAATAAGACGGCCGTTTAATACGGCTTCGTCGGATGGTCGACCTTCCCGCTTGACCCAGCGGGATCCTTTAATAAGTCCGCCGGCATAAAGTTTTTCCGCATATTCAACTGAAAGTGGAAAGTAATCAATGTTGGGATTTTCAGGACCAATAGCTACGGTTACCAATACAGCCGTGTCTCCGAGCGTTGCATAAACTGAAGTATCAACCGCTTGAGCTAATTTTCCGAACTGAAGGGTTAGTTTCTGTCCATCAATTTCTATCGATTTTTCTATAATTTTCATTATTTTTTTAATCCTATCTCTTTTATCAACTTCTTATATCTTTTCTCATCCAATTTCTCCAAATAATTAAGAATTCTTCGTCTTTTTGCAATCACCTTAAGCAGGCCGCGCCGGGAATGATTATCTTTTTTATTGATATCCAAATGTTCCGAAAGTTTATCTATTTTGTAGCTTAAGAGAGCCGCTTGAACCTCAGGAGATCCGGTGTCGCCTTTTTTTTGTCCAAACTTTTCAATTATCTTCTGCTTATCATCTTCAAGATTTGACTTTGGAGTTTCAATGACTTCTTTAGCTTTTGGGGTTTTTGTCTTTACTGATTTAATTGTTTTTGCTGGTTTAACTGACTTGACTGACTTGCCCACCGTAGCTTTAGCGAAGGTGGGTTTAACCGACTTGACTGTTTTTGCCATAATTTCTCATTATAATTGAAACTAATGAGACTTGCAAGAGAGATTTTGCCAAAAAAATTAGTTTTTCCGATCATTTTGTTGTTAACTATAATATTAATTATCTTTCTTGTTCCGCCCTTTCATTGGTTTATTGTCTTGTCCCTAACCTCCCTAATTTCCCTAATGCTTTTTTTTCTTTTTAAGCTTTTTTCAACAAATAAATTCGCCTTTTCTCTGACCTTGCCGGTATTTTTAATTCTAAATCTCCTTTCCCTTAAACTCTTCGACCCTTTAAATCTAATTTTGGTCATTAGTTTATCAATTGCAATAGGATTGTTAATAAGATAAAAATGATAATTAAAATAAGTGAGTTTTCTTTCTTAAAATTTTTAACTATAATGTGTTAGTTATGACCAAAAAATTCTATGTTACCGCCGCAATTCCGTATGTCAATGCTGCCCCGCACATCGGCCATGCTTTGGAATTTATCCAGGTTGACGCGATTGCCCGTTATCATAGACTTCTTGGAGAAAAAGTTACTTCCCTAACTGGTGGAGATGAAAATGCTTTAAAAAATGTTCAGGCCGCCGAAAAAGCTGACGTTCCCGTCCGGGAATTTGTGGATAAAAATGCCCGATTGTTTTTGGAATTCACTAAAAAAATAAATGCTCCGTTTGATGTATTTCAAAAAGGAACCAGCCCTTCGCATTTCAAATCCAGCCAAGAACTCTGGAATCTTTGCTTAAAAAAAGGCGATATTTACAAAAAAGATTATGAAGGACTTTACTGCGTTGGTTGTGAAACTTTTTACACAGAAGGCGAACTGTCCAATGGAGAATGTGCCGAACATCCCGGTAAAAAACTCGATCTCATCTCCGAGACAAACTATTTTTTCAAACTTTCGTCCTATCAATCCCAATTAATCCAATTAATCAAATCCGACCGATTAAAAATCTACCCGGAATTCAGAAAAAACGAAGTACTGTCTTTTTTGAAAGAGCCACTGCTTGACATCAGCATTTCCCGATCAAATGAGCGGGCAAAAAACTGGGGTGTTTCCGTCCCCAATGACCCAACCCAGCGGATATATGTCTGGTTTGATGCTTTAAATATTTATAGATCAGGAGTTGACAAAAAGACTTGGCCAGCAGATCTACACATTATTGGCAAAGGAATCATTAGATTCCACACTGTCTATTGGCCGGCCTTTCTACTTTCAGCCGGACTTCCATTGCCAAAAGCCGTCATGGCTCATGGATATCTGACAGTTAACGGCCAGAAAATGTCAAAGACAATCGGCAATATTATTGATCCATTGGAGATAATCAGTAAATACGGGGTTGATGCTTTGCGTTATTATTTGCTTAAGGAAATTCCCCCGTTTGATGACGGTGATTTTTCCTATCGAAGACTTGATGAAGTTTATAGTTCCGACTTAGCCAACGAACTCGGCAATTTAGTGATGAGAATAACAACTTTGGCAGAAAAGGACAAGCTTGAAGTTTCCCTCCCTAAACCCTATTCCCTAGTCCCTAATCCCTTGTTCGAAAAATTCGAATTTAATCTTATCTTAGAAAATATTTGGAAACATATTAAGTTACTGAACAAATCCACCGACGACTTCGCCCCCTGGAAAAAAACTGCCGAAGAACGAAAAGAGTTTTTGATTCAATCACTGAAAGAGATTAATCAAGTCGGTTATGAATTGCAACCCTTTTTACCACAAACCGCCGAAAAGATTTTAAAGGCAACAACAGGAAAAATTACCAAAATCTCCCCGCTCTTTCCCCGCCTACCTTAAAAATAATCAATTACCATCTTTTCACGATCGCACCAAGATGGTAACTTTATTATCTTGTGAACGACCGTCTTTAAGATAATAAATTGTTACACCCTAATGTTACGGTGTAACATTATTTTAGTAAGGGCTGATAATAACTACTGACATCCATTGTCATTCCCGCCCCCGCATTCGCGAGGGTAAACTCCGACGGGAATCCAAACTAAAATTCCATTATTTGTTTTTGATATAATTTTTTTATGAATCCAGTAATCAACGAATTTTCTTCTTCAGATAGACAAGATGCAAAATCTTTAATTCTTAATTTATTGAAAGATTTCGGTTTTGAGTATAGTCCAATATATGATTTTGATTTGGAAGACCCATATAAACATTACATAGAAAAAGGTGGAATGTTTTATGTTTTAAAAGTAAATAATAAAGTTATTGGTACGGTTGCAATTATTAATAAAGGTAAAACCGCAGAATTAAAAAGATTATATGTAGATACAAACTACCAAGGAAAAAAATTTGGTTCAATGCTTTTAGATAGAGCAATTCAGTTTTGTAAAGATAATGGTTTTACTAAATTAGAATTTGAAACAAATAAAAAATTTAAAAAAGCCCACTTACTTTATCAAAGAAGGGGATTCAAAATAGTAAAAGAAGATGATAGAAGTTATTATATGGAAAAAAATCTATAAAAAATTTAAATAATTTTCTCCAAGCACTGGATCCCCGTCTTCCCTTCGATATACTTCAGGGTAAACACTGGGATGACACGAAGTAATAATTTTGCTAAAATGTAATTTTATGAACGAACAATTATATAAAATGACAACATTCATCAAAAATAACAAAAAAATTATTACATTGGTTCTTGGTGTTATATTTTTTGTCTTTATCTATTTCTTTATTTTCTACAAACTGCCTACTCCGGAAAGTCTAAAAAATTTTAAGGCCACTCCGCTATCGACTCACATTCTCGACCGGAACGGAAAACTTCTTTATCAGCTCTATCAAAAACAAAAAAGAACGCCGATTAAACTAAAAGATCTACCGCCTTATGTGGCTCAAGCCACCATCGCCATCGAAGACAAAAACTTTTACCAACATCAGGGTGTTTCTGTGATCGGCGGAATGATTAGAGCCCTTAAAGATACTCTATTGAGACAACAACTACAAGGCGGATCAACTATTACTCAGCAACTTGTCAAATCAGCCTTGTTAACATCGGAACGGACAATAAGAAGAAAAATCCGTGAAATAATTTTAGCTCTCTGGACAGAAAAAATATTTTCTAAAAACGAAATTCTTGAGCTTTATCTTAATCAAATTCCTTACGGTGGAGCTGTCTATGGAGTTGAGGAAGCCTCGCAAAGATTTTTTGAAAAACCGGCAAAAAAATTAACTCTTGAAGAAGCTGCATTTTTAGCCGGATTGCCTCAGGCCCCTTCTCAATATTCTCCTTATAATAATCCTGAGCTTGCCGTAAAAAGACGTAACGAAGTCCTAAAAGCAATGTTTCAACAAAAATATATTGACAATAAAACATATGAAAAGGCGGCGAAAGCCAAACTTGTTGTCAAGCCATTTGAAGAAAAAATCAAAGCCCCGCACTTTGTTTTTTATATAAAAAGTTTGCTTGAACAAAAATATTCAACTAAAGAGATTGAAGAAGGCGGTCTTAAAGTAATAACAAGTTTGGACCTTGTTATCCAGGAAGAAGCGGAAAAAATTTTGAAGGAAGAATTGGAAAAGGTTGAGGATCTTGATGTTTCCAATGGTGCGGTCCTGATCACACGGCCGCCAACCGGGGAAATTTTGGCCATGCTCGGATCGGTAGATTATTTTGCTACCGCCAGCGGAACTTTTAATGTCACGACAGCTTTACGTCAACCGGGAAGTTCGATAAAACCGTTAAACTATGCCATCGGATTGGAAAGAAAACTCGTCACTGCGGCCACGGTTTTTAATGATGTTCCAACCTGTTTTACCGGCGGCGGACAACCGAAAGGATACTGTCCTGTCAACTATGACGGTAAATTCCATGGACCTCAGGGCTTAAGATTTTCGCTTGGAAACTCTTTTAATATCCCTGCCGTTAAAATGCTTGCCATCAATGGGGTTGCCGATTTTGTTGCCTCGTCTTCTGCTTTTGGTATTACCTCTTTTAAGGACTCAAAAAATTATGGATTATCTCTCACCTTAGGCGGAGGTGAAGTCAAAATGACCGAGATGGCAACAGCTTTTTCAAGTTTTGCTAATCGGGGAACAGTAAAGATTCTTAATCCCATTTTAAAAATCGAGGATAAATTTGGAAAAACTCTTTTCAAATTTGAAGATCCAAATTTTATTGCTAATATCAAAAAATCCGTTCCTCCGCCGAGTTTTTTGTCAATTACCGGTAAAAAGCCAATTTCTCTGGAAACCGCTTTTATTATTTCTCATATTCTCCTTGATAATAACGCCAGAAGTGCTATGTTTGGAGAATCGTCATATCTTAATGTTCCGGGTCATGCCGTCTCGGTCAAAACCGGAACCACCGATGACAAACGGGATAATTGGACTATCGGTTATACGCCAAACTTTATGACCACGGTCTGGGTTGGAAATAATGATAATACGCCAATGAATCCCTATCTTTCTTCAGGTGTTACCGGAGCGGCTCCAATTTGGAATCGGGTGATGAAATTTCTTTTGAAAAATCAGGCGGATCTTTGGCCGGTCCGTCCGGAAACAGTGACTGGCAGACAGGTATGTTGGGATTCGGGTGATTTGGCAATCAAAGGGGATGACGGTAAGGATAACTGTCCTTCCAGATTTGAATATTTCATCAAAGGAACCGAGCCGAAAGAATCTCATATTTTCAAACAAACTATTGCAATAACTAAAGATGATAAACTAGCGCCGGCAAACTGGCCGGAAGTTGAGATGAAAGAAAAAACCATCATCAAAGATAACTTCGGTTTCTACTGTGTTGATTGCTCACACGAAAACGAACCTTATCAGAACATAAGGCTTTGATTTAAACATATTTTTGATATTTGATATTTAATCTTTAATATTCTCCAAAATTAAAAACAGGGTCGTTATTAACATAAATATATTTATAAAGAAAAAATTCACTTGACAATCTGATATCATACTAGTATACTGTCGAAATTATGAACAAAGTAGGGGAGTTGGTCGAAGCTTTTTTGAAAAATAAAATCAGCGCGGAAATGCTTGATTTTTTAAAAGGCATTTTGACCCCAAGTGAGTTTGACGAGATAGTTACCCGTTTGCAAATCGTTAAACTTTTAAAATCCGGTCTCCCCCACCAGGAAATCGCCCGTCGCCTGGGAGTCGGTGTGGCAACGGTAACGAGAGGATCAAGAGAGATTAAAATGGGTAGGTTTTCTAGGGTCAGTCCTTATAAGGACAGTCCTGTTAAGGACTGACCCTATATAAAATTATATGAAAAATAAAATATATTCTAAAAATTGGTGGCAGATAAACTATCCGCGAAGCGGGTGGCGATTCTGATGTATCAATACATCGAACTTTTGCCCCGCTAAGCGGGGCTTTTTGTTAGAACTAAATTATTAATTATTAAATTTTACAAAATTATGAAAAACACACAAATTACACTTTCAGAATCGGAAATCCCTAAATATTATCTAAATATTTCCTATTATTTAAAAAAATATTTAGGAAAATTACCTGATCCGCCTTTAAACCCAATGACAAAACAACCGGCTGGTCCGCAGGATTTGACGCCAATATTTCCTATGGAATTAATCAAGCAGGAAGTTTCCCTTGAAGAAAGAATTCAAATTCCAGAGAAAGTCAGAGAGTTATATAAACTGTATAGACCGACGCCGCTTATTCGGGCGTACAGATTAGAAAAATTTTTAGATACACCGGCCCATATTTATTATAAATATGAAGGCGCCTCCCCGACCGGGGCTCATAAGTTGAACACAACGATTGCCCAAGCTTATTACAACAAAAAGGAAGGGACACAAACCCTTATTGCCGAAACTGGGGCCGGACAGTTCGGATCGGCCTTAAGTTTAGCCTGTAATTTTTTCGGGTTAAAATGCCAGATATTTATGGTCAGGGTTTCTTATGACCAAAAGCCGTACCGAAAAACCGTCATGGAGTTGTATGGAGCTGATGTTACCGCCAGTCCTTCAACAAAAACCGAGTTTGGAAAGAAAATATTAGCCAGTAATCCAGATCATCCCGGAAGCCTGGGAATTGCCATCAGTGAAGCCCTTGAAACTGTCGTCAAAACAAAAGGAGCTAAATATTCGCTTGGCAGCGTCTTAAATCATGTTTTGCTTCACCAAACCGTCGTTGGTCAAGAGGCGAAAAAACAGATGGAGAAGGCTGGAGAATATCCAGATATAATTATTGGTTGCGTTGGTGGAGGCAGTAACTTTGCTGGAATAGCCTTTCCTTTTATGGTGGATAAATTAAGTGGTAAAAAGAAGACTAGATATATTGGCGTTGAACCGACCTCTTGTCCGTCGTTAACAAAAGGAAAATACGAGTACGATTTTGGCGATACAGCTCAGATGACGCCACTCTTAAAAATGCACACTTTGGGAAGTGGATTTGTCCCCTCGCCGATTCATGCCGGAGGCTTACGATATCACGGCATGGCTCCGCAAATTTCGTTTTTATATAACGAAAAATTGATGGAAGCCGTTGCCTATGAACAAAATCCGGTTTTTCAAGCTGGAGTTGATTTTGCCCGTTGTGAGGGAATAATCCCCGCCCCTGAATCCGCTCATGCCATAAAAGCAGCTATGGACGAGGCGATCAAAGCCCGTAAAGAAGGAAAGAAAAAAGTAATTCTTTTCAACCTATCCGGCCACGGATTGCTTGACCTGAATGGTTATGATAAATTTTTACATAATCAGTTATAAATATTCAAATCCCCCTGGGATATAACATTGCGTTCCAGGGGAAGATTTTTAAGTTATAATTAAAAAATATGATAGACAAAAAAATAGTAAAACGTGTCTTTTCAGGAATTAGGGCAACTGGGAGATTGCATCTTGGCAATTATCTAGGAGCAGTCAAAGGAATGCTTGAGATTCAAAATAGCGGCGAATATGAAACAGTATATTGTGTAGTTGATGTTCACTCAATAACAACCCCCTATGACAAAGAAATGCTGGCTAAAAATAAGAGAGAAATTATTATTGATTATTTAGCTGCTGACCTTGATCCAAAAAAAAGTATCTTGATTTATCAGTCAGATGTTCCAGAACATATGGAACTGGCTTTTTATTTTTCAACTGTTGAAACAATCGCCCGGATGATGCATCTGCCGACTTACAAAGAAAAAGTCAAACAATTTCCTCAGTCAAATACTATGGCTCTTTTGAATTATCCGATTTTGATGGCTGCTGATATTTTAATTTATAAAGCCGGACTTGTTCCCGTGGGCATTGATCAGGAACCGCATTTAGAAGTCGCCCGTGAAATTGCCAGAAAAATGAATCAAATTTACGGAACTGACTTCCCAGAACCAGTAAGATTTGCCACCAAGGGCGAATATATCCCATCATTAACCGGTGAAGGCAAGATGAGCAAGACTGTCGTAAATAGTTTTATAAATCTAACCGATTCGCTTGAAGAAATTAAGAAAAAAATTCGTTCTGTTCCGACGGCAACCACAGCAGGTGGTGAAATGTCCTCTGGAATTAAAACTCTTTTCACCTTCCTTAACCTATTCCTTCCGGCTGTCGTGAATAGATACAGGCAAGAATTTAAAAACGGTACGCTGCAATTTGTTACTTTAAAAGATGCCATTGCCGAAGCAATTTTTGCCGAATTAAAACCTTTTCAAGAAAGAAGGGCTAAGATCGCCGAGGACACAAAATATGTTGACGAAGTAATTCGCGACGGCGCCGAACGAGCTAGAAAAATAGCTCAACAAACCGTCCGTGAGGTCAAAGAAAAAATGGGCTTACTATAATTAATTATAGTCTGCTATATGAATGTAAATAATATTCTTGAAAAAATTGTTTTTGACTTTTTTATCGCTTTTGACGAAAAAAATACTGTTAAAATCTCTCAACTCTGTCTTCCCGAAACAGAAATAGTCCAACATAATGGAGTAATCACCAACCTTTCAGAAATGAATCAAATTATTAAGAATACTAAAAACTGGTATCCTCGGGAAAGAAAACTATCAGAATTTAAAACGCTAATCGGAAATCCATATTCTGTTATATATTTTAAAAATTACATTATCTTTAAATTACCTGATAATAAAATTGTTGAAGAAAAATATAGAGAAACTTGGATTTTTAAAAAAGATTCTTTAAACGCTTGGAAACCAATCAGAATTCACTATTGTAGTATTACTCAGGAAAAACACTCCGAAGAAGTTAAATGATCAAGTAGAGTTACTTTAATTAATTAAAGTCCACCATACGGGTGTGCTTACTTCATTCTTGATTCGAAGAAAGATTTTGGGCGGTTAAATTTCCAAGGACGTTTTACATTACATTTAAAAACCTCTACTGTCTGCCATACTTTGCCAATAACATAAGGTTCTCTTTTTAAATATTCCTGAAGTTCTTTTTCCGAAAGGAAATCCATAACTGCCATTGACCCAATCATTTTTCCTTTATCATCTAATATTGCACATCCATACCATCTTTCACCTGAAGCTTCCATCTCGTCTCCTAACTTAAGGTGAGCTTTTCTGACTGCCAATCTCCGCTCCATCACCTTATCATCTTTTCCATCCTTACCTATTACAAGAAATTGCATAAGGAAACTAAATTGTTAATAATGTCATTATATCAATAATTTTTTAATTAATTTTAAAATACCTCTTCAATCTTTTGAAGCTAAATACTTCATTATATTAATATAATGAAGTGAAATGTTTCATCTTAATTTATGTTTGTATCAATCTATTGATAGATTGATACATTTGTGAAAAAACGAAAAAAATTTTAATAAATAAACGGAATAAATTTTTTTGTTGTTTTCATATATTGAATATATTTTTTACCAAAGTGTTTAATTAAAATCTTTTCTTCTCTTCGGGCAAATGCTTCAAAAGTTAACAGCATTATTATTAGTCCAGCAACAAATGTATAACTGCCAGTCACTAATAAAACTCCCGGGACCATCAAAAGGATTCCTCCATATATTGGGTGGCGAACATATCCATAGATTCCTTTTGTAATCAGTTCGTGATCCTTCTTTATTTGATATTCATTTGAATTTGTCCAATTATCATCAAGAGTTTTTCGAGCAACAATACCTTCTACAAAACCTAAAATCACCAACATAAATCCAATTATTTGAGTAAATAAATTTTTGAAAGGAAAAATTACGTATCCAAGTAGATTAATGAAGATGTATCCAGTTGCAAGGTTGGCGAATATTTGTTCAATAATTCTCGGATTGTTATTTGTTTTGGGTTTTTTTATAGAGGCTTCTTTCGTGTTCAAAAACCAATATAACTTCCAAATGATTAGCAACACCAAGGTCACAAATCGTAATATTAAACCAATTTCCATATTTATATTTTATCTTATTTTATAATAACTTCCTCTTGTCTCTCCTATTTTTATAATTAATCCCTTATCAGCAAGTTTTTTCAAATCATA
>JBBTSP010000021.1:0-10153 GCA_038064655.1 Patescibacteria group bacterium | reverse complement strand
AGCCAAAATCGTTATTTATATTTTTTTATTTCAACTAATTTTTAACATCGGCCTAAATTTATTCTTTATTCCAAGGTTCGGTTTTTTTGCCTCTGCTTATATCACACTTGCAGGTGAGTTTATAAACACGTTGTTAACTTTTGCAGTATTAAGGTCAGTCCTTATAAGGACTGACCTTATAAGGAGAGTCCCATGAAAATATCCGTTGATGGGGGAGCATTAAATCAAAAGAATAGTCAACGTTTTGGCACAGCCGTTTTTTCTGAAAATTTAGTTATTGCTCTAAAAAAATACGATAAAAAAAATCAATACTTTGTCTATACTTTTGACAATCTAAAACCAAAACTCTTTTGGTTAAAAGGCCGAGTTAGTTTAGAAGAATTAAAACAAAAGAAAGATATTTTCTTAGCCTTAAATCAGGCGATTCCTCTTTATACCTCAGGAAAAATTATCACTTTTTGTCACGGCCTGTCATATTATTTTCATCCACAACTTTACCCGAAAAGGGACGTTGTTCGGTTAAAAAAACAGCTGGAAGAAATGCTCAAAAGATCAGATAAAATTATCGTCTCTTCGGAAAAAGTTAAACAAGAACTTGCTTTGATAGATCAATACATCGAAGCAAAAATAATTGTCTTACTGTTTGGAATACCATCTGATATGGAAAGTGCTAAAATTAAAATTAAAAATAAATATTTTCTTTTTGTTGCTAATAATCAAAAAATAAAAAATATTGATTTTATACTTCAATCGTTTAATCGATTGAAGCAAGATATTAAATATAAAAGCTTTAAATTATTTTTAGTAGGTGATTGGAAAGAATATGAAAATAAAAATCAGGGAATAATCTCGATTGGTAACGTTACCAGACAAAAACTAAAAAAACTTTACCAAAGGGCCACTGCTTTATTAAGCTCATCATATTACGAAAGTTTTAACTTTCCTGTTCTAGAAGCTTTGTCACAGGGTTGTCCGGTCGTCGGACTTAAGTCTGCCATCATTCCGGAATCGAAACCGTACGTTAATTTAGCCAATAATCTTGACGAATTTGTTGAAAATATGAAACAAATTACAATAACACCAAATGTACAGTTAATTAATCAACTGTACATTAAATTTAATTGGAAGAATTATGTTAATAATTTAGTAAAATTGTATTAATTCACATTTATTGCCAGCCTAACATAACCGCGGCGGTTGTGTATCGGGTGGCAAGAACAATCTATATGAAACTATCTGCTATAGTTTTAGCTAAAAACGAGGAGGAAAATATTGAGAGATGTCTAAAATCGTTGGGTTTCTGTGATGAAATAATCGTTGTTGATGATTATTCGACAGACAATACTTTAGAAAAAATCCAAATTTCAAAATCCAAATTTCAAATCAAATCCAAAATCCAAATATTTCAAAGAAAACTGGACAACGATTTTGCCGAACAGAGAAATTTTGGATTAAGTAAAGCAAATAATGAATGGGTTTTGTTTGTTGACGCAGACGAGGAAGTAAATGAGGAATTAAAAAAGGAAATTAATGGTCTGGATTCCCGCCTACGCGGGAATGACAAAAATATCTATGATTCTTACTATATCAAGCGTCGAGATTTTTTCTGGAACAAAGAACTTAAATATGGTGAAGTCCGTCAAATTCGACAAATTGGTCTCATCAGACTCGTATGCAAAAACTCTGGTAAGTGGATGGGCTCAGTCCATGAAGTTTTTCATACGGCCAATAAAGTTGGGCAATTAAACGGATTTCTTAACCATTACCCCCACCCGACCCTGAAAGAGTTTATTAATGATGTTAATTATTATTCATCAATAAGGGCTGAGGAATTGTTTAATCGGGGAACAAAAACTAATGTTTTTGAAATTGTTTTTTTTCCATTTGGTAAATTTATTTATAACTATTTTTTGAATTTGGGATTTTTGGACGGACCAACCGGCTTTACCTATGCTTTTATGATGAGTTTTCATTCATTTCTTGTTAGAGCCAAGCTTTATCAACTTATAAATAAATAATGACTATTCTATTTTATTTAACTGCTTTTTTATTCTCCTTAGGTCAGTTGGGGAGAATCTCTTTTTTTAACCAGCAAATAAATTTTTATTTATATGAAATCGTTTTGACTCTAAGTTTATTTTTATTATTTTTTAAATACCGTTTTGAACCGATTAAAGAAGCCTGGAAAAAATTTGAGCCGATTTTTTTCTTTTTAGCAGTCTTGTTAATTTCTTTATTAATCAGTTGGGTAAAGTATAGTTTATTTGAAAATATCGTTGCCTCTTTATATTTTTTTCGTCTTGTTTTATATTTTTTCTACTTTTTTTATCTTAGATATCACTCGCAACCAGTAAAAAAAGGAATTTTTCTTATCTCCATTTTAACCATCATCTCAACTCTCACCCAATATTTTCTCTATCCGGATTTAAGAAATCTTTTCTACTTCGGATGGGATCCGCATCTGTACCGGACTTTTGGAGTTTTTTTCGACACTTCAATTAGTGCGGCGATTTTTGGGATATTTTTCCTGACTATTAATCAACCGATTGTCAAAATAATTTATTTATTATTAGTGGCCTTAAGCTTTTCTCGTTCCATTTATTTCGGCCTATCATTAACGCTAATTTACTTGTTTATCCGCCAAAGACAACTCAAAAAAATAATTTTGTTTTTACTATTTTTTATTATTTTAGTATTTATTATTCCCAAGCCGGCTGGCGAAGGAGTCAATTTAAAAAGGCTTTACTCAATCAGCTCGAGATTTGAAGACTACAAACAAGGAATTGAACTCTGGAAAAAACAACCTGTTTTTGGTTATGGTTATAATCGGATCCGCTCCATCAAAAAAAGTGATTCCGTCCATTCAGGCGCTTCCTATAGCTCAAGTTTTTTGACGATTTTGGTTTCATCCGGAATATTTGGTCTATTGGGATTTTTAGGAGTATTGTGGAGATTAGGAAAAACAAATAAAACCGGTCAACTTCTTATTATTTTTTTGAGTATTGTTTCCTTATTTGATAATGTTCTTCTTCATCCGTTTATTTTGTTTTTGTTATTGACTATTCTTTCTGATAAGTAACTTTAAGTGATTTTGTCTCGGTATTGCCGGCAATGTCTTGAGCCGAAACAACGATTTGATTATCTCCTTCTTTTAGACGAACGATTGTTTCAAAACTGCCGTTGGCATCAACTACAACCGGCAGATCATTAACACGGATATATACTTCTTTGTCTGTGCTCCCCTTGACTTTAATCTCCTGATTATTGGTGGTTGAGCTATCCGTTGGATCAGAAATATCTAACTTTGGTTTTTCAATTTTATAAAAAATTTTATACGTAATAGTTTTTTTTTCGATCTTACTTTCTTTTGATTTTGCCAAAATATAAACATCGTTGTTGCCTTTTTCCAAATCGCCAATTTCTTCAGTAAAAGTATCTGCGGAAGTTTCAGTTTCTTTAACTTTTTTTCCATTGATAAAAAAATTCAAAGTATCAAAGTTTAACATCGATCCAAAAATAATAAACTTTGCGCTGTTGGTGGCCTGAGGAATTGAATCGATATTTATGGAATTAAAACTGTCTTCTGTCTTTGATAAAGGTTTGACTGACGGCTGGGGAAAAAGACCAGCGATAAAACTGGAGGAGTTTAATAAAAGTTTAATACCAAAAGTAAAGATAAAATATAAGACAAGAAAAAGAACAACGATGTACAGAATAATCGTATTCCTCAATTTTTTTTCCTGAACTCGTTCTATTCTTCCCATGAGCCATTTGGGGGAATTGAACTCCCATCTACGGTTTACGATACCGCTGCTCTACCGTTGAGCTAAAATGGCGGATTACAACAGTCTAAACTTGTGAGCGGGATACGAGAATTGAACTCGCTTCTCTACCTTGGGAAGGTAGCATACTACCGGTGTACTAATCCCGCACGTATAAATTATACATCAATTAGTGTTAGCGGGGGATAATCAAAACCATACCGGCTTCGATGCTGTCAGGAGAAAATAAGTTGTTTGCATTCGTGATTCTTGGCCAGGCAAATAAATCTCCGTAAACTTTTTGGGCGATTATGGAAAGCGAGTCGCCCGGCTGAACGATATATTTATTTTCCACATAGGTAACTTGGGAGGTGGAGGTGGCGGAAATATCGCCGACGGTTGGAGCGCGAGGGGTGACTTGAGGAATGACTAATTTTATTCCAATTTCCAGATTTGAAGAGTCGTCAATTTTATTGGCAAGCGAAATATCATAAGCATTAAAACCTGATCCATAAAATTTCTCGGCAATATGCCAAAGGTCGTCACCTTCCTGAGTCACATAAGTTTTTAAAGATTTTTTTGCAACTACTGTATTTTTGGCAATCTTTGAACCAAATTTAAAAGTCGGCAGTTTAAAGGCTAAGTTAATATGAAGATTTTTTAGAAAAGTTTTGTAAGTAAAAGACGAAATTAAAAAAGCCACCAGTAATCCAAGAATCAAATTTAAATATTTTTCTTTGACAGTTAAAATCAAAAGCTTTTGATAATTTGGATTATGAATTTTAACTGGTTTTTTTCTATAAGAGCGTATCATACGCCCAGATTATATAGAATGAAGTTGAATTTTTCAATGAGATTTCCAATTTAAAAAAGTTTAAGAATTTGATATCATATTGTATTGTGCGCTCATAGTTCATCGGTTAGAATAGTTCCCTGTCACGGAACAGAGGGGGGTTCGATTCCCCCTGGGCGCGCCATTTTGTCAGCTGGCTAAACTTTAAAAACACTACACGCCCTCGCTCAGTCGCTCGTGCATCTTCCTCCTTCGGCTACGGAGGACAAGTCCTCATCCGCTCCGACAGTTTTTTATCATGAGCGAAAGTCGAAGGACAAACTTCCCCAGTTTTGGAAATGGCTTTTAAAATTTCTTTTCCCTTGAACAACCTATAGTAATATGGTACAATTTAAATCAATTATGGCAAAAAGATTGCTATAATAATCAAAAAATATGCATCGCGTAGACTTGTCAAGAAGGGACTTTTTAAAATTTTTTGGAGTTGCCACAGGAGGCTAATCTTTTCCATGGAAAAGATTAGCTGAACTTTTTAAAATGCCTAATACTCCAACAGAAATTGCAATATTCAAATTTTTAAACCTCGTTCCAGAACAATGTCAGTTAAGTATTAATGCCGGCGGTCATAATATTCTAGATCAATCAATGGATGCTATAACTTCAATGGGACCGGTAATATTGACCGGCGAACAGAGGCCGAGTTTTTTGAAAAACGATTTGACAATAGATCCTGAAAGTTATTTAGATCATGTAGATAGTAGGAATGTCTGTACTAATCCAGGAGTCGGGTCCGCACCAATAGACCTTTCGGCAAATGCACAAAATCTTCAAGAATTAATTCGAACTGGAAATACTATAGTAACTTCTGACGCCGAAGACATTGTGCTCGTTACCGAAGACTTACGACATCTTCCGAAAGATACTGTTTTAAAAAGAACCGGTTTAGGAGTTGGAGTAGCTGTACTTATAGCTACGTTGGCTTTTGTAAGGAGAAATTTTTCAAATACTCATGAAAAAACGAGCATGAAAACCATACTAAAATATGCACCACTTTTTATCTTTGGAGGTGGAGTAGCCTTAGCAACTGGAGTATTGATAGGACAAACAACTAACTGTGGCCTGCCTGGTGAAACACAAGCAACAGAAACACTCGGACGTGTTCCAGCGATTGAACAAAACGTAGCTGCCGAAATTAGTTTTGAAAATTTTGTTAACAGTATAAAAGGAGCTCCGCCTGTAATGGATTATTATGATGGCTTAGTTCACGTGAGAAATTTAGAAATGGCATACAACCTTTGGAGGGTGGTTGCGGAAAGTGTAGGCAAAGGACAAACCGGAGTCAAGATCTTTGAGAAGCATGGCAACGCGCACGGTGCCATTGAGGATTTGTTTATGGAAGGGCCGGAAGTATTAAGTGGAGAGCTCATTGAATATATGAAAAAAGTTGTTCAAGTAGGAAATTCTTTTAATCGAACAATAACGGATATGTTAACTCAAAGCTATAATGACAATCAACAATTGACCAACGATGAATTTCAAAAAATTCAGGACCAATGGTTTGAAAATGTTTCGTCAATAGCAAACTACGTCAGATTTTTCCAAGAAACTACAAAAGTTGGTGATGACCCAATTTTATCACCAAGAGAAATTGAATCGATGAAACGACCACCTTCCGCAAGAACTTTAATGTTCAGAGAAATGATTAATGAAATTAATATGACAGAAGAAAATAACGGGCCACTTTCAAGTAAAAAGGACATGTTCAAGTCAGCATTAATGGTCGCAATAGCAAAAGATGCGGAATTAGAAATAGAATTAATAAAGGCAAAATCAAATTTAAAAGGAGAATCAAGACAAGAAACTGTTATTGGTCAAATTGATTTACAGCAATCAACAACTTTATGGTTTGATCAGTTTATGAAAGGTAATTTTAGAAAAGAAATGTACACGATTGAAAATCAATTAATAGTTGGGTATGTAGAAATTTACGGAAGAACTTGTCCAATTGTCCGAGAATTTACCGCTTCACAAGATCAGGTAATTGGAGTTGATAAAGTTTTACTTGGAAATGATCAAGTGGCGGTTGGCAGTAAAACATATTCTTATTCAACAAATAAACCTGAAGGCTTACCCGAAGATTATTTAGGAACAGTTGATATTACTGTCAATTTTGGAAAATCACAAACAGAACAAGTAGATTTTGTTCAAGCTAAAGACTTTGCCGAGCCAAATGTTTTTTGGTCTCAAGATCCAACTGACCTGGCAAAAATAAATATAATAAGAGTGAAATAAATTTTTTATAAATTTTGTCCCTAAGCTTAGCTATACCTGTCACGGAAGAGGTTGGTAGTTTTGTTCGTTGACGATAACCAAATATTAAGTTGAAATTTCTCTTCTTATATCCTATAATATGGAATGCAAAGAGAACGAGTTTTACGTTATGGAAATAACCAAGGTATATTATTATCTGAAAAAGGAGAGATAAGGTCTGCGATACCACTTTTCTTGTCAAGTTTAGCACAGCTTGAGATTTTAATATTAAAATCTAGCGGTTTGTCAATTAATGAAATTAGTTCTGTTTTACCAGTAGGAAGTGTTAGAAATAAATTACATATTTTATATAAACAAAACGGTAGTAATTACAATAATCTTATAAAAAGTGCAATTGATTTATCTTTGTTAAATACAACCGCTGTTAGAGGAATTATGTGCGCATTACAAAACGAATTTGGTATTAAAGAAAATCTTAAAATAGTTGACGCAATGGATGAAGCAATAAAACGAAAAAGAAAAATTGATGCCTATACACCATCTTCATTAGCAGAAATTCGTAAAATTGCTTTTAATTACCCAATCCCCGTATCAATAAATATGGAAAGACCTGTTTCTGTAGAACTTGCGTAATATTGTTATTATCTTTTAAATTGACTCTATATAAAATATTTGTTATTTATTGAATAAAGCTGAATTTTTTTTATAAATTCCCCACCTACCTTAGCAATACTTGTCACGGAACAGAGGGGGGTTCGATTCCCCCTGGGCGCGCAAAAAGAAATTCACTTAATAATTTTGTAATTTTAATTGATGTCATGCTCTAAAAACTCTAAATATATTGACAATTTCGTAAACTTATATTATCATCCTTATGTTGCCGTTTTTTTAATTATTATTAATAGTCATTAATTTGAACTAAATATGAATCATTTTCTTGAAAAGTTTCGTCTATTAAGACATCGACATAATAGAGACATATTGTTGAAAATCGTACATCCAAGCCATTTTGAGAGATATTTTGCAAAAGTAAGAAAAACATTAAGAAGCGGATCATTAACTACTGAAGAAGGACGTTATTTAATAACAAATGCTCGATGTGCGATTGAGGAGGGTTTTTTTGTCAAACCTGAAATAATGATTCAAGCAATAAATAGACAGAGGGAAGCTGTTGAAATAGCTGAAGATAAAGAAATACCCTTTGATAAGTATATATCAAATAAAGAATTATTGAGTGCAACAGCGCCGGGAAAAAGACCGAAAGAAGTGATTTGTGGGTACGCCGAACTTATGGCAGAACGAGAAGAAAGAAGAAGTCCGGATTTTGCTATTGGTTATGGTATACCTGATTTAAGCCCAAAATCAATTTTGCAATTAAGATCAAACGTACTTACTCCTCCGGGAAATATCGCTATTGTAGAAAAAGTAGCTACCTACCCAAATAAATGGAGAGCTTATTCCGAAAAAATTGCCCAGAGTTAATAAAAAAACTTCCAACTCTGTCACTTCGGCTTCACTCAGTGTAAACCCATTCGTTGTACCATTGACTATAGGATGAATATATAATACAATGCTCAAATGTATACGAAATACGAAGGAGAAGTTAATAAAACAAGAAAACAACTATATTATAGGGAAAAGCCTGCTCTGACTACTATGCTTATCTACTTAACAATTCTTTTTCCAGAAATTGAAAAAGTGCTTAAAACAATAACACCCGATTGTTTATTAGAACAAGGAAATCCTGTTACTGTTTTTATTGATCAAGCAGCAAGTCCAACTAAACCAGTAAATCCAACAAAAATTAAAAGTGCTTCCTGTGTAATATGTCCTCACGCTCAAAGAATTGGAGGACCTAAACCTGAAAATCCATGTCAAATATATTATGGAAATAATAATTAGCCTTTTTGCGACGGATCTCATCAGAAAACATTGGATGAAAAAGACGATCAGATTTATTGTTATGAAAATGAAGAAAGAAAAGAATGTGATAAAAAAGGCTGTTGCGAATAAAGACCTTAAATCTGCTCAAATTCTTATTCTTCTTTGATTACAAACACAGAACTGTAAGTATAAGTGTTGCTTTCCTTTCGATCCCTGGTCCTTTTAACATCAGATGTTCATGACTGTCAAAATTTTTTCGAAATGTTCTAAAGTATTTGAAACTGTAGACAAATTCAAGCAGGTTTAAAATCTTGCTTATATTATATCATATAAAATTACAAGATGCAACTGGATTAGTTATCATGTTATAATTACTTTATTATTAATTACTAATTAATATTTATGTATATTACTATCGGAATATTAGTCTTGTTAGTTGTTTATCTCGTTGCTCAATACAACGGTTTTGTTGTTTTGAAAACTCGGATTCAGGAAGCTCTATCCGGAATTGACGTTCAGCTCAAAAGAAGAGCTGACTTGATTCCCAATGTGGTTGAGACCGTCAAAGGCTATGCCAAACATGAAAAGTCCGTCTTTGCCGAAGTGACAAAGGCCCGGTCATCGCTGATGAAAGCGGAAACTCCTCAGGAAAAAGCTCAGGCTGACAATATGCTAACCGGAGCGTTAAAATCTTTATTTGCCGTTGCCGAAGCTTACCCGGAACTAAAAGCCAATACCAATTTCCAGGATCTGCAAAGGCAACTGGAAGATACGGAAGATAAAGTTGCCTATTCTCGTCAATTTTACAATTCCAATGTTTTGGACTTTAACACTAAAGTTCAGATGTTTCCATCAAATTTGATCGCTAATGCTTTTGCATTTAAAGCTTTTGAGTTCTTTGAAGCAGAGGAAGAAGCGAAAAAAATCGTAAAAGTAAAATTTGATTAAAAGAATGACTGTTTACAATCAAATTTCTGAAAATAAAGTAAAGACGTTTTTTATAATGTTTTTCTTTATTTTGATTTTCTCCTCATTTTTCTTTTTACTGGGAAAATATTTTGATTCACCTTGGGGTTATTTTTTCTTGGGTTTTTTTATTTCGCTGGCCTCATCAGTCGGAAGTTATTTTTACGGTGACAAACTTGTTCTTTTGACAACCGGGGCACAAAAGGCTGATAAAAAACAATTTTTTAATTTTTATACCGTGACGGAAAATTTAAGCCTTGCCAACGGACTGCCTATGCCGAAACTTTATGTCATAAATGATCCGTCGCCAAACGCTTTTGCCACCGGCCGAGATCCAAAACATGCCGTCGTCTGTGCAACAACCGGACTTTTGCAGATGATGAACCGGACCGAACTTGAAGGAGTCATCGCCCACGAACTCTCTCATGTTAAAAATTATGATATTCTTTTGGCTTCAATCGTAGCTGTTCTTGTTGGA
>JBBTSP010000020.1:14048-37317 GCA_038064655.1 Patescibacteria group bacterium | reverse complement strand
TTTTCATATTTTTTTGTTAGTCTTTTGGGCTAAAATGCTTTGTAATCCGTAAATCTTTGAAAAACCAGCAGCTTCTTTACCTGTCCAAAAACTATTTTCCTCACCATAGGTAGCGATTTTTAGATCCATCAAAGAATAAGGACTTTTATAACCGACGATAATAATATTGCCTTTGATTAACTTAATTTTTACTTGGCCGGTCACTTTTTTTTGACTGCTATCAATCAGAGCTTCAATGTCTTTCACAACCGGATCAAAGTAAAGGGCCTCGTGAAGAAAGTTTCCGTAAGCTTCGGTCAAAATATCTTTCCAAAAGAGTTGCCATTTTGTTAGAACTAATTTCTCCAACTCTTTATGAGCTTTGATTAAAATTAAAGAGGCTGGAGCTACAAAAGCGACTCGACCTTTAATTCCTAAAATAGTATTACCCAGATGAATACCTTTTCCAATGCCGTGTTTGGCTCCTAATTCATTGAGGTATTTCATAATCTCTATTCCAATCATAGGTTTGTTATTAATGTATGTTGGTAAACCATTTTTAAAATTAATAATTATTTCTTCTCCTGCGTTTGGAGCTTTTTCAATAGAGGAAATCGGAAAAACATCATCTGGTGGTGAATCCCAGGATCCCTTTGTTTCTTTTCCGCCAATAGTTATTCCCAGCATTCCTTGATTAATCGAGTAATCTTTTTTAGTTTCATTAAAAGGAACACCATATTTTTTCAAAATATCCATCTCTTCGTTTCTGGTAATAGATAGAGATCTAATCGGTGCGATTATCTTTAACTCTGGAGCAAGTACATTTATTGTGACATCAAAGCGAACCTGGTCATTGCCAGCCCCCGTTGATCCATGAGCAACGATAAGGGCTTTTTCTTTTTTAGCAATTTCAACCAGTTTCGTAGCAATAATCAGTCTTTCCGGACCAGCAGATAGTGGATAGACTCCACCTCTTAAGATATTTCCTTTTACAATATAAGAAACCACTTTTTCATATAATTCCTTTTTTCCATCAATAAAATAATGTTTACTGGCGCCGACTGATTTTGATTGTTTTGTTATGTGTCCTTTATCTTTTTTGGTAAAGCCGCCGGTGTCAACAGTCATAGTAATAACTTCAAAGCCCTTTTTCGCCAAATAAATTACACAAAAAGAGGTATCCAGACCTCCGGAAAATGCAAGAACGACTTTTTTGTTTTGATTTTGTTTTTTCATAGTTCGACTTCGCTTACTATAAATATTTATTTATAAATTTATAATTTTGGCCAAAAAAAATCCCCGGACTTTATCCGGGGCTGATAATATTTTTTACTCTTTAAGCCATAAAAATACTACCCTCCCCAAAGAGTCGCCTTGAAGACGAATTGGTTACGAATAGTACTTTTAACATGAGAACATTATAACATACTTTTTTAAAATCAACGTGATAAAATAAAAACCATATGTGGTTTTGGTTTGCTATATCTTCAGCTTTGGTTTCAGCGGTATCAATAATTTTAAACAAAAAAGCTTTAAAGAATATCAATTCTTCGTTGGTATCCTGGTCATTGTTTACTTTTTCAATTCCATTTTTGGTTTACCCGGCTTTTAAAGACGGCTGGCCAAAATTAAATGCTATTTTTTGGATAGCGATTACTGCCTCGGTAATTAGTTTTGCTTATGCCAAGACTTTGACTTTAAAATCTTTAAAAGGTAGTTTAATGTCAGAGATTGTTCCTTTAACGTTTTTTATGGTTTTATTTAACTATCTTTTTGGTCTAATTTTTCTTTCAGAAAGTCTTAGATTAATTCCAATAATCGGTTTAGTTTTGATAGTTGTTGGGGGATATTTCCTTAAAGTTGAAGAAGCTAAAGAAGACATTCTTAAACCGTTCAAATTATTATTGACGAACAAAGGGTCTCGAGCTTATTTATTGGCAATGATAATTATGCCTTTGACATCGATTTTTGATAAGTATGGATTGAAAAATATTCAACCGGTTAATCAATCCTTCCTACTGTTACTGGAAAATTTTATGACAACGGTATTAATTGGATTTTACATGACAAAAAAGGACCTTAATTGGATAAAAGATTTGAAAGTTAATTTCAAAATGTTGTTCATTAACGGATTAGTTTATACTGGTGTAGCATTATTATTTTTATATGGAATTACAACTGGGGCGGTAGCCTTAGTTTCCGGAGTTAAGAAATTGGAAGTATTCTTTGTTTTGATTTTTGGTTTAATTTTTCTTGGTGATAAACCAAAAAAAGAAGTCTGGATTGGTAGTTTGATAATGCTTTTTGGAGTTGCTTTGATTAAGTTAAGTTGAAAAGTTTAGAAAACTCGCCTAAAATAATCGTATGACAAATATGAAAAGTAAGTTATCACTGCTTTTAATATTAATACTACTTTTTGTTGGATTTGTGGCCGTCAGGTTTTTTATTTTTGATAAACAAAACGAATACGGAAAATTAAAAATTATTTCTTCGCCGACTGCCAGCGTTTTTCTCAACAGTGCCGTAATCGGAAAAACTCCGTTTGAAGATAAATATAAAGTCGGCGAGTACCTGCTCAAATTAATTCCCGAATCAACATCTACGGATACGGCCTCCTGGAACGGGAAAATAAATATTTATAAAAATGCTTTAACTTATGTTAATCGTGAATTAGGTTCTTCAGATATTGCTTCAGCCGGTGAAATTTTTACAACAACAAAAATGACCAAAAAACCACAAAATGCTCAGTCTGGAGAAATTTATGTGGAGACAGAACCACAGGGAGCGATCATCACTTTGGACAACGATGAGAAAGGAGTTGCACCTTTGATTTTGGATAACGTACGAAGAGGAGATCATGAAATTTCAGTCTTTATGCCTGGTTTTTTCAGAAGAACACAAAAAATCAATGTCGATCCCGGCTACCGTGTCAATGCCGCCTTTAAACTGGCAATCGATCAAAGTTCTTCATTTGCAAAGACTTCAGAGGATAAAACCAAGACGGCCAGCAGTAGCGGTGGCACGACCGATAAAACTTATGTAAAAATAAGAGACAATCCTCAGGGTTGGCTCCGAGTAAGGGTTGATGGTTCAATTGATGCCACCGAATCGGCCAAAGTCAAGCCGGGAGAAAAGTACGAGTTAATGGACGAAAAAACCGGGTGGTTTAAAATCAAATATAATAATAATTCTGAAGGATTAGTTTCAGGGAATTTTACAGAAGGTTGGGTATCAAGTGAGTATTCGAGTAAGGAATAAATTACTTCTTCTTCCAGATAAACTTATTGTAGAAAAAATAGGAGTAGGGAATGATGACGAAGCCGATGATAAAGACCTTATAAATATACCAGAACTGTTTTCCCAAAAGCATAATCAAAAGTTGTAAAAGTACAATTTGAATGAGAACAGATCCCGAAGTAACAAGATTGAATTTGAAAAAACTCCAAAAAAAACTCCCAAATCCTCCCTTAATTCTTTTATGAGCAAAACTCCAATAATTATTTAAAATAAAATTACAGATAATAGATATTTCGCCGCTGAGAACTGTTCCCAACCAAACTGGCCAATGGATTTTTTCTATGGCAATATAGGAAATACCAAAATCGACAAAAAATCCGGCGAAACCGACGATGACATATTTAATAAATGATGAGTTATTAAAAACATATAAAAATGTTTGAAAACTATATTGAAAAGCGTTTATTTTGGAAATTCCGGTCGTTCTTTCTTTAAAATGAATCGGGATTTCATCCAATACCGCATTATTTTTTATGGCAAAATCCAAAAAGGCGACTTGGAATACGTATCCGGAATAATTTTTAAGGTGATCATAGGCATTTTTTATAAGCCAAAATTTAATTGCCCGGTAACCGTTTGTCCATTCAGTCACTTTTAATTTCATAAATCCAAGCTTAACAATCAAGTTTGCTCCGATTGATAGTATCTTTCTGTGTAAGCCCCAGTTTGTTGGAATTGAACCTCCCTTAGAATATCTTGTACCAACAACAAAATCGGCTCCCTGCTCGATTTTTTTAATAAATTCCGGTATTTTATCAGGATCATGCTGTCCGTCGGCATCGATCTGAATTATTAAATAAGGATTAATCTTTTCTTCACAATATTTAAAACCTTTTAAGTATGCTTTACCAAGCCCTTCTTTTTCTGTTTCAAGAAGATGAAGTCTAGGAAATTTATTTTGTAATTTTTTTACAATTTCAATTGTTCCATCTTTTGATTGACTGTCAACTATCAATAAATAAATTTCCCAATTTGATAGTTTTTTTGATTGATCAAAAACCTTATTTATTAAATTTTCAATTTCGCCCTTTTCGTTAAATGTAGGAGCAACAACAACTACTTTTTTCATAAATTTCTAAAATACTCAATAGTTAATTTCAGTCCCTCTTCCAAACCTATCTTCGGTTCCCAACCTAAAATTTTTTTGGCTTTGGAAATATCAGGACAACGTTTTTTCGGATCATCAGCCCCAATGGTTTTAAAAACCAAATTTGTTCGGGATTGAATTAATTTTTTTATTATATCAGCCATTTCTAAAATAGTTTTTTCATTAGGATTGCCGATATTGATTATTTCTCCAGCTAGATTATTAGTTGTAGCTATAGAATATAATCCCTCAATCATATCGGAAATATAGCAAAAGGAACGGGTTTGGGAGCCGTCACCATAGATGGTTAATGGTTGATTGTTAATTGCTTGATTAATAAAGTTGGAAATAACCCGGCCATCGTCTTTTTTCATAAAGGGTCCGTAAGTGTTAAAAATTCGGGCAATCCGGACATCTTTTTTAAATTTTCTGTAATAAGCCATTATCAAAGCTTCGGCAAATCTTTTTCCTTCGTCATAGCAAGAGCGAGGGCCAACGGGATTGACGTGGCCGAAATAACTTTCTTTTTGGGGATGCTCAAGCGGATCGCCGTAGACTTCGGAAGTTGAGGAAAACACAAAGGTTTTGCTATTACTTTTAATAAAAAAATCTAAGATATTGATTAAACCAAGACTATTGGTTTTTAAAATTTCAATTGAGAGTTGTTGGAAATCTTTTGGTGAAGCGGGAGAGGCGAGGTCGTAGATAATATCAAAAGCTGATAGACTTGAAAAGTTAAAATTGACAATATCAGCCTCAATTATTTTTAGATTTTTATTATTTGTTTCAGATTCTAAATTCTTTTTATTCCCGGTAATGAAATTATCAATAACGGTTACAGCGTCATTTTTGACAAGATGAAATTTAGTTAGGTGAGAGCCGATAAAACCGGCTCCTCCGGTAATTAGTATTTTCATTATTATGGTCTTCCTATCGAATAATATTTAAAACCCAATTTTTTTAAATCAGATGGATCGTAAATATTTCTGCCATCAAAAATAGTCGGATTTGACATAAGTTTTTTTATTTTATTCAGATCTATTTGTTTGAACTCGTTCCATTCGGTGATAATGACCAACGCTTCAGCTTTATTTGCAACCTTATAGGGATCCTTGGCGTAATTAACTTTATCCGCAAATATTTTTTTGATATTTTCTATAGCAGCTGGGTCGTAAACATTTATCTCAAAACCTTTTTTTAATAAATTTTCAATAATAAAAATTGACGGAGCAAATCTTATATCATCGGTGTTGGGTTTAAAACTTAAACCCCAGATGGCAACTTTTTTCCTGGGAGAATATTTGATTATTTTTTCCAGAAAATTTTCCTGGGATTTTAAATTTATTTTTTCAATCGAAGAAAGCAGTTCTGTATCGACAAATAATCTTTTTCCGATATCCAAAAACGCTTTTACGTCTTTTGGCAAACAGGAGCCGCCGTATCCAAGTCCGGGATTTAAAAATTGCTTACCGATCCTATTGTCTAACCCGACTCCGTTTAAAACTTCATCAACATCAGCTCCAGTTTTTTCACAATAAAATGAAATGAGATTGGCAAACGATATTTTATTGGCCAGAAATACGTTGGAAGCATATTTAATTATTTCGGCTGAAGCAAGGTTGGTAATGATGCGTTTACTGTTTATAGGTTTGTGAAGGACAATAAGTTTTTCAATTGCCCGCTTATTATCAGATCCGATGATAACCCGATCGGAATTAACGGTGTCAGAAATTCCTGTTCCTTCACGCAAAAATTCAGGGCAAGACGCAACAGCGAAGTCAACATGTTTTGGTTTATGTTTACTGATGATTACTTCGATCTTCCGATTGGTCCCGACGGGAACGGTGCTTTTGCAGGAGACAACCGTGAACTTACTTTTAAGATTTTTTCCAATGTTTCGGGCAACATCAATGACGGCGGTCAGATCGGCTTCCCCAGTATCTTTCGGCGGAGTGCCGACGGCGATGAAGATGATTTCCGATTCAGGAATAGCTTTTTCATAATCTAAAGTAAAGAAAATTCTTTTAGCCTGAATATTTTTCTGCAGAAGTTCTTTCAATCCCGGCTCATAAATAATCGGGTCACCGTTTTTCAGACGGGCAAGTTTTTCTTTAGTGTGTCCGATTACCCAAACCTGATTGCCAAAATCGGCAAAAACACAGGCAGTTACCAAGCCAACGTAGCCGTGACCGATGACGGTGATTGTCATAAGGTTTTATTTTACAACTGTTTTTTTATTTCTTCCAGTCCTTGTTCAAATGTTCTCATTTTATAAAAATTGTTCTTTTTACTTCTGATATCGGCAAACTGGGGCAACCGGGCTTTATCTTTAATATATTCTTCATAAGTGGTTTTTCCAATAAGAGATTTATCATATCCGAAAGTTTCAGCAACTTTTATGGCTGTGTCATATGGCGAGAGAGATTGACTGCCGACCAAATGATAGATTTCCGGCGAATAATTATTAAATAAATACTTTAATCCATAAGCGATGTCATCGATAAAAGTAGGAGTCATGAGTGAATTGGTAATCATCGCTAAAGGCTTTTTTTGTTCAAGATATGATTTAAAAGTCCTAAAAAAATCTTTTTTTAATTCAAAGTTAGCTCGGTAAGGATAGGCGATCCGGACAATCATAGCCTGTCCGCCAAGAATTTTTTCACCTTCATATTTTGAGAAAGCGTAGACTCCGATAGGATTTGGTATGGAATCTTCAAAATAAGGAGGACTGGTTCCGTCAAAGACAAAATCAGTTGAAACATAAACAAATTTTTTTTGTTTTTGCATAACGACATCGAAAACATTTTTTGTTCCGTCACGATTAATCTTGAAACAAAGCTCTTTGTTTGTTTCGGCTCCGGGGACGTTAGTGTAGGCGGCTAAGTGGAAAAAAATATCAAAATCAATATTATTTAAAACATTTTGTATCAGATTGGCGTCTGTTATATCCATCTTGGTTTGAGGGATAGGAATAAATTCAAATTCGTTTTTAAGTAGCTCAATGATTCGTGAGCCAACCAAGCCATCAGCACCAGTTAAAGCTATTTTAAGCATATTTTATTTTCTTCCACCAATCCTGGTTTTTCAGGTACCAATCAACCGTTAACTTTAAATATTCATCAAAATTATGTTCAGGTTGCCAACCTAACTCTTTGTTTATTCTTGACCAATCAATGGCGTATCTTCGATCATGGCCAGGCCGGTCTTTAACAAATTCAATCTGCGTTTCATCTTTTTCCATTATTTTCAAAATCTTTTTAACAATATCAATATTGGCAATATCTTCAGTTAATCCACCAATCAGATAAGTTTCACCGATTTTTCCTTTTTGCAAGATTAGATCAATGGCTCGGCAGTGATCTTCGACATAAAGCCAGTCACGGACATAAAGACCGTCACCATAGACGGGGACTTTTTTCCCTTCAATAATATTAGTAATGGCCAAAGGAATTAATTTTTCGGGAAATTGAAACGGACCGAAATTGTTTGAACAGTTGGAAATTGTAACGGGTAAATTATAAGTTATGTAATAAGCGTGAACCAAGTGATCGGAAGCGGCTTTTGAGGCAGAATAAGGACTTCGAGGATTATAAGGCGTATTGTCATTAAATTTCTGTTTCGAATTCAGTTCTAAAGCTCCGAATACTTCGTCAGTGGAAATATGATGAAATCTTTTAACTTTGTTTTTTAAAGCTGCTTCAAGCAGTACGTAAGTGCCTTCGATATTGGTTTTGATAAAAGGGGCCGGGTCAAGAATAGAGCGGTCGACATGGGTTTCAGCCGCCATATGGACGACTACATCAATATTTTTTATCAATTCATTAACGAGTTGCGAGCTACAGATATCACCTTGAACAAATTCGTAATTAGGATTTTTTTCAACAGATTTCAGGTTTTCCAAGTTGCCAGCATAGGTGAGTTTGTCAAGATTGACAATCTTGTCTTGAGGATATTTTTTCAGCCAGTAAAGAATAAAGTTGCTTCCGATAAACCCGGCTCCGCCAGTAACAAGTAATTTCATACATTAAATTTTATCAAATAATTAAACCAATATTTGTACATCAAGATTTATCTTTTCTTCAAATGCGGCTTGTTTATCATATCATCCAAGATCTTCCAGCGTTTATCTTTGACCGGGTGGGGGACGTCGTCTTTTAAAATTTTTGCCGCCGCCGCCATCGGTCTTTGAGAATATACCGAAACAAACGCCCAGCTAAATCCAACTTTTTTGCAAAGTTTGACAGTATTTTTAAACTCTTTTTCTGTTTCTCCGCAAAATCCCACGATAATATCCGTTGTTAATTTTAAATTTTTAATTTTAAATTTTAAATTTGCGACGAGATTTAAATATTCGTCGCGAGTGTACCAGCGATTCATTCTTTTTAAGACGTTGTCATCACCGGACTGAACGGGAAGATGGATAGTCCGAGTAATATTTTTGTTTCTGGCAATCACATCAATTAGTTCATCAGAAAAATCCCAAGGATTAGAGGAGATAAAGTCAACTTTTTCAAATCCAATTTTTGCCACCTGTTCTAAAAGATAAGGAAATAAAGTTGGAATACGATAGCGGCCAAGGTGTTTAACGTATATTGGTTTTAATCGCTTTAGATTATGTTGCGAGTGAAGAGGCTCTTCGAGAAGCGGATTGCGGAGATATTCCGCAGAGCCTCGCAGAAGAGAAGTGTCACGAGCAACATTTATCAAGTCCGCTCCGTAAGAATTTACGTTTTGTCCGAGCAAGGTTATGCTTTTATACCCTTTCTTTTTTAATTTCAAACATTCTTTGATAATGTCTTGGTAGGGTAAACTTTTTTCCCGGCCGCGGGTATAAGGGACGACGCAGTAGGTGCAAAAGTTATTACAACCATTGGAGATCGGGACAAAGGCGGAGGTTTTATCAACCCTCAGCGGAGTGGTGTCAAACCCAATCTCTTCAATAGCCAAAAATTCATCAACTCCGGGCAGTCTTTTTTTTAATAGCTTCAAGAATTTTCCTGTTTTATCTTTCAAAGCCATTCCTGTCATACACCCGGTCACAATAATTTTCAATTTACAATTTTCAATTTTCAATTTTGACAGGTTGTTTACGAGGCCATAAACTCGGTTTTCAGCAGACTCTCTGATCATACAGGTGTTGATGACAATGTAGTTGGCTTTTTCATATGAGCCGGCCGGTTTCATTCCTTGAGCTTTAAGATAAAAAACAATCCTGACTGAGTCGGCATGGTTTTGCTGACAACCGAAGGTTTTAATGAAATACTTCATAAAAATTCCTAATTTCTAATTATTCTAATTAACCTAATCAATGACCAATTTTCAATACTCAATTTAAAATTTGGGAAATTGGGATTTTTTTAGAAATTAGATCAATTAGGTTAATTAGGTCAATTTTTTGTTCTGTTTCTTCATTTCCTCAATAATAAATATGAAGACTAAAAGTAATACTGCTATGGTAATGAAAGCTATTAATTTTTCAATTCCTTTCAAAAATAAACTGGCGATTCCTAATATTAAAGCAATTAACCAATAAAACCAGGCAATTCGTTGCTTTCCCCAACCGATTTCTAAAAGCCGGTGATGAAAATGTCCCCAGTCAGCTCGAAAAATTGACTTTCCTTTTTTAAGTCGCCTGATCATTGTATAAATGGCATCGATCATCGGAATTGACATAATAAGAATAGCTGTACCAACTTTTCCAAAAGACAGTATCGAAAGAATTCCCAGTAAAAAACCGGCCAAGGCCCCACCGCCATAACCCGGCATAATTTTTTGCGGAAAATAATTAAAAGGAAGAAAACCCAAATAAGCTCCGGCCACAATAAAACTGAGGATGGTGACGGATTGGGCGGAGATGTCATGTCCGGTAAATCTTTGTGATAGTAGTCCCAAAAATATGGCCGTAATGGCAACAAATCCCGGCAGTTGTCCGTCGATTCCTTTGCTCCAGTTGATCATGTTGGTTGACCAGGTGAGCCAAACAATGGCCAATAGATCAGCAATTACCCAAATGTAATGGACTCCAAAAAAAGTAATGGGAATTTGCCAAAAATCAAGTCTGATCACTCCTCCGAAGGGATTGGAAATGTAAGGAATACCCAGACCGAACACAATCACTAAAGCAGAAATAAATATATTGGCGGCAAATCTCCAGTAAGGAGAAAGATCGTAGGCATCATCAAACAGACCAAGGACGATCAGCAAAAAACCGGCGATCAGTATGCCGAGAATAATTTTGTTGACAGGGAGAAAAATTAAAGAAGTAAAAAGGATAGATAGATAAATTGGTAATCCTCCGCCTCGAGGAACTATTCCGACGTGAGTATGAGCCGGATGCAGTCTGATTTTAGAATCAGTAACAAGATGGAACTTTTTTGCCAAAGCGATGGTGGGAATTGTCAAAAAAAAAGAAATTAAAGTAGCGATTATTAAAATAATAAAATTCATTTTTAAGAAACTAAAAAAATAATCTTAATAAAAATTAATGTAAAACCGAAAATGAGAAAGAGGTTAAGATAATAAAAAATTTTTTCCAGCAACTCATTGTCAGAAAAGAATCTTTTGTAAAGATAGTTGTTTAAAAAAAATAATAGATTAAGAAAGACCGGCAATAAAAAAATTAACCAGGTGTCAGCCAGTTGTTTTTCACCCCAAGCTTGAGAATAAAAAAGGGGAAGCTGTGGAGGTAGACTGTTTAATTTAAATAAAAAAATGACTAACATCAAAACATCAGCTCCAAATAATATTCGGATCATCCACATATTATACTTTAGACTTGAAAAATAAGAAATATTACTTTAAGATGTAAAAAATCATGAGAGACATAAAAATTTACAATTTAGTTAAAAAAGAAGAAAAAAGACAGAAAGAGGGGATTGAGTTAATCCCGTCGGAAAATTACGCCTCCAGTGAAGTGAGAAAAGTTTTATCCTCATACTTTGTCAACAAATACTCGGAAGGTTATCCGAAAAAAAGATATTACGGCGGCAACGAAAATGTTGATGAACTGGAAATATTATGCCAAGAAAGAGTCAAAAAACTTTTTGGCGTTCCTTTTGCCAATGTTCAACCTTATTCGGGTTCACCGGCCAACTTAGCTGTCTATCTGGCAACCTGCAAGCCGGGCGATACAATCATGGGGCAGGCCTTGATTGCCGGTGGACATCTGACTCATGGTCATATGGTTTCGGCAACTGGTATTTTTTATAAATCGTTCCAATATTCGTTGAAGAAAAGCAATATTTACAAAAATGAAGATTTATTTGACTATGTTGAGATAAGAAGATTAGCTAAGGAACATAAACCCAAACTGATTTGGGTTGGAGCGACGGCCTATCCGCTTAAATTTAATTATAAAAAGTTTGCCGAGATTGCCGACGAAGTCGGTGCTTATTTGACAGCTGACATTGCCCATGTAGCCGGTCTAATTGCTGGAAAAGCTCATCCTTCCCCGGTGCCTTTCGTTCATATTGTGACCACAACCACTCATAAAACACTAAGAGGTCCAAGAGGTGCAATAATTATGGTAACGGAAAAAGGTTTGAAAAAAGATCCGGATTTGGGTGATAAAATCAATAAAGCTGTCTTTCCCGGACTGCAAGGCGGTCCGCATGATAATCAAACAGGAGCGATTGCGGTTGCTTTATTTGAAGCGTCTCAGCCATCATTCAAAAAGTATGCGGTTCAAATCGTCAAAAACTCAGGTGTTTTAGCAAAAACGTTGATAGATGGTGGTTTAAAATTAGTCGGCGGGGGCAGTGAAAACCATTTATTACTAGTTAATTTGACGTCGGTTCTCGGGGCCGGTTCGGGGATATTTGCTCAAAAAGCACTTGATTTGGTCGGCCTGACCTTAAACAAGAATACTGTTCCCGACGAAACCTCGTCACCATTTTATCCGTCAGGGATAAGATTAGGAACACCGGCGTCAACAACCAGAGGAATGAAAGAAAAGGAAATGAAGTTCATCGGCGGTGTTATTCTTGAAGTAATTGACCTATTGAAGCCATATTGTTTGCCAGCTATTAAAGAGGAGAGGAAAGAATATATTGCCAAGTTTGAGAGGGAAATGAGAGTCAATAAAAAAATGAAAGAAATTCATTCAAGAGTCAAAAAACTCTCTCTCCGTTTCTCGATACCGTAATGACCAAAGTTTTTGGTATTGATTTTTGAAAATAATTTTGTACTATTAATTATGGCAAAAAGAGTGAAGAAACAAAAAATAGATAAACAAATCTCTCCGAGGGTTTCGATTAAACTTCCCAAAAGAGTGTTTTTATATGTTCTAATACTTCTTGTTGTTGGCGGTTTAATTTATTTCGGAGGAAAAGTTTTTTTTGTTGCCTCAATTAACGGACAACTGGTAAACCGTCTGTCAATCGTTAAAGAACTGGAAAAACAGGGAGGTAAAAAGGTTCTTGATGACTTAATTTTAAAAGCTCTAATCAACCAGGAAGGAAAGAAGAGAAAAATAAATATTTCCGAGAAGGAAGTTGACGCGGAGATATCCAAAATCGAAAAAAACGTTACTTCTCAGGGAGCTACTCTGGAAGTATTATTACAACAACAGGGAATGACAAAAAAAGATTTAACCGATGGAATCAGGCTACAGCTTTTGGTTTCAAAAATGGTTGACAGCAATGTTATAGTTACTGATAAAGAGATAGAAAATTATTTAGCAAAACAGAAAGAGCAGTCTTCATTAGGTTTGGGTCAAACTGTTCCGGAAATAACGAGAGATCAGGCAGGAGCAGCTATCAAACAACAAAAACTTCAAGCAAAAATTCAGACCTTCGTGGCCGACCTCAAAGCCAAGGCAAAAATAAACTACTTCGTAAAATATTAAACAAATATTTCGATCCACTTATAAACGATTGTTAAAATAATTATTTGATAAAATATAGTCAAGGATATGCGGGATCATCTAATGGTAGGATGCGACTCTCTGAAAGTTGTCATCTTGGTTCGAATCCAAGTCCCGCAGCCAAACTGGACTTTGACGGAGGGCGAAAACTAATTGATAATTTTATTTTTTTTAAATAATTCAAGAGGAATAAAAATAAGAAGAGATATGAAAATAGAAGAAATAATATACCAGAAGGACAGAGAAGTGACAGAGAAAACGTTTTGGAAGAACGGATTATAAATAATAAATGGATGAAGAATAAAAGGAAAGAAAAAACCCATAAGAAAGATTGGTTTTTTCAAAAGATAAAAATGGGTAAAAATGGATTTATGGGAAAGCCATAAATCAACAAAGATAAAGTGTTGGACAACAATCATTGAGGTAAACAAAAGAGTGGTTGCTATTATTTTTTGAGAAAAAATAAATGAAGGAATTAAGGATACATAAATAAGAACAGCAGTAATTATGCCAAATAAAAATATATATTTAAAATCAAGTTTTTCTAAAATTGTCATTACTCGCCTTGGTTTTTCCCGCATAATGTTACTTTCATTCGGTGAAAAGGCAAGGGCAATGGCAGGTATGCCATCAGTAACAAGGTTTATATAGAGAAGTTGAAGTGCTGTTAATATTGGAAGCTGAAAAATAACAGCGGCAAGAATATATATAACTTCACCCATATTACATGCTAATAGAAATTTTATCGCATTTTTAATATGATTGAAAATATTTCTTCCTTGTTCAACCGCGCCAACAAGAGTGGCAAAATTATCATCAGTGATGATCATGTGGGCAGTTTCCTTGGCCACATCGGTGCCGGTAATACCCATAGCCACCCCTACATCTGCTTGTTTCAATGCTAATGCATCATTAACACCATCGCCTGTGACAGCAACAACCTCTCCTTGCTTTTGGAAAAGTTTTACCAAACGGTATTTATGTTCCGGTGAAGTGCGAGCAAATATTTTAACTTTTCCAAGAAGAGGTATTAATTCTTCGTCAGAATAATCATCAAGTTGTTTTCCGGTAAGAATGTCTTCCCCTTCTTTAATAATTCCTGTTTCAATCCCAATGGCTTCGGCGGTCAATGGATTATCACCCGTTATCATTATTGTTTTTATTCCCGCTTCTTGAGTTTTTCTGACAGCTTCCTTAACTTCTTCCCTTACCGGATCAGCAATGCCAACGAACCCCAGAAACACCTGATCTTTTTCCAGATCGCTACTGACATTTTCTTTATAAGAAAATGCAATCATTCGTAAGCCTTGCCGTGCAAAATGCTCAAATTCACTCTTAATCCGACTAATATGATGAGAGTTAAGAGGGGTTGGTTTATTCCCAATTAAGATTTTCGATGAAATTGAAAGAATAGATTCCGGAGCTCCCTTAGTAAAAACAAAATTTTGACTTTTGACTTTTGACTTTTGACTTTTGACTATAACTGTCATCCGTTTGGTCACCGGATTAAAAGGCAGTTCATCAATAATCTTCCATTTTTCTCTAACTGTTTCGGGAATCATTCCGACTTTGTGAGCCATAAGAAGAAGTGCCCCCTCGGTCGCATCGCCTATAATATCAAAGTCTCTTCCATGATCAATCTTTGTCACAAGGGCTGCCGTAGAACACAAAATACCGTTAAAAACGATTTTGGAAAACGGATGATTGGTTAAAAGAGGAGGATTGGTTATTTCATAGACATTATTTTCAACAAAGATTTTCTTAACTCTCATTTGGTTTGCAGTGAGTGTGCCGGTTTTATCAGTAGCAATCAAAGTGATTGACCCTAATGCCTCTATAGCATTTAGTTTACGTACAATTGCTTTTTTCTTGGCCATTCGCTCCACGCCAATAGCCAAAGTAATCGTCATAACCGCCGGTAATCCTTCTGGAACGGCTGCCACCGCTAAACTTACGGCAAAGATAAAACTTTCAATAAGATTTTTATCCTGTACAAAAGACAGAATAAAAACAATTAAAGAGGCGGCAATTCCAATCACTCCTATTTGCTTGGTAAAAACATCAAGCTTTTTCTGTAATGGTGTTTTTGTTTCTTTAATTGTTGATAAGGTTTTGGCAATAGCCCCAAATTTTGTTTGATTGCCGGTTTTCAACACCTGGGCATATCCTCTTCCATAAGCCACAACTGTTCCCATAAACAGTTGATTACTGTTTAGATCATTACTGTTTTTTACAACAGGTAATGATTCACCGGTGAGGGAAGCCTCATTGATTTCAAGATTACGTGATTCGACTATCTGACAGTCAGCTGGTATTTTTGCTCCCTCTTCAATATAGATAAGGTCACCTGGCACAAGGTCTCGACTGTCAATTTGTTGTTCCTTTCCATTCCGAATGACACGAATGGTAGTAACCGTAAGTTTTTTCAGATAAGAAAGAGCTTTTTCTG
This sequence comes from Patescibacteria group bacterium, assembly GCA_038064655.1. Taxonomy (GTDB): domain Bacteria; phylum Patescibacteriota; class Microgenomatia; order UBA1406; family GWC2-37-13; genus GWC2-37-13. Next base: position 21,642 of record JBBTSP010000020.1, on the reverse strand, counting down.
CCTTATACTCTTGATATAAGCCAAAAAAGGCATTAAGAATAACAATAAGAAAAATAAATAAACTGTCAAGACGTTCACCAACAAAAAACGAGATACCGCCGGCAGCTATAAGAAGAAGGATTAAAACATTGTCAAACTGAGCGAGAAATGATTTTATTAAGGTAAATTGCTTTACTTCGGAAATTTCGTTATAGCCATATTGCTTTAATAGGGCTTGAACCTTTTGAGATGATAGTCCTTTTTTAAATAACGAAGTTTGCTCCATAATGTAATCTAATACCCCATGAAAATAGGCAGTATAAAACTTATTAATAATAAAAGAACAACGACGATCATTATTATTTTGGAAAAATTCATGTTATTTTCTTTTTAAGATTTCACCCAATTTTTTGATTGTTTCCCCATAAAGAGCCCAATTACCTTCTTTTTGAGAACGGATAGCTTCATCGTATAGTTCCTGCGCTTGTTTAAACAGATCTTTTGTTGGTTTACCCTGAGCGGACTTGTCCTGAGTTTCGTCGAAGGAGTCGAAGGGTTGATCAGTTTTTTCTGCCATTCCAAATATTCTTGAAAGGGCCGCTTCCAAAGTTTCCTCCATCGCAATCTTATTTTCATAGGCAACAATGACTCGCTTCAGCTCTGGAATTTTTCCCGTCTCTGCTTTAAGATACAGCGGTCTTACGTAAATAAGGGATTCTTCTATTGGAATGACAAGGAGCGGCCCTTGAATAACTTGCGAGCCTCTTTGGTCCCAAAGAGAAATCTGTCGACTCACTTCAGCATCCTGATTAATACGACCTATTACTTGTTTTGGACCATAGATAAGCTTTTGTTTGGGAAAACGGTAAACGATAAGTTTTCCATAGTTATTTCCATCGTTTCTGGCCACCATCCAGGCAGAAAGATTGTCTTTATTGCGAGGGGTAAATGGAAGCATAAGGATATATTCCTCTTTTTTTTCATCAGGGAGCTTCATTATCATATGGCGAGGAGCCATTTGTTGTACTTCACTGGTGGCATCCTGTTTTTGCTCTTCGCTAATGGTTGGGATTTCCCACTGATCCTCTTTATTGTAAAAAATCTGTGGTTGATCCATGTGATAGATCATATATACAGATGTTTGAATGCTAAAAATGTCTTCCGGATAGCGAAGGTGAGAAAGAAGACTTTTTGGTATTTTACTCATAGGTTGAAAAAGATTGGGAAATATTTTGGCATATGTTTGAATAATTGGATCTTTTATATCGACCTGATAAAAATTAATTGATCCGTCATAGGCGTCTATAACAATTTTTACCGAATTTCTAATGTAGTTGATGCTTTCACCATTTAAAGTTTGTGGCTGTGAATAAGGATAGTTGACAGTTTTTGTATATGCATCATAAATCCAGTATATTTTTTTATTGGCAACTACGGCGTAAGGGTCACGATCAAGGGTAAGGAATGGAACAATTTTTTCAACTCGTTCTTTAATATTACGGTGATAGAGAATTCGACTATTAGTTGTTACATCATTTGATAAAAATAAATTAAGTGAGTTAAACTTAAAAGCAAAAAATAATCGTTTAAGAAACGAGTCTATCTTTACTCCTCCTTTACCTTGATATGTTGTGTAAACATTCTCGTCTCCTTTAGGATAATCGAATTCTTTTGATTTAGTATTGGCAATGACATAATCGTTAGTTTTTTCGCCATAATATATTTCAGGGCGATTTATATTTAGTTGTTTAAATTCTGATTTTGGTGGTAAATCTTTGATAAATAAAACGGGTAACCCCTCAGCGGTTACCAGATTGACTGGACCTGCTGCCACTCCATATCCATGAGTAAATGATAGTTTTTCATTAATCCAGCTTTTATTTGGGAGACTTTCTGAAGCAAGCTCTCTTGGTGACAACATGATCTGACGAATTTCGTCATTTATCATATATCGATCATTATCAACCGAAATAAATTCATAATACGTCCTTATCTCCTGAATTTGGGAGAATGTTGAAAGGAGTTGTTCGCGATCCCAAAGCCGTATGTTTTTAACTGTCAAACTATTTGCGGCAATATCGGAAGATGTTAACGGTTTATCAGCTGTTATTTCCCTCTCTTCAATTTTATCCAAGCCATATGCTTTGCGAGTGGCGGCAATATTGTTTTTAATAAACGGTGTTTCTTTAACCAATTCATTTGGCGCAACAACCAGTTTCTGGAAAAGAGACGGGACGAGTGCAGAAACAATCCCAACAACGGTATATAGAAAAATTGCTACAATAAGAGGTGTGAATTTTCCGCTTATACCCCAGAATAAAGTTAATATTGCAATTAAAACCGTAACGCCTATAGAAATTTTTAAGATAGGGACCATAATAGCTATATCAGTATAGGCGGCTCCAAAGATTGGACCGCTCTGGGTAGAAAGAAGTTTAAACAAAGAGAGATATGTGCCAAAGGCGGTTGTTATCAAGAAAAGAAAGAGTAAAATGCCAAGATGTAGCTGCGCTTTTGGTTCTGTCTGACCTTTCTGAGATAGCTTTAAACCGGGCAACTTAAATTTATCAAGAAGACTTGTAAAATTGAAACTGCCTTTGAGAATATATATGGCTCCGCTGCTAATAAAGGAAATAATGATCAGAAGTCTCAGAATTCCTAAGCCTGTATTAAAAACCGGTAGAGAAAAGATATAAAAGGCAATATCCTTTTTGAAAATGGGGTCAAATTCACCAAAAGGAGTCGAGGAAAAAAATTTGAGTATTTCCTGCCAGTTGACTGCGGTAATGGATCCAAGGATCAAAGAAAGAACAATGCTGACAATAATACCCAATTTTTTTAATACCCGACTGTCAAGACTGACCGGAATACCAAGTAATCCTTCAGGTATAAGAGCGATCCATGAAGTTTTTGATCGAACCGCAAGAAAAAAGTTAGTAAGAAGAAAAAATGCAGCAATGATTGTAGTTGTAAGACCAATAATTATTTTTGTAATCAGGGGTTTGATAAAAACCTCGGTCTGTCCTACTTCGGTAAACCACCACCAGTCAGTAACAAAAGAAATAATCGTGGATAATGAAGAAAAAAGAATAAAAATAACTACAAATCCTATTCCAAAAATTAACCTTGTGTTTTTCATAATTACAACCAGAACCCTTAATGTCTTGGCCGGTTGTAATTGATGATAATTCATTGCTTAAAAGAGCTATTAGTTCAGACCAATCTCTCTTTTTTGCTCCTTATCATCCAAGGCGATGTTAGACAATAACTACATTTGATAGTAACACATATTAACTATATTTTCAACTACACTGTTATAATGTAAGAGTTCACAAGTCTTGACACAGATTGTCATTCCCTCGAAGGAGGAAATCCAGACTAAAATCACTATTTTGAATGTAATTATCGACTGGATCCCCGTCTTCCCTTCGATGGAACTCAGGGTAAACACGGGGATGACACCAAATGACAATTAACAATTTCTTCTTTTCCAATAAAATTTAAGAAAGGCATAAATTATTTTATCTGTATCCGTAGACATCAATATGTCCTAAATCAAAAACTATTTTTCTTCTTTTTAAAACTTTGGTTTTCAATCCAAACTTCCTCAATAAAGGGTTTATTTCATTCTCAGTATTTTTACCGTTGACGGCATGACAAGAAATAGCTATATGCTCAACATTAGCCAGTGTTTGTTTTGCGCCTTTGATAGCATTTATTTCAGCTCCTTCTATATTCATTTTTATAAAATGTACTTTCATTATTTTAAGTTTTTTCATTTCCTCATCAAGAGTTGTTTGTTGGACTTTAAAAATTGGGTTTTTAAAAGTTTTAATAACTACCGAAGAAAAATGATTAACACTTTCTAATTCAACTTCCTTGATTACATTTCCAAGAGCTTTCTTTATTAAAATGATGTTTTGTAAACCTGACTTTTCAATAATGGATTCAAGTATTTTAAAGTTGTTTGGATCGGGTTCAAACGCAATAACTTTTCCAGTTTTCCCAACTCTCTTGGCTACATAAAGAGTAAAGCTCCCCAAATAAGCTCCAGCATCAATAATAATCTGCCCCTCTTTAATCTTATAAAACCTTTCCGCCCAAAACCTAATATAAATTGGATAAAAACATTGCTGAATAAACAATTTTATATTCATATTGCTATAAAATATATCTTTATTTTCTCCTCAAATATTTCTTTTTCCCAAAGAATATAAAAAGCCTTATTAGATTGATCAATCCAATTGAATAGATATCTGACATCTTTTTTTTGTGATATTTTAAATCCGCATTCCATCCCCATTTCCAATGTGTATTGATGCCAGAGTGAGGAACCCAAAGAACTTTCTTTTTATGATCATACATGTACAAATTAATTTTCGATTCAAGCTCCCATCCTTTAATATATCCTTCCAACAGTTCTTGTAGATATTCCTTCTTTACTATTCGTTCTCCAGTACTTAACACATCTCCACGTGTTATTTTTACAAAAAGCGGGGCTTTGACTCTTCGTAAAATAAGCATGTCAATATCAGGCGTTTCTTCGATTGCTTTGATTGCATTATTGATTTCGATATAGTTAAGATTACGAAGGTCAGCATCAAGTAATAAAATAAAGTTACCTTTAGCGTGTTTTAATCCTTCAAGGATTGCGTCTGACTTACCAACATTTTTATTTAAACGGATAACTTTTATGATAGGATAAGCTTTTTTAATTTCATCTGATCGATCTCTGTCAGACGCATCATCTACACATATTATTTCTGATAATTTTTTTATCTTAACTACTTCATCAAGGACAGCAAATAAGCGCTGATCTTCATTCCAAAAAGGAATAATGCAAGATACTTTTGATTCTTGTTTATACTTGTTTTTCATACAGAATTATATCAATAAAAATCAATTATAATTAATCCCAACACTATGCAAATTATTTCGCAAATACCAATTGAACTTGTTGTTTTTTTTGGATCGATTATTGAGGAAATTTTTCCTTTTCTACCTTCTCCTCTTCTTTTAATCGTCTCGAAAATAGTTACCTATAATCAAAAATTCACGTTTCTATACATATTACTACTCACAAGTATTGCTGTTTTTGGAAAAACAATTGGCTCTATTTTTCTTTATTTTGTGGCAGATAAGACAGAGGATTTTTTCATTGGGCGGTTTGGAAGACTATTTAAAATCTCTCATCGGGATGTAGAAAATATCGGTAAACGTTTTAACGGATCGTGGAAAGATATTTTTGTTCTGATATTTCTTCGTGCTATTCCAATCATACCTACAACACCATTATCTCTTGTCTGCGGAATTATTAAACTAAATATCCGCACATTTATTGTTTCAGCTTTTATTGGATCGTTCATCCGCATTTTTATCTTATTATATTTGGGAGTAGCCGCGTATCGATCGTTAATCACCAATACAGATAATGCAATAGAAGTATTATTAGTGTTTATTATCGTTTGTCTTATTAGCTGGTTTTATTACAAAAGAAAAGGCAGTCATCGTAAAAAATCTTAACAAAATTATTTAATGAGTTGTCGAAAGTTTTTTGACTGAAAGATGATGCTTACTTTTGGTAATTAAAACTTTATCAACGCGATTATCATCCATGTCGAGAATTTCAAATCGATATCCTTCCCATTCGAAATAATCTCCGGTTTTAGGAATTTGTTCAAGAAAGGAGATGATAAAACCGCCAATTGTTTGATAAGCTGATAGTTCTTCTTTGGGAAGTTTTCCCAGATGAAGTGTTTTTTTAAGATCGTTTACAGAAACCGTTCCATCTATAAAAAAAGAGCCATCAGGTTTTGATACAATTTCAGGATCTTTGTAAGATTGAGATTTAATTTCTCCGACCAGCGCTTCAAGAATATCGTTTAAGGTAATAAGCCCTTGAATGCTTCCAAACTCATCCAATACTAATGCAATATGAACAGGTGAATGCCTAAATATTTCCAAAACTTTCAAAGCCCTCATATTTTCTGGAACAAAGTGAGGTTTTGTTATGACGTTTTTTATTTTATTAACATCGAATTTATCGTCTTTTAAATGGTATGGGAGTAAATCTTTTATATGAATAACGCCAACTATTTTATCTGGTCCGCCTTCAGTAAAAATAATTCTTGAATGAGTATAATCAAAAAGATAGTGACGAGGATGTTTGGTAAACTGATTAATATCAAAAATGATGATTTTGTGCTTGGGAGTCATCAGCATCTTCACTCGTAAGTCATCAAGTAGAAGAGCTCTATCAATTAATTTTTTCTCCGTTTTATTGAATATGCCTATATTAGTACCTTCACTGATAAGTACGCGTATTTCATCTTCGGTAATCGGCGGGTCAACAGCTGGTTTTAGGCCTATTAATTTAAACACCGTTTCAGTAGATATGCTTAAAAAACGAACAATCGGTGAGGTAAAATTTGAAATTTTTAATATAATTGGTGCTGCAAACGAAGCAATACGTTCTGAGTTTGATAGGGCAATCCGTTTTGGAAGGAGTTCCCCTAAAACAACAGACAGATAAGTAATAACCGCAACAACAATAACAAACGCAATCTGCTCACTAATTACGCCAATAAAAGGGAGAGGTTTAAGAAACAATGATAGTTTAGATACAATACGAGCATCGCCGATTGCACCGGCAAGAATACCAATAAGAGTGATACCTATTTGAATAGTTGAAAGAAAAACACTAGGTTTATCAGCTAAATCAAAGGCGATTTGAGCTCCTTTATCACCACTTAAAGCAAGATGTTTTAGTTTATTTTTTCTGGCTGAAATAATGGCAATTTCCGCCATTGCAAAAAAACTATTGAAGAGGATAAGAATTAGAATAATAAAAAAGTCCATATAAAACATTATAACTGATAAAATCAACTAGAATTTTTCACAAGGATACAAGTACTTGTTTAAATTTCAATTATTTCAAAACGCTTCTGCAAATAATCACCACCAACATTAATGGCAGTAATCTTACCGATCTGAGCTTTTTTCTTTTGATGGGTATGGCCGCAAAAAACATATCGCACTTTTGGGAATGATTTTATGATGTCACCTGTTTTTTCACTTCCGGAAAAGGCATTAAGAAACCAATCCGTAGAAGTATTGTTACTGCGGAGTAATTCTTTAAAAGGAACATGATGAATAGAACATATAATTTTTTCTGTATTTTTACTTGTTTGAGCCAGATGCAATTTTAATTTCTTGTTTATTTTTTATAAAAGGTTTTTTATCGAGCAAATGAAAACGATTCTTTTTTGCAATTTGTGGCAGAATTTTGTTGTAGATAACTAATGAATTATTATGATCAGTCCAAAGATCGTGATTGCCGGCTACTAATAATTTGTCTCCTTTGAAATCATCAAATAACCGCAAGCATTCATTCAGTAGTTCAGATTTGAAAGCAAAAGTATCGCCAATAATAATTAAAACGTCCGCTTTTGTAGAAATGATTTTTCTGACCAATTTTTTTACTATTAATTGATTTTGACCAACACCATAATGAATATCTGCAGTAACAATTATTTTCACAATTTCTATTATAGAGGAGTCCTCATTCCAAAAGAAAAGATGACTCTTTTTTATACTGTCTCAAATGTCCCATTTA